>QZLD01000164.1 GCA_004796385.1 Gammaproteobacteria bacterium | reverse complement strand
TAATGATTCTTGCCATGTCATTAGGTATGGCGGTAACAATATCAGCAGCTGCGCTGATTGCTGTTTTTATCAGAAAAGGGGCGGCTGGTACTGCCGGAAAATTCACTGAAAAAACGATAGTTTTCCCGGTAATAGAGTTAATCGGGGCTTTACTGATAATAACTATTGGGGCATTCTTCCTGTTGGGACTTTTGGGGTAGGTGAGGAGTCTGCCTTTTTAATTAATAAATCATGGAGATAACATGATTCGAGTTGTAGTTATTGATGATCAGACTATTGTCAGACAGGGAATTTGTACCTTGTTGGAGATATCCGACAAAATCTCTGTGGCAGGTGAGGCAGGCAATGGATTAGAAGGGCTGGAAGTTATAATCAGAGAAAAGCCTGATGTGATTCTGTCCGATATCCGCATGCCGGAGATGGATGGGATTGAGCTTGTTGAGAAGATGAAGCATTTAGGTATTGATATTCCGACAATACTTTTAACAACCTTTGATGATCATGAAGTAGTTCTGGATGGTATTAAATCTGGTATTAAGGGGTATATGCTTAAGGATGTATCTCTGAAGCAGCTGGTTGAGGCAATAGAAACAGTGGTGGCAGGGGAGACCATGATTCAGCCGGCAATTACCAATAAGATTCTTAAAGGGCTTACTCAGGAAAAACCTGCTGAGAAGAAATCCGTATTTATAGGTCTTACCAATAGAGAGACGGAAATTTTAAGATTAATGGCTGGTGGTTATAGTAATAAAGAGATTGCTCAGGCTCTGGAACTTACAGAAGGTACAATAAAAAATCATGTCTCCAATATTCTTTCAAAGCTTGATGTTCGCGACAGAACAAGGGCAGTACTTAAGGCTGTTGAGAATAGTTTGATATAGTTTGCAGTGTTCTTCTAACCATGAGCTACATTAGGCAAACTAATAATAATCGAAAAGCCATTATCATTAGTTACAGATAGAGATCCATCCAGTGTTTCAACTCTCTCTTTCATTCCATTAAGACCATTGCCAAAGACTGTTTTTTTGCTACCTGATCCATTGTCGACAATCTCAATCTTAATTATATCTTTTAAGGTAGATATAGTTATGTTCATATCTGATGCGTTTGAGTGTTTCAGAGAATTTGTTATTGACTCTCTGATGCTTGTTAGAATTATATCTGCAATTCTGGCATCTGATATTTTCAGATTTTGGCAGACATCTAGCGAAATATTTAGTTTTGGTACTTCATCTATCAGTAAATGCAAAGATGCTTCAATATCAATATCTTCTCTGCTGCGAATTTCAGAGACAGCCTCTCTGACATCGCTTAATAGAAGAGAGGATATTGCATGGGCTTTTTCGATTTGCTTTTTAGCTTTGCCTTCAGAGAGATGTTCAGCTATCTCAAGATTTATGCTTAGCGCGGTTAGGTGATGTCCGATCAAGTCATGAATATCTCTGGCAATTCGCAGGCGTTCGTTTTGTCTTGCAGTTTCAGATAGTAATGACTGGGTTGCCAGTAGTTCTCTGTTTAAGAGGTTTGCGTTCTCTTTTGCCTTTATCTCTTTTTTCGCATAGTGATTACCCAAAAATGTTGATAACTGAAAGGCAAAGCAGAAGAATGTTGTTATATGAACTCTGCTTCTACCCCAATAAAATTCTAAAATCAGATAGAAGGCTGCACTTGCAATTAATATACAGATAAAGCCCCACTGGATTCTAAAAAGATAGGGGATTTGTGCAGATATAATTATTAAAAGTAAAGGAGGAAAGTTTGAATTAAGCAGTATTATTAATGAGAATGTTAAAAAAGTCTCTACGATAACTAAAAAGATGCGTAGTTTTTTTTTCTGATTATGAACGATTACAAACGCAAAAAATGTCAGGCCAAATAAAGCAAGGCTTGCAGGAATCGCGATTCTGACTCCTACACTGTAGTAGTAATTTGAGGCGTAGCCTACTCCTCCCCACTTTGAAACCTCTCCCCAAACCCCTGTGCCTACAACTATCCATAGCAAAGCGCCGATTAAGAACAGAGCTCCAACGGTGTGATTTTGCCATATTTTTGAAAATATCTTCATGTTCCAACCCAAATAAAATATTGCACAGAATATTGCCCAATATGAATGATCTAATCAATATTTGTCATCAATTTTTATAGAATCGAATTTTATATATTAATTATATAGTTGTTTTGTTTATTTCTAACCGGTCGAAATATATGCGGAAAGAATAATATTATTAACAATAGAAATACATATGGTTACTTTGGTCACGATATATGGATATGACTTTTATCACTTATATAAGAAAAAAACATAATATAGAATTCGCTCAGTGGTCTTTCAGCGTTATATTGTAAGGGTCACTACCAAATGGACATCGTGCTATCGGCACTATTTAAAAATAATGGACTTATCGGTTTAACTATTAATTAATTTAGGATCTTACTATGAAAATTAAAAATGCTTTACTTGCTACTGCTGTTGCCGCAGTAATTTCTCCTCTATCTGCTTTTGCTCAATGCGATCAATATACATCGTCACTTGATGAGCATGTTGCAAACGATAGAGCTGTTGCTCAATCTTTCTTTTATACAAAAATGTACAAGGCTAAAGGTTCGCTTGAAACATTGGGTTATATTGGTTCATCTGTTGCGACTCTCAATACAACAGATGGAGGAGATAACTTTCAAAAAGGTGAATGTCCGGAAGAAACAAATCATGCCCCTGAGATTATTGAATACACATATACAAAAACAGTTAAAGATTATCAGCTTGTTGTTACCGGAAAAGCAACAGATGTTGATGGTAATTTAAGTTCTGTTGGTGTTGGCAATGCTGCATTTGGATGGAATTGCCCCGGCCTTTACCTTGAGCCTAATGTGTTCTCATTTGAGTGTGTGGTTGATGTTCCTAATTTACAGGTGGATGTCTTAAATGAATGGTATCTGGTTGCATTTGATGCAGAAGATAAAATGAGTGAGCACAATGAGGTTTTCTTTACAGTTATAGATCCTACAGTTAATCATGCTCCTGAAATCGTTAGTTATGAATATAACGCTGTAGTTACAGATGGTATTCTTACTGTTACAGGTAGTGCTGATGATGTAGATGGTAACCTGGACAAGGTTATTGTGGGTAACCCTGCTACTCCCGGTATTGAATGTACTCCGATTATTCCAACTTCATTTGAGTGTAGTGTTGATGTAAGTGGCATGGAGAAAGACGTTGAGCATGAGTGGGCTATTGCAGCACTGGATACAGAGGGTGTTATCAGTGAGCTTAAAGATGTTAAATTCACAGTAGTTGCTGAAGATGTTAATACTTGTGTAAGAGCCAGCAATCAATCACATGCGGATGCAGGCAGAGCTATATCTTATGGTACATCTTTCTTTGCAAAGGGTTCTTTTCAATATTTAGGAGCAAACGGTGTTGTATTGACAACTCTTGAAGAGACCCAGGAAAACTATTGGGTTGTAAGTGATTGCGAAGCACCTATGTAACAGATAGTTTTAGTAATAGATAGTTTCTATCAGCAAAAAAGCCCTGAAATTTCTCAGGGCTTTTTTTGTTGTTAAGAGTTTAAAATTCAGAGTCGAGTATAACTTTGAAGTTTTTTTAAATTAGCCTCTATTTAAAATATCATTTTTATCCGGAGTGATTATTTTTTCTAAGCCATTTTTATTAAATAATAGTGTGTAGACAACCATAGGGTGATTTTTAGTTTCATCAGCATTATATTCTCTTGAAAAGAAGTAATCCCAGCGATTTTCATTAAAGGTGTCTTTGAATGATGGTGAGCCAAGCACAAAAAGCACCTGTTGTTTTGTCATTCCTTTTTTTAGTTTTTTTAAATCGCTTTTCTCTACAAGGTTGCCTTGCTGGACTTCAGCGTGATATAGGCCGGGGAAGTTCGAAACAGAGCAATTGCAGAGCAAGAATGCAGTAGATATCAATAGGGCGTGTTTTTTCATAAAATTTACATCGTCAGTAGTTTAAAGGAATTTAGAACCTGCATAGGAATAACAAGTTCCAGCAGAAAGTATGATAAACCAATATAAATGTGGTGCAAGTAAAAAGATCCGGCCTTTTTTATAGTCGCAAATCAGACTTATTTAAATTATGTGGAAAATAGAAGATAATACGCGGTCTGATTTCTGCGGATAATGGATCGCTATATTAAGGAAGTAACTGATGCGTTTAAGTAAGATAAAAATTTCCGGTTTCAAGTCATTTGTTGACCATACAAATATCTCTTTTCCAACTAATCTTGTAGGTATTGTTGGGCCAAATGGTTGTGGTAAGTCCAATACTATTGATGCTGTAAGATGGGTTATGGGAGAAAGTTCGGCAAAGCATCTTCGTGGTTCGTCAATGACAGATGTTATTTTTAACGGGTCAACGTCTCGGAAACCTGTTGGGCAGGCTAGTATTGAGCTTATTTTTGATAATACCGATAAGTCGGCAGGTGGGCAGTATGCAATATACAATGAGATTTCTGTAAGAAGGATTATGAGTCGCGACGGTACGTCAAACTACTTTCTTAATGGGACCAGGTGTCGCAAAAAAGATATAACGGATCTTTTTCTCGGAACAGGCTTGGGACCTCGCAGTTATGCCATTATTGAACAGGGAATGATTTCACGGATTATCGAGGCTAAGCCGGAAGAGTTGCGGGTATATATTGAGGAAGCTGCAGGAATCTCAAAGTACAAAGAGAGGCGTAGAGAAACCGAAACAAGGTTAAGAAATACCCGTGAGAATCTTGAAAGGCTTACTGATCTTCGAGAAGAAGTCGGTAAGCAGTTGGAGAAATTACAGCGTCAGGCAAGGGCTGCAGAGAGGTATAAAAAACTCAAAGCCGAAGAGCGTCAGATTAAATCTGAATTGCTTACTATTAAAATTTCTCGTCTTAATAAGGAGATAGAGGGGATAGATAGAGAAATAGCTTCCGAAAATATTAATCTTGAAAAAAGTATTTCAGATCAGCGGCGTTCAGAAAAGAATGTAGAGCAGTCGCGTATTGATTATTCTGAAAATAATGAGAAGTTAAATAAAATTCAGGAAGAATTTTATTCTGTTGGAGGTGAAATTGCCAGAATAGAGCAGACTATGCAGCATAAAAAAAACTTACGGGGTAACTTTGAGAGCGAGGCTACTTCTGCAGATGTCTCTTTGCAGTCGGCGACTGAACAGCTTGAAGATGAACGCATATTGCTGGAGGAAGCAAAATTAAAGTTGGAGGAGATAGGGCCTCTGTATGAAGATTATAAAGAGAAGGAACAAGAATCGGCTGAATATCTTAATGAGGTAAACCATAAATGGCAGGAATGGCAGAACGAATGGGATTACTTCAATCGCAGATCTTTAGAGCCGGTGCAGAGGGCGGAGGCCGAAAGATCTAAGATAGATCAGATAGAAAAACAGATTAATCAGCATAAACAGAGATTGGAGCGTCTGCATACTGAGAAGCAGAATATTACCGATGAGCCTCTTCTGGAAGAGATAGAGATCCTTACAGAAGAGGAATTTGTTCTTAAAGAGAAGCAGTATGAATTGCAGCATGAACTTGAGGGGGCGATTCAGTCTATAGATAGTCGAAGATCCGGTAATAGAGATCTATCTACGGAACTTAGTGAGTTAAAAGGAGCTTTACAACAGAAATCCGGGCGATTGTCTTCTTTGGAAGCGTTGCAGCAAGCAGCCTTTGGTAAGGATAATAAAAAAATCAAAGAGTGGTTGCAAAAAAATAATCTGGATGATGTTGAGAGGCTTGGTCAAAGTTTGTCGGTTACCAGAGGATGGGAGAAGGCTGTAGAAACTGTTTTGGGAAGCAATATAGAATCACTTTGTATAGATAATCTTGAGGATATCATTCCTGCTTTAGAATCTCTGGATAAAGGAGCTGTCACCGCATTTTCAAAACAGCATCGTCCTCAATTATCTGAGCAAACTGCTACTGTTGCAACCAGGCTTTCTGAATATATTAATTCGGAGTGGGGGCTTGATGATATTGTCGGTGGTGTTTACGCCGTGGAAGATATTACACATGCCATTGAACTTAGAGCAAAACTTGCAGCAACGGAATCTATAGTAACTAGAGATGGAATCTGGCTTGGATATGGATGGATCAGGGTTAGTCGCAGTAATGACTCGAATAGTGGTGTTATTTCCAGAGAGAGTGAGATCAAAGAGTTACGTGACGAGATTTTTTCGCAGGAAGAGATTACCGAACGGATTACCAATGATCTGGCAGCAGGTAGAGAAAAACTTACAGAGTTCGAGTCCAGGCGAGAAGAGTTACAGCGATCTGTTAATGATGTGCATCGTCAGGTGTCATCGGTAAATGCCAGAATCGGCGGCAAAAAAATGCGCCTGGAACAGATTCAGGAGAGAAAAAAGAGAATCGAGACCGATATCGCAGAAGCAGAAGGAATTGTGGCAACATCTCTTACAGAATTGGAAGAGTCCAGAAAAGTGCTTCATAAAAATCTGGCGGAGTCGGAAAAGATTGAAAGTGAAAGAGAAAGCCGGGAAGAGGTGCGCGATCAGTTACGCGAAGAGATAAGCAAGGTTCAGGAGGCAGTAAGTAGTAGTAGAGAACAGTCACATAACTGTGCTCTGGAGTTGCAATCGGTAAAGCATATAATTGCCTCTAAAGAGCAGGCGATAACCCGTTTTGAAATTCGTATAGAAGAGTTGCAACAAAAAAAGTCTGAACTTGCTGAAAAATTATTAGAACTTGACGAAGAGGCAGATCTTCCGGAAAAACTAGAACGTTTTCTTATACGCCGAAAAGATGTAGAGGGAAGATTGGCTGATGCTAAAGATGTTATCAGTGATATCGAGCAGAGAATTAGTCAGTCGGATCAACTGCGTATGGAGGCAGAAAAGAGAGCTCAGATCTCAAGAGAGAAGCTGGAAGGTCTTAGAATAAAACTGCAGGAACTACGAGTTCATCACAATAACTATATTTCTCAACTGCAGGAAACAGGAAATATCTTCGAAGATATTGAGCGGGAACTTAGTATAGATGCGACAGAACAGGAATGGAATAAGCTTTTAGAGGAGACAATACTCAAAATTCAGAGACTTGGTTCTATAAATCTTGCTGCTATAGATGAATATAAAGAGGAATATGAGCGTAAACTATATCTTGATAAGCAGGATCAGGATTTGAACGAGGCATTGGAATCTTTGGAAAATGCAATCAAAAAAATAGATAGAGAGACCAGAACCCGTTTCAAAGAGACCTTTGATAAGGTTAATTCCGGTATTCAGGAGATGTTCCCGCGGTTATTTGGTGGAGGCCATGCCTATCTTGAACTTACCGGAGTAGATCTGCTTGATACCGGTGTTTCTGTAATGGCTCGTCCACCGGGGAAGAAAATTTCCAATATTCAGCTTATGTCAGGAGGGGAAAAGGCTCTGACTGCTGTTGCATTGGTATTCTCAATTTTTCAATTAAATCCGGCACCTTTCTGTATGCTTGATGAAGTGGATGCGCCATTGGATGAGGCCAATGTTGGTCGTTTTGGACAGTTGGTAAAAGAGATGTCGGAGACAGTACAGTTTATATTTATAACCCATAACAAGGCCACAATGGAGATATCTACCCATCTTATGGGAGTTACTATGCACGAGCCGGGAGTTTCCAGAATAGTATCGGTAGATGTCGATGCAGCAGTTGAACTGACAGGAGCGATTTAATTTATGGAATTTCAGACTATTTATCTTCAGTAAAACTATTTGATTACCCATTAAATTACACTAAATTTATATATAGGATTGTTAATTGTGTGATATGGGTTTTCTATGAGCGGTAAATTAGATTACAAATGGCTTGAGTTGATTTGTGCTGCAGCAAGTCATCAGGAACTGTCAAAAATATTATCTGATTATATAGTTAGCCTTAAAAAATTTGATGGGCACACTATAGCATTTCCTGATGAAGACCAAGAAAACATGTTTTTTGAGATTGTTAGACTTCCTGAGAAATTTCAGGCGCTGGAATCTACATATGCAAAATACCATTTCCCAATAACAGAATATGGAAAGAGTATGATTGCTTTAAAAAAGGGGGAAACTGTTTATTATCACCGTGACAATAACTATAAATTCAGCAAAAATGTTAAGAATCATTTTGCTCGAATGAGTTTAAGCTCAATGGCAATAACACCTATATTCTATAATTCCGGATTTAAAAATGAACTGATAGGTTCCATTTCACTTTTTAAACAGGCCGGAAAGATTAGAAAAAGTGATGTAAAACCAATAATGGATGCGCTTAAACATTTTGCATCGGGGTTATATTCTCTGCAGATAATAAGACATATAGGTGATAATCAGGAAAAGATCAGAGTTGCGGCGGGAGAGCAAAAGCGCTTTCTGGATTTTATTTTAGGTATTAATAATCTTATAACTCCAGAGCAGATATATAGCAATTTTGCCAACGAGCTTTTCAGACGATTTCATTTTGATTGTTTTGGAATGTATTTTAAAGATGAAGATGACAAACTTCGTTGTCATTACAGATTTGCCAGAGATCCTGCCGATCCTCGCAGTATTTCATGGAGCAATTTCAGTGAGAAAGCCGTTTATGATTTAGAGCCGCAATCCGGAGCTTTGGCAACATCATTTTGTCAGGATATACATTTTTATATACCAGATATAAAACAGATTATGCACCTGCCAATGTCGGCTAATGATAGAGCTGGAATAGAGGCGGCAGGTACTGCATGCTCTTTTTTAAGTATGCCGGTTAAAGATATAAGGGGTTCTGGAAAGGTTGTTGCAGTAATATTAATGTGGAGTCTTGATGAGTTTGTTGATCTTGATGATCAGGCCATTAGCATAATGGAGAAACTATGTTCATTTGTAATAACCGCAGTTAATAATGCAGATCTTTACAAAACTGTTGAAGAGCAAAATAGTGAGATTCTGAATTCCAAAAAAGAGATAGAAAAACTGTATAGTGACCTTGAAAGAAAAGCTGAAATGCTTAACGTTCTTGCTATAACAGATAAACTTACCGGATTAAAAAACTTTGCGTATTTTCAGGATGAATTGAAACAGAGAATAAATGAATATCAACGTTGTGCAGGAGAAAGTTCCCTGAGTATAGTGATTTTGGATATTGATCACTTTAAAAAGTTTAATGATACATATGGACATGTTAGCGGAAATATAGCTCTCGAGGATATAGCGGGACGAATTTCGTGTCAGGCCAGAGATATGGATATAGTTTGTCGTTACGGTGGGGAGGAGTTTGTTATTATTTTGCCGAAATGTGATTTGGATGGTGCAGTAGGATTTGCGGAGAGAGTAAGAAAGAGTATTGAAGAGAGCCCGGTTAGAACAGAAACTATTGCAGTTCCTATTACTGCAAGTTTAGGATGTGCAGAATATTATACCGATGAATCAGAAAGCCACTTTATAGAAAGAGCTGATTCAGCTCTATATTCTGCCAAAGAGAATGGCAGAAACAGAGTTGAATTTTTAAACTGAATTATTTGGCTATAGTTAGTTCAAGAATATAGTCATCCATATAAAAACCATTGCCGATATCATTAATTATATCTTCGGTGATTTTGAATCCTCTTTTTTTGTACCAGTTAATTGAATTGTGATTATGTTTGTTTACTGTTAATGATATTTTTGATGCGTTATTTGTCAGCGCTTTTTCTTTTGTAAAATTCATAATTTCACAGCCGGTTCCAGTGTTTCTGCTTTTATGACTTACATAAATTTTACTTAGAGTAATGCTATTTTCTTTTCTGTTTTCAATAATAGCAAAATATCCTGATGGCTGGTTATTGTAATATGCCAGATAGTATTGATAGTTATTTGAAATATGGTTGGTTATTGCCGTCGCTGATTGCATATTAGTCAGCATATATTTTACCTGTTCTATACCAATGATTGGGGTGTAATGTTCTGTCCAGATCTCTTTTGCAAGTGTTGCAGTTAGCTCAATTTGTTCTTCTGTTTTAACCATTTCAATTTTATGTGCCATTTTTGATGCCTGTGAAAATTTTGTTTTTGATATTTAAGCAATCTTTAAACGAATAATACTTGTTTTAATGGCAATAAAAAAGCCGATACATTTCTGAATCGGCTTTTAATGTGGTTTTAGCTAACTAATTAATTGCAGCTATTAACCTTTGTCCACACTCCGTCAGAGCTTTCCTGGAGTGATGTGGTATTGGTTCCCATGCCCAGGTAATCTTTAGAACCTGTGGCATATACCAGAACACTGTATTGAACATATGCTCTGCCGGCTGCAACATGGTCATTGTTTACAGCTGTATAGCATTGGCCTTCATCTTCTATTGTAAAGCTGATAGGGCCAGCTTGTGCACTTTCATTGCCGGCAGCATCTGTTGCAACCAGGTTTACAGTGTAATCACCTGCTTCCAACCCAGTAAGCTCACAGCTAAATTCACCAGTTGAAGTGTTTAGTGATTGACATGTTAATGGGGCAACTAAACCTATTACAACTACTGATCGCAGGTCTCCGTCAACATCAGAAGCAACCCCGGTGATTGTTACTGTGCTGCCTGATACTGAGTGATCGTATGAATCTACAGACGGAGGGGAATCCTGCTGTTCTGTAAATACTACCTCAATAGCTGTACTTGTTGCTGTTCTGGCAGTTGCGTCTGCAGCTTTAACAACAAAGCTGAATGTTCCGATTTCATGGTTGTTTATGCTGCAAGTGTAAATATCTCCAGATGCTGAACATGTAGCCACAACACCACCATTAGCATATTCAAGAGTTACACTATCTATATCGTCATTTACATCAGTAACAGTAGCTGTGACTGTAAGAGATTGAGTTCCCGGTTGACTGTAATTTACGTTAGATATTACAGGAGCTGCAGGAGGAACAGGGCAGTCTTCTGCAACGTAGTAACCAGGGTTATCAAGATACTCAACCAGCGTTGTTACTGTGGAGCCGCTTGTGCCAAGGTTGGTTTCTGAACCAAGTGCATACCATGTAGTAACTGTAGTTTGAGTCCACCAATATCCGGTTGTTTCGGTTTCAGAGTGAGCTCTGTTGGCAGATTCGTGTTCGTTATTTGTTGCAGTAAAACATTGGTATGTTATCTCTTCTATATGGAAACTTCCTTCAAGTTCATCACTGACCAATTCATCAGAGTCAACAGCTATTACTTTGACAATATGATCACCTGCCTCTTGATCAATTAATGTGATACTCCAATTTGTAGTTCCTGAAGCAGTTATCCAGCTGCCATTATCTACATTAATTTTAACTGATTCAATATTGTCATCAGCATCAGTTGCAGTACCTGAAATTGTTACGCTGGTTCCATCAACAGATATATTAATTGACTCGATAACAGGAGCATTTCCTACTGTAAATGAAATCGAACCACAGGAGGCTTCAAGCTCAGTATAGTCTACCGCCTTAACTTCAACTGTTCTTTGTCCTGACTGAGGCCAAATATCAATTTCATATGCGGTTTCTCCATTATTGCCATTTTCAAAGTAAGCACTGGACCCCCAGTAGTCGTTGTAATCAAATTTTGAAGCAACACTTTGCAGGTTATTGTTTTGATCATTTACAGTACCGTAAATCTGGTAGTAATCATTACTGCCATCTTCTCCCTCTATAAAACGAACACCTTCAATGCTACAGGTTGGAGCAACAGGATCGTCTACATTGATTTCAACAGGACCAAATACTTCACTTATTTGGTTAGTTTTATCAATTGCTCTGGCATAGATTGTGTGATTTCCTTTAGTTAATATTTCAGACTGAGTTCCCCAGTTAAAGTTTCCATATGCATATCCATCTTCAACGTCATATGCAAGGTGCCAGTTATCTTCTGAATCTATGCTGTACTCAACTCTTTGGACATCACCATCAATATCTCTGGCATAGCCTTTAATGTTTAGGCTTAGATCTGCATTAACTAAGGCATTTAGAGCAGTGATCTCAGGGGCAACTTTTGCAACAACTTCAAAAGTTACAACTTCTGAATAAGCTTCATGAAGAGCAGTATCGATTATCCTTTTTTGTACAGTGTGCTCTCCTAAGCCAAGATCGTCAGCTCTTCCCAGTACTGCATAGCTTTCATAGAACCAGCCAAGGAAGCAATCTTGCCATTCACCACCATCAAGTTGGAATTCACATTTGTAAAAGTCTCCATCTTCATCAGCAATTGTTGATTTAAGAATATACTGACCATCGTAGTATTCTCGTGTGATGTGACTTTCAGTTATAGTAGGAGGGTGTTGCTCTTCAATTATGGCTTTATCAACATATATCTCAGCAGTATAGTTTCCTTCATTATCATATGCTCTTATATAGATATCATATTCACCTTGAGAAAATCCAAATTCCTGATGATATAAGTAACAGCTTTCTCCAGTACACTCTCTTGATGCCGGTTTCCAGTCTTCATCGCCAATTTTTACATCTGCTCCAACAATATCACCATCAACATCTGTTACATTGGCACTTATGCTTATTACTGCTGCTTGAACATATATGCTTTGGTCAGTAATTACAGGTGCTTCTCCATGGTTTGTAAACGAAATTGGGCCGGCAATTTCGCTATATCTTCCGCCTACATCATATGCTCTGGCGCTTACTGTATGTGTTTCTCCAGGGGTAAATCCATCAATGATGGTATTCCAGTTTTTATTTCCTTGTACTGGAATCCATTCATTATTGTCGATTTGAATTTCAACTCTAAAGAAATCTCCATCTTCATCTGAAGCTGTACCTGAAATTTCAACACTAAATGCGCGAGCATTAACTGTATCAATATTTATAACAGGAGCTGTTTTTTCAACTGAAGGACATGTTCCACTGGTGTAGTAATTATCACCGGTTTTTGCCAATGTTGTAGTGGTTGTTCCTGTGCTTCCAAGGTTATCTTCAGAACCATTTGCATAGTAGGTGTTAGTTACACTCCACCACCAACCGGATGATTCTTTATGCGCTCTTCCTGCCGCAACGTGTTGGTCATTGGTAGCTGTGTACTCAGTACATGCTGCTTGAACATTGTAGATTGGAGATACCGGATCACCGAATAGAGTAGTTTCAAATCGTTCCCAGCGACCAGCGTCGGAGTGAACTTTTGACATCTGGTTGGCTTCACCAGCTCTTGAATAGCCCTCTTCAAAAATGGCTTTCATGAAGTACTTGTGCAATCTGTTAGAAGCAGTATTTGTGCCACTACTGTTGTACCAGCCATAACGTGAGTTTGAGATAATGCCAAATGCGCCACTGGAGCTGCTGCCAACAGTAAGTTCTTCGGAAATAGTATCGCTGTCTATGTAGTTTTTGCTACTGTTGCGATTGTCGAATGCGCCAGCATAACAACCCTGAGTATAAAAGAAATAGTATTTGCTATTTGTAAGTGCGGCAGCCTCTGTGAGATTGATTCTCATATTTGACGTATTATTGGAGTGCCCTAAGTGATTAATCCAGTAGTATTCGTCTGAATTGATAAGGCTTATAACTTCATCATCTTGCCATGATTCATCTGTAGAGTCTCTATCATATAGCTTTCCATAGGAAATATCTCCCATGAAGCCAAGTAGGAAGTCCATTCTGTCGCCGCCCCAAGTAGGGTTGGAGTTTAATTTTTCACCAACCATAAGAGTTTTATAATATGATGACGGGGTGGTTTCATGGGCAATGATTTTGCTTATGTGATTTGATGCTTCAGTTGCATTATCTGCAGCAATACGACCAACAAATACCTCTGAATACCAGTCGATATCGCCTCCATTTACACCGTCGTTAGTTTCTCCCCATAGTTCATCATTATCGTAATTCCATGTGCCGTCTAAGTTTCCGAAATAGAGATCGGTTGGAATGTAGTAGTCGGTATAACTCCCTTTACCTACATATGTTCCTCTGGTCGGGATCAGTTGCTGTTCCTGTTCTCCGTCAGCATCTCCACCCAGTATGACGTAAGTAGTACCATGATTTTCATAGCAATCGATTATGAAATTTCTGATTTGCTCAGCACGATCTACACCACCATACTCTGATGTGATATTGTCAATAGTTTCTATATAAGTTGTAAATCCACCGCCTTGCTCACTGCTGCGAAAATCAGCAAGTTGTTGAAATGCGGATACCATGTCTGCAGTGGTAATAATAAGATATTGTCTGTCAAAAGCTGCTGGAGCACCGGAAGTTAAAGGCATAATTGTTTCAGCATCATCAGCGTTATCAACTAATGCCAGGATTTGAGCTCTATCTGAAGCAAGATTTCTTGATACAGTTTCTGCAGTAGGGGAGGCTGCTCCATTTAATTCTTCTGTCGTAATGGTAACAGTTATGCTGTTGTAGTACCCAATTTTGCCAGTTACAGGGTTGTATGAAACCGGGTAAATTGCTGTTTCTGCAATAGCTGCTCCGTGTAGAAGTCCGATTCCTTCAGTCTTGAATATTTCAGCCGGATAATAACTATCACTGCCGTATATTGTTGAATCAGCTTCTGTTGGTCTTGCAATATTAGAGACTTCAAACGGAACAGACTCTTTGGCGAAGTCAATCAGATAGTTTCCGCTAAGAGCAATGAAATCGCTTTTTGTAACGTTTACTGCAACTATATTTTCATTGTTACCAATAAGAATGCGTGAAACTTTAACTGGTAATATTGGGCTTCCTGGTTGAGAAACATCGGAGTCTGTTCCTGCCAGAGTTACAGAATAGTAATCCTGTCCATTAATATCAGTAGCTCCAGTAGCTTTAATAACAGGTCTGGAGAAGTTATAGGTTTTAGAATATTCATCGGCAGATGCAATTGACGCTAAGCATGCTGATGCAATGAATAATCCTGCGTATACAAACAATTTACGACTGGTATCAAGTAGTTTCATAATGTCTGTCCATTTAAGTAGCAAGGGTTGATAGACGATCGAAAACTCCATAGACATAAGCAGTTGTAGCAAGGTAAAGCAGTCATATGGATGTCGACCAAATTAAATTCCGGTAGCTTGTCCTTATTCTATCCGGTGGTTCACTTCAGTTTCTTCGGGAAAAATCCGATAAAAGCCATCAAATCCATATGATAACGAGCGCTATGATAATGATTTATTCTAATTTGTCAAAGTAATTCTGTAATTAAATTAGAAGATACTAAAGTGCAAGGGTTGCATTACCTTGATATGAGTATATTATTGTGGCTGTTTTAGAGTTTAAATAGAGAATTACTGATTATTTTATTTGTTGCAGCAAGACCTTACCGTACAGAGGCTTGCTAATAAATATAACGTAGCTGGCTATAAAGCTTCGGGGGTTTTTATGAGAAAAGAGAAAATTAATGGATTTGACTGTTTTTACAGGTATGTTGAGAAAGATAAAAGTTTTCCTACTGTAGTATTTCTAAATGGAATAATGAGTCCTAAAGGATCATGGTTACAGCAGGTGGCATTACTTGAAAAGAAGAATTATAACTATCTGCTTTTTGAATACAGGGGACAATGGAACTCTGAAGTTACTCCGGAAAAACATTATTCTATGGCGTTACATGCAGAAGATTTAAAACAGCTTCTTGATAAGGAGGGAATAACAAGGGTTCACATGGTCGGTACTAGCTATGGAGGTTTTGTTGCAATTAAGTTTGCTGTTACTTATTCTGATATTGTCGATTCAATTCAGATTTACACTTCAGCCGCAGTTGTTGACGAACGTTCCCGCAAAGTTTTAGAAGAGTGGAGGGATAAAGCGTTATCAAAGCAGGCTGAAGTTTTATACAATTCTATGGTTCAGGTGATTTTTTCTGAATCTTATATTAAAAATAATGAAGCTGATTTAAACCAGCGGGTCGAACTTCTGAAAAATATTTGTAACGATCCTTTCTTTGAAGGCCAGGCAAAATTAAATGAAACTGGTTTAAATGATTTAACAGGCAATGGGTTGCTTGATGAATTATCGCAGATTAGATGCCCTGTTCTTGTTATTGCAGCATCTGAAGATAAGTTATATCCTCCAGAATGTTCTGAGATAATTGCTGAAAATATTCCTAACTCACAATATCTTATTGTGCCTGATTGTGGTCATGCCTTACTTGTCGAAAAGCCGGAAGTTGTAAATATTATAATGATCGGTTTTCTCGAGAGTTTATTATAAATAGTTGTTTAGTATTTCAAGTGGATGTTTTACTGTTATTTTAGGAATGGAATTTTCCTGTAGTCCACTATTCATATGCAAAATGCAACCAATGTTAGTGCTTGAGACAACGTCAGGCATAATATCACATATATCATCTATTTTTATTTGTAAAAGTTTTTTCGATATCTCGGGATTTGTAATCATATAGGTTCCTGCGGCACCGCAGCAGATATTATTGCTATTAAGCGGAACGGTTTTTACACAGCCTGATTTTTTTAGTAGTTCATATTGGGTTTCCGGGGAACCGATACTATTTCTGTGCGAGCAGGGTTCGTGTACCGCAATAGTCAGTTTTTTCTTGCTTGTAAAAAAACCATCAGGAAATTCTTCTTTACTTAAAAAAGATGTAATTTCTATTGCACGATCAGAAAATATTTTAGCATTCTCTTCATTTTCAGATTCTCTAAGAAGATTTTTGTATTCTTGCAAAATTGTTCCACAACCGGTAGCTATAAATAGAATAGGGGAGTCATCATTTGCAAATTGTTTTAAATTATTAATAGCTGTTTCAACTGTTGGTTTTATTGCTCCGTTGTGGATAGATATTGCTCCACAACAGCTTTGACCATGGGGGATTTTTACGTTATATCCCAATTTTTGTAAAATTTTGGTAGCGGAATTTACTGTATTGATGTCAATCAGTTCTCCCATACATCCGGTAAATAACCATACGCTTTTAATATTTGTGGTTTTATTGTCAGCAATAGCTGTTCCAGAACATTTTTTTTCAGGTAAATACTTTTCAAATCTGTGGAGAGTTGTTGTTTTAAGGATTTTTTTCCATAGCTCAATTTTTCTGATTCCGGATCTTTGATAAAGGCTGATAAATAGTCTTACCGGCTTTAGTAGCCATGTTTTTTCTGTTAGAGCTAATATGGAAAACTTTTCAATAAAATTTCTGGTTATTGATCTGTTTATTGTGGATTTTGCAATGTTGCGGTAAAGATCAATCATTGTTCCGTATTTCACCTGCGCCGGACAAGCAGCTTCACATGACCGACAACATAGGCAGTTTTCTAACCTTCGTTCAACTTTATTTGAACTTGAGATCTTACCTGATGCTATAGCAGAAATAAGAGCGATTCTGCCGCGAGGAGATTCTGATTCGATATTTTCGGTTTTATATGTAGGACATTCCTGTAAACATAATCCGCATTTAACACAATGATCGGCACTTTCTATCAGATATTTTTTAATATCATCTTGGCTCTTTTCAATAAACGGATTCATTAAGGATGTCAGCTCTGAGGAAGTAATAATCTATTATTCAGCGAAAGATTATTATACTTTATGCGCTTAGTTGCTCCAGAGGAATTTTTACCCTTTGCCAAGTATTCATTAAATTAAGCAGTACAATAGCTCTTTTTTCACCATCTAGTTCATCAAAAATTGCATTTACCTGAGCAAAAGGACCATTCTCAATTTTTATACGATCACCTTTATTTATAGCAGGTTTTAAAGGTGGTATATCTTCTCTTTTTTTCAGTTGTTTTATTAGTTCTGAATCAACAGGCAGAGGTTCTCTTCCAAATGCAACAAGTTTTAAAACTCCTCTTGTAGATCTAATCACGGACCAGTTACTTTGAAGTTTATTAAGCTGAATAAAAAGATAACCCGGGAAAAGAGGTTCTTTTTTTTCAATAATTTTACCTTTGGTGATCTTTTCTATTCGAATTGAAGGCTTATAGCAGTGGAATTTCTGATTTGCCAAATTTAGCAAAGCACGCTCCTCTTGCCCTTTTTTACATTGAATCAGATACCATTTGTCAGAGTTTTGCATTATTTATCCTGGTTAAAATACGCCTACTGTTTTTAAAGTAGCTGCTGTTGTTGCCAGTTGGAAGAGGATTCTGGAGATATTACCCCACTGAATAATCGGGCTTACATGATCTACATCGTATGGAACAACAATAGTATCCCCCGGTGCAATTTCATGAGATTGCTGACTGAACCATGAAGAGCGATCAGTAGCCAGAACTGATCCATTGGCCTTTATTACATATATGCGGTCTTCATCTGCTTTGGCAGTGAATCCTCCACTCTCGGAAATATAATCATCTAATAAATATCCTTCTTTATACAGGTGTGATGTAGGGAAGTTAACTTGTCCCAGAATAGATACATCCTGTCTTTTTCTCGGTATCGCCAAAACATCTCCTTCCATAAGGGTTACATTACCTTCCGCTCCATTTGAATTGAGAATTTTAGGCATATCTATAATCAGGCGCCCAATAGCCTCTGTTGATGCTATTCGGTTTGCCAAGTCTGTATCCATAACTGATGTGTCAGGAGTTAATGTTTTATCCAGAGATTTTGCCGATTCAAGCTGTTCTGAAGCCAATAATTGATCCAGCTGTTTTCTATAACGATCCAGTTCAAGTTGTTCTTTTTCTTTTAGTGTTTTACGGGTAAAAACGGCTGCGTTTGGATCTGCATATTCGGTAATTCCTCCTGCTCTTTTGATTACATCCCACAAGGTATCACTTTTGGAAACAGTGTATGTTCCGGGGAATTTCACTTCCCCCACAACTTTAACACTTTCTGTCTCTGTCCAATCAGGAATTCTGCGAATAATAATTTCGTCATAAGGCTTCAATTTTATACGTGACAGGTCATTTTTTAGATTCACCGTCAATTTAGAAATTTCTCGTCGCTCTCCATTAATTGTTTTGTAACGACGAATCTCAGCATCTGCAAGATATACATCATCAAGATATCCTCCCGACGCATCTATAAGCGTTGCAAGTGTCATTTTTTCTGTATATGGGTATTTCCCGGAGAATTTAACTCTACCGCTTATTGATATGGCGCGTTGCTTATTGTTTAAAGTGGCTTGACTTTCCAGCTTACTGATAATGGGGGCCAAAATACTCTGTCTATTGGAGTGCAAATCAAAAATTATCACTTTATCTAATGGTTTAAGAATAAAATTATTTTGAGATTCTTCCGAAAGATCAATTTGGATAATATATGAATCCTGAGTTTCAGGATTTTTTCTCTCAATCAGAGCATAATTAATATCTGTTTCCGGTAGTAGATCTGCTGCAGCAAAAATTAAATTCTGAAGGGTCATCCCTTTATAAAGAGGAAAATCTCCAGGGCTTCTTATATTACCCTTTACAGATACTGTTTGCGCCGGCTGTTTATGAGTTGCTTGCTCATTAAGTTTTCTGATAATAGAGTTTAAACTTTTAGTGCGATCTTGCCCAAGAGCAAAGATATGAATTACATCTCCTTTTTCAAGAGAAATATCGTTTTTATAATCATTGAGCAAGGCTTTATCAATATTAAAATTAATTACATGTAATTTTTTTGTGATTTGATCTTCTCTCTCAATAAGAGCATAACGGCTATCATAACCGGGAAGTAGATTGTCTCTGTTTTTCAGAATATCGGAAATTTTCATCCCGTGTTTCCATTCCAATCCTAAATTTCTTTTTACATGTCCTTTTATGAGAACAACATCTTCAACTTTATCCAGCACAGAGAATATCTTTATTATATCTCCATCATATATTCTTTTATTTAAGCCACTTTTGCTACGAATATTGATATCTACATAAGTTCGGTTATCTTTTTTATTAATTCTTTCTATGGTGGCAAGCTTTGTATAAGATGTCGGTAGTAGGCCTCCAGCAAGTTTAAGAATCTCCGAAATCCTTTTTTGATTTTTAATTTCGTAGATTGCCGGACGTGTCGTTTCTCCGGTAAT
>QZLD01000168.1 GCA_004796385.1 Gammaproteobacteria bacterium | reverse complement strand
TTCATCTGACAATGCATAAACAGTAAAAGAAGAATTGCTTTCCTTTACTTTCTCAATAAGTTGCTGACCTATTTTCTGATTTCTACACTCTGGTTTTACAAATAATTCGCTAATATATAGAGCCATTCCATTATCGACTATTGCTCTGATATAACCGCAAAACCCTAACTGGGAATAACATACATAGGTAATACTATTCTTAAGACGTTCAGCGTAATTATCTCGCTTAGACGCACTGCAGATAATGAAGTCCCACTCCGGATCTTCACCTATAGCGGCAAGGACATCACCCAGATTATCTTCAGCATACGGTTTTAATTCGAATTTATTATCCATAACGTCTCTGCTTTAACTAGCGCCATTCCCACGAAGGCGGAAATCCATAATTAATTTTACTCCGACCCCAATTTTTCAGCGTTATTGCCGCATAGGATAGAATCTAGTAATAATTTTAAACTTCACGTGCCAGCTTTTTTTGATTCTCACCCAAGATACTCTCTAAATAGTATTTTGGCATAACTGTTTCCATAAAACTCAATGATGTATTTGCTTAAAGCCAATAGAAACAAGTACAAAACAAGCGTCACAACGCTTATTTTTACAGCAAGACTTCTAGGTTCCAAACAACTGAAGAATAAGACATTAATAACTGATAAGATCACACCAAATACTGCTCCACCTATCGCATTCCGCATAGCCCCATATTCAATATTATGCTGAAGAAGAAACTTATTACCATGCAGCTTCTTTCTAACAAAAGCCATTACCTCCACAATCCTAGCTCTGGCCCCATCCTGGTCTGCACTCTCTTCTTCTTTAGTTGGTAATTGCACACCGAATTCATCTGCCAACTTGTTTCTTATTCTGTTTTTGTGGGGCTCGCTGTATGTAGAATCATTAAACATCATAAAATTAACAGAAGGCATATAACGCTCATCTTTAAAATATGTTTTTTCAAAAACATTCTTCCCTATTACCCTTCCAAACTCTGACATGAATAACAGGAAGATACCTGATATACTCAAGTTCGATACAAGCTTCGCCCCAGCAATTTCTCCAACAAAATGAGAAAATTCATCACACACATAAAAATGATTAAAAACCATTATCGGAATAATAATTGAAAAAAGCGCAGGAGCAATTCTTGCCTTCAAAGTATAAGAATCAAATCTCATTATTGCTACCCATTCTTCTCAGGAAAAATTGTTTTAACCGTATCACTAACCTCAAGGGTTATATTCCCAAAATGCTTTGTTGAATACACTTGCTCTGAAGCCAAATCATCATAATAAGAATAGTCATAATTATGCCCTCGGTGATCCGACACCACTACATACTGCGGAGAAATATATTTAAAAACATCTTTTTCAATATTATCTGGGCTACCATGATGAGGAGCTAAAAAAACATCAGCACTTAACTCTTCTTCCCCATGATGCTCCAATATATCACGCCATGATTCCTTTGTAGCATCCCCTCCAAGAATGACTTTTACCCCCTCGTATTCAATTTTTAATACGTAACTGCAATGATTGTATTCTTCTGTCTCATTGGCTTTTTCAACCATGAGTTTTGACGGCCCTAGAATCTTAATACCGTCTTCTTTCCAGTAACTCTGTGCCTCTTCACCTTGGTACAATTTAATGGCTTTAGGATTTTCATCTTTTACTCTTAACTCTTGATATTTATACCAATCATCTGGGTCATATCCACCAAGATGCAACTTATCGACATCAACCTCTTTATTGTTATCACTATCCCAAAAATTAGTAATAGCTCTATCCCGATGCAACTCACTTAGGCCAGACATATGGTCCATATCTGGATGTGATAATACGAATCTAAATATTGATTGATTTGGGTATTCCTGATCTAAAAAAAGTAGAGGGTCTTGCAACGTTCCATTTTTATCTTTCACTCTTGAATTATCAATATCAACAACAGCCAAGTTCCCACTAGGAAATTTAATTACCGTACAATTTCCTTTCCCAACATTTAAAAAATGTATCTTTAACACTTAATCCTCCATTGATTCTCATATAGCCGCTCACCAATCACTCAAACAGCCAAGCACAATATATAGTGTTACAACAATACCCCAATTGAACAATAGCGTCAAGAACCACGCAGATTACTTACCACCATTAACATATTGATATACACCACATATATGGTTTGTTAGCTTACAACGATGTTGCATACAAAACCATTTATTAGCAATAACAAATGGACACAACATATAGTGTTTAAGCATATAACAACAGGGACAAAACCATTTGATTTCTGCTACAAAGCTCCAATCCCCCCCTTTAAGCGCAGCCGAAAAGAGATATGCATAGCGGTTATTTGGCCATGGACGGCCAAATAAGGT
>QZLD01000108.1 GCA_004796385.1 Gammaproteobacteria bacterium | reverse complement strand
TCGGGATATTTTCAAAAACCGCCGCCCCGTCAATTGATGAAGTCAACAAACATATTCAGTTTTATAATTCGTTATTTGCAGATACTAAAACCTCCCCACCGACTATACTTCTACCAACTGCAAAATATTTTCCCGAACAAAAAGGGAAAAAAGACAGAGAACTGGTAGAATACTATACAAAAATAATATGCAGACAATTTTCATTAAAATCAGCTATAAGAATAATCCCTGACAAAACCCTTAATAATATAAATATTGCCAGGAAACTACCGATTATCCATAAAAACAACAGCAGACCTTCATCATTTATCCGAAAGAATAAAAATGGCTATGAAATTCACTACGCACCATCTCTTCTTAAAAATCCCGGCGTGCTTGTTGCGGAACTATCACTACATGTTTGCCAAATTTTCTGTGAAATAAACATGGCTGAAAAAGAATTAACACCCTCTTTTCTCGAATATATTTGTATTGCTTACGGATTGGGAGTTTTCATTATCAATATGGATAACAGTTTTAGATCATTTAACCGCTCAGAAGCATTAAGATGGCACAGTAAAGTCGAACAATCTATGGAGGAAAATACTACTTCCGGGGCTTCAGACTCCGAAGAGACCTCATTCAATCACTTTATACTAATAGCCATCCACCTTAAGAAATCCAGCAGCGATACTAAAGAAATTGCTCCGTTTATTGAAAAACGCCAATTCAAATTTATTGCTGCGACAAGCAAACTTATTGAAACGTAAATAGACAACAGAGGAATAACAACCTGTATACAGGTAATGAATAGACTATTTGTCCAATACTTCGTTTACCAGGGAGATAAGTTCATCTTCCTCAAATGGTTTACTTAAGAAGCTTACACCTAACTCCTTTAGCCTTTTAATTTTCTCATCCATATTAATAATTCTACCGCCACCGGATATGGCTATGATTTTACAATCGTTATTAATATCCATGATATCGTCTATAGTCTCCATACCATTTTTCTTTGGCATGAAAATATCAACAATTACTAAATCCGGCTCAAGCTCTTTATACTTCCTAAACCCAAAAGCTCCGTTTGCTGCGGTTATTACCTTGTAGCCATTTTTTTCTAAAACAAACTCAAGTAACTCTACTATCTGTTTTTCGTCATCAATTACCAGCACTGATTTCATCTTTGCCTCCGGTTTTAAGTAATTGTTCTTTTAAAGGCAGCCAAATTCTGAAAGTTGCTCCCCGGTTTTCCCCTTCTGAATCAACCTCTATATAGCCTTCATGCTCCATAATTATAGCCATTGACACTGCCGCTCCCATTCCATAACCTGCACCAACATCTCTTGCGGTAAAAAGCGGATCAAATATAAAGCCTATCTCCTCTTTTCTAATGCCAATCCCGTTATCTTTAATCTCTACTGCCAGATATAATCCAGCAACTATACTATTTCCACTATCGCATGGTTTATCTGAAAATAGTCTCTTTCTTTCAATACATATCGAAAACTCACCCTGATCCCTCTTTCCATATCTATCTTCAACTGCATTCACCGCATTATCAAGAATATTCTCAACAGCTTCGAAAAACATATCTTTATCCAAGAAAAGAATACAATTGCAATTATCGACTCTGTTATCAATAACTGTTATTTCAGGAATTTTATTTTTAGCACAATCAATCATATCGGCAACAAAATCATAACAGCAGATATCCGTTTTATTGCAATTACCGGCATTATCTGCAAAAAAATGAATTTTATTTATTAACTCTTTACCTCTAAGGCAGTTTTCTGAAACCGAATCCAGCATTTTAAGCAACCTTTTATTTTCGGAAAGACCCTCTTTGGCTATTCCGCAAAAAAGCAGTATCGGTGTCAGCAGATTATTAAATTCATGAGCCAAACCACCAGCCAAACGAGACAGCATCTCCATACGGTGAAAATAATATAACTTATATTGCATTTCACGGCGCTCACGCGCGGTTCTATCCAAGTCGGCAATATCCTTTTGCATCATCTCTACGACTGATTTAAACAGATCTTTTGAAAGAGAAACCTGAGCAAGACTATTTTTAACCTGACAACTATGCTTATAAAACAAGCAACCTAAATGAATATTAAGAAAAATCAAAAGTGAAAGAATAGCTATTATCTGAGTATAAAAATTGCAACCTGAATCATGAAAAAAAACAACGAACATGATAGATAGAATATGCAGAAAAACTATCGCCAAAGCATAAATTATGTATTTTTTTTCTTTCATAACTTTTAATTATTCGCTCACTAAACTAAATAAAATTATAGACCAATCTTCATTTTTTTCTCTTTAGCAAAAAATGCTCCTTTAAAGTGCACCAAAGATGTTCAGCGCTAAAAAAGCTCACTTTATTAGTTCAATTATCAATTTATCGCAACATGTAAAACCCACAAAAAACAAGATTATTTCCTTTTATTTCATACACATATAAAAGTGGCACACCTTATGCAGGGAGTAGTTTGAAAACATTGTACTTGTAACACAACATGCCAGGAGCATTTATATGAAAATGATAACAGCCATAATCAAGCCCTTTATGCTTGATAGCATTAGAGAGGCATTATCCGACATCTCCGTTCAGGGAATCACAGTGACAGAGGTTAAAGGTTTTGGTAGACAGAAGGGGCATACAGAGCTATATCGCGGTGCAGAGTATGTTATCGATTTCCTTCCGAAGATCAAAATCGAGGCAGCCGTATCCGATGAGATGTGTGCTCAGGTTGTAGAGACCATTCGAACCACAGCCAATACAGGCAAAATCGGTGACGGCAAGATCTTTGTCGCCAATCTTGAAGATGTAATCAGAGTAAGAACCGGAGAGACCGGTCCTGAAGCTCTATAAACAAGACAGAGGAGAATTATCGTGGAACCTACTACTATTGTTGATATTCAATATGTGCTCAACACATTCCTGTTTCTGGTATGTGGCGCACTGGTTATGTGGATGGCTGCAGGCTTTGCCATGCTTGAATCAGGCCTGGTCAGAGCCAAAAATACCACAGAGATCCTTACTAAAAACATTGCTCTCTATTCTGTAGCTTGTGTTATGTACTTTATTTGTGGTTTTGCAATTATGTATGATCACCCGTGGTTTCTTGGAGATCTTATAACGTTCTCTTACAATATACCTAAAGAATTTTTGGATACTTTACCAAAGGAGTTACCAGAAGGCGTTAAAGCCATTGACCTTTATATTAAAAGCCAAGCTGCTGCTGCCGGAGACTCATACTCTCTAGCATCTGACTTCTTCTTCCAGGTTGTATTTGTTGCTACAGCGATGTCGATTGTTTCTGGTGCAGTTGCCGAAAGAATGAAGCTTTGGGCATTCCTGCTATTTGCTGTGGTATTAACTGGTTTTATCTACCCAATGGAAGGTAGCTGGACCTGGAATAGTAAAGATGTATTTGGCCTGTTTAATCTTGGAAGCCTTGGCTGGTCTGACTTTGCAGGCTCAGGCATTGTTCACCTTGCCGGCGCTTCAGCCGCCCTTGCTGCAGTAATTCTGCTTGGACCAAGAAAAGGAAAATACGGACCTGATGGCAAAGTTAATCCAATCCCCGGATCAAATATGCCTCTGGCTGCACTTGGAACACTAATACTATGGATGGGCTGGTTCGGCTTTAATGGAGGCTCTGTTCTGCAAATGGATGGCGTTGATACTGCTCACAAGGTAGCAGTTGCATTCCTGAACACTAATGCCGCCGCTGCTGCCGGTTCAATTGCATCTATGGCTCTTGCCAGAATCTGGTTCGGTAAGGCTGATATGACTATGCTTATTAATGGCGCTCTTGCCGGGCTGGTTGTGATAACTGCTGAACCTACTACTCCAACACCTCTGCAAGCGTCACTATTTGGCATAATTGGCGGACTTGCTGTTGTGGTAGCAATAGTTATGATAGATAAACTAAAACTTGATGATCCTGTTGGAGCACTTTCTGTACATGGTGTTTGCGGTCTGATTGGTCTGCTGCTGGTACCTGTTACTAATGCTGATTCTTCTTTCGTTGGACAGATTGTCGGTGCACTAACGATTTTCGTATGGGTATTCGGAGTAAGCTTTATCTGCTGGTTTGTAATCAAAATGGTAATCGGAATAAGAGTTTCCGAAGAGGAAGAGTACCAAGGTATGGACTTGGCAGACTGCGGTATGGAAGCATATCCGGAGTTTACCAAAAGTTAATAAATCACCACCCACCACAAAAAAGAAAGGGGAGCAAATGCTCCCCTCTTCTTTTTTATCCAAAATAGTCAATAAACAATTATTCTTCAATAACTCTTGGTTTTCTAATCGAGATATTCAGCTCTTTCAGTTGCGCCTCAGAAACCGGAGCCGGAGCATCCGTCATCAGACAGCTTGCTGATTGCGTTTTAGGAAATGCCATTACATCTCTGATTGAAGATGCACCAACCATAAGCATTATCAGTCTATCCATACCGAAAGCTATACCTCCGTGTGGAGGGCAACCATATTGAAGTGCATCAAGCAGGAAGCCGAATTTTTCCTGAGCCTCTTCATCGCTTATCTGCAGCAGACTGAATACCTCTTTCTGCATCTCTTGGCCATGGATACGCACAGAACCTCCACCAAGCTCGGTTCCGTTAAGAACCATGTCATATGCTCGTGACAGAGCCGCTCCCGGATCTTGCTTCAGCTCTTCAACACCACACGAAGGAGCTGTAAACGGATGATGCAGGGCTGTCCAGCGGTTGCTTCTTTCATCTTTTTCAAACATAGGGAAGTCCACAACCCAAAGCGGCTGCCAGCTATCTGCAACCATACCCATGTCATGCCCAAGCTTAACTCTGAGGGCACCAAGGGCATCATTAACAACCTTGGCTTTATCTGCGCCGAAGAAGATCAGGTCACCATCTTTGGCACCCACTCTTTTCAAAAGGGTTGTCATTGGATCATCAGGAATAAATTTTACAATTGGTGATTGTAGTCCGTCACGCCCCTGCTCAAGAGAATTTACCTTGATATAGGCAAGACCTTTTGCACCATAACGGCTCACATATTCGGTATAACCATCAATCTCCTTACGGGTCAGCTTGCTACCGCCTGGAACGCACAAAGCAGCAACTCTGCCATCGGCAGCTTTTGCCGGGCCTGCGAATACTTTAAATTCTATGCCTTCCATAAGGTCGGATACTTCTACAAGCTCAAGGTCGATTCTAAGATCAGGTTTGTCTGAGCCGTATCTATCCATCGCCTCTTCATATGGCATACGCGGAAACGGATTCGGCAGTTCAACAGAAAGAGCTTCAGAAAATACTTTTCTCATCATCTCTTCCATCATTCCCATGATCTGATCCTCATTCATAAATGAAGTCTCAATATCAAGCTGGGTAAATTCCGGTTGCCTGTCTGCTCTCAAGTCTTCATCACGAAAACATCTTACAACCTGATAGTATCTATCCATACCGGACATCATCAGAAGCTGTTTGAAGATTTGCGGTGACTGCGGCAGAGCAAAGAATTCACCCTGATGAGTTCTGCTTGGTACCAGATAATCGCGAGCTCCCTCCGGAGTTGCCTTGGTAAGCATCGGGGTTTCTATGTCGAGAAAGCCGTTATCATCAAGAAAGTTACGCAATTTGCTGGTAATCTTTGACCTTAGACGCAGTTTATCCAGCATTTCCGGCCTTCTCAAGTCGATATATCTGTACTTAAGGCGGGTATCTTCACCAACCTCTTCATCATTCTGGAACGGAGGAGTCTCTGATCTGTTTATAATTTCAAGTTCCTTCCCAAGAATCTCAATCTCTCCTGTAGGAATCTTGATGTTTTTCATGCCATCAGGCCTTTCCCTGACAACACCTTTTATCTTGAGAACAAATTCATTTCTGATCTTTTCTGCATCGGCAAAAACATCCGGAATGTCCGGATCATAAACTACCTGAACAATCCCCTCTCTGTCGCGAAGCTCTACAAAAATAACTCCGCCGTGATCTCTTCTGCGGTTAACCCAACCGCAAAGTTCTACTTCCTGGCCAACAAGCTCTTTGTTTACATGGCCGCAATAATGACTACGCATAAGATTTTTCCGATGATTAATTTTAAAACATAAATAAATGGTGCGGCATTATAAATTATTGAGCCAATAGTAACAATGATCAATTAGCTGCATTTACAACACAAATCACCACATAATGAGAAACCCCATCACTGTGGGGCAATATTCAGGATTATTCAGTTGAACAGGCGCACCCTTGACAAGCTGGAGGGGTATCTGACTTTTTATCGGGCGAAGATGCCCCACTACAACAACTGCTTTTATTCTTAAAATCAGTCTCGTACCATCCTCCGCCTTTTAGTTTAAAAGCGGCAGCCGATACCAGCTTTTTCAAATTTTCCTTACCACATGACGGACACTTAGTAAGTGGCTCATCACTTATTTTCTGAATAGCTTCCATTCTATTACCACAAGCTTCGCATTCATACTCATAAATTGGCATAATCACACCTCTAAAAAAAGAAGGACTATAATATTGATTTTTAAGATAATGGCAAGTATATATTCGCCACACCTGCTGTAAAATGGTGATGATCAACGATAAATTCAACTGTTTATAAAAGAAAGAAGGACTCAAAATTGAACAAAGGAACCATATTGATTACCGGCTGCTCAAGCGGCATTGGACTTGCCAGCGCAAAGACACTTAAAGAAAAAGGTTTCTCAATTATTGCATCTGCCAGAAAAACTGAAGATGTCACCATTCTAAAAGAGAGTGGTTTCAATTGCGTGAAGCTGGATCTAAACTGCAGCAACTCAATAAAATCAGGCATTGACGATGCTCTTCAGATATCAAATGGTTCTATTGACTTTCTTTTCAATAATGGTGCTTATGGTCAAGCAGGCGCTGTTGAAGATCTTTCACGCAGGGTAATTCAAGATCAGTTTGAAACGAATGTATTCGGAACTATGGAGCTTACCAACCTGATAATTCCCATTATGAGAAAACAGGGACATGGAAGAATTATCTTCAATAGTTCCATACTTGGCTTTGTCTCCTTCAAACACAGGGGAGCATACGTTGCCAGCAAATTTGCCATAGAAGGTTTTGCAGATACTTTAAGGCTGGAGCTATCCGGCTCCGGCATTTATGTATCGCTAATTGAACCGGGCCCTATTCGCTCTGCATTTCGCGACAATGCTCTGAAAAAATTCAATGAAAATATTGATGTTGAGAACAGTGTTCACAGAGAGATTTATGAGGCAACCAGAAAACGACTTATGAAGGCTCCTGACGCTAAAACCCCTTTCACACTGGAGCCTGATGCTGTGATTAAAAAACTATTACATGCGATTTCTGCAAAAAGACCACGAGAAAGATACTATGTAACATTTCCAACTTATCTATTTGGGTATCTTAAAAGAGTTCTTAGCACAAGAATGCTGGACAGAGTACTGGAAAAATCAGAGTAAATTATTTTTGAAAAGTTACTGACCAAGAAGGAGTTTTTGCACTGCTGCTATCTCGTCACGTGCCTCATCTTTTATCAGAATTGCAGCCTCATTATCATCAGTGCCCTCAAGCCCCAGTTTTGCCAATGCAGGAGTATCACCTATTGGCGGATATTCATCGGTATGCTTACCTGAGGAGATATTGTGCAGTTGTGAAATAATTATCAGATCGGAATAATCAGCTTTGCCATCGTGATCCCGCATCCACTCATCTGCCTCTGAAGGAACACTGGCAAGATCTTCCGGAAAGTTCCACTTCCGCATTATCATGCTACCGATCTGCCCTTTATATTCCTTGATTGTCTTTTCAAGCAGTGCCGGATCACTCACAAGCTCTGGATATTCCCCGGCATGAGCCACCATTGGTACCACCCCAATATCATGCACCAATCCCGCAAGCAATCCCTTGTCCGGTGAAAAACCTCGAATTTTTTTAGCCAATACCGAGGCAATTGAAGCCACCATGGTACTGTGAATCCACAGCTCAACCATTCGTTTATTCAGCAGTGGTGATTTGGACTTAAATACATCACGCATGGTTACCGCCATAACCAGCTCTCTGGTGGTAGTAAGACCCAGGCGAACTATCGCTGCTGAAACATTATCGACCTGCCTCTGCCCTGTATATAGGGCACTATTGGCAGCCTGAATAATTCTGGTGGTCACAACCGGATCTGACTGGATTATCTTGGCTACATCATTTGCCCCGGCATGGGGATCGCCAACAGCCTGCCTTACCCTGATAGCGATATCGGGCATACTCGGCAACTCCAGTTTATCATCCATAAGATCCTGAAACAGATTGTAATAGATCTGTGTCCCGATATCCGCATTAACCTCTTCCGACTCGGAAACCTCGATTTCCGGAGGCTTAGACTCCTCAAGAAGATGCTTTAATCTATCGGTTTTAATTCTAATAAGTTTTATATCTGTTTGACTTACTGCTGAATTTTCAAATGGCACACTCCAACCAAGAGGTTGATCAACAACACCATTGTCTCCCATTCCCACGAGCGACTCTTTATCGCCGGAAGGAGAAACCACAACTAAAATCCCTGATAAAACAAACTGAGTCCACTCACTACTCTGCCCTTTTTTAAAAACAAGGGTTTTTGGCGGAACACTGCGTATCTGACATTCACCAGCAGCTTTGGCGAGATAATCACCATCCAGCTCTTTAAATAACTGTAAATTTTCGATTATTTCAGGTGAAATACCTGTAGTTATTTCTGCCATTTCACTGCCTTTAATATGCAACTTAATTTACTTGCCCGCACTTTAAAGATTAGCACCAAATTCTGAGATTTTTAGGGGAAAAGATTAATTTTCCGTATTTTATTCATGAAGTAGCATTAACACTGCACATAGCGTAAAAACACAACTCTATCCAAGTCCACTTTCTTTATATTCCTAAAAACAATTTGATATTGAAAACCATCTCCATCAATTAAAAAAGGAATAATACTGATTTTTTTTGATTTAAAAGCATCTAAATAATCTTCCTCATCGTGCAATATATTTTCTCCATTTTTTAAAATATCCAAATATGTACCACTATTGTCATCTATAGTTAGCTGAACCACTTCTTTATGAAAATTATTCGACAACTGTTTTGCTAAAGCTGAAACCTTATTACACGCATCTGACATATCATTAAACTTAGGAATAATACAACAATGATTGTCCGCCTTTAATTTATAAAGTATCCACCCTTCCTCCTCCGGAAGTGGTGTCTTTTCAATATCAACCACACAATCTTCATCTTTTTGTAAATGTAAGGAAATGTCTGAAATATTTTCATGCATCCAAATACAGGAACAAATTGCCCACAGGTCATAAAACATTTCTATGGCATTACTTGGCTTATTTAACCAGTCTTTTGCCTTTCCTTTTACCGCAACTCCTCTTTTAATTTTGGCAGGGGTTTTTGCTGCGTACTCTCTAAGCAGTTCAATTATTTCGTTACGCTGCAACCCTCCTGCAATATGCACTAAACTTTGCCCCGTATAAGTTTTCTCTCTAGGAGAAACTCCTGCTTTTAAGATATATTCTATGACTTCTTTATTTCCAAAGTAGCAAGCCTTTTCTAATGGGGATTCCCCTCTAAAATTATTTTTATATTTATCAGATGAAAAAAGATCCGGAAATACATTATGAAACTTCTTAATAAGATCAATATTACCAAAGGCTATCACTTCAATTAAAGCATTCGCAACATCTTCTTCATCTGGAGATTTTTCAAGAATAACATCAACCAATTCAGAAATGTTTCTTCTTGCAGCAAAAACCAAAGCTGTTTCATTGTTATATTTACGGGGTAAGTACAAATCCCATTTATTGCTTCTTATCTCTTTAATAAATTGCTTAAGCTTCTCTTCATATGCTTTGCCGGACAAAACAGCAATCGAATCAAAAACATCCTTTTCTGACTCTTTTCTTCTTTGCAAATAAGCCGTACGGTCTTTGCGATGTTTATCCTCTAAATTTAAAAGATTTTCCTCATCTTCCCCTTCATTTAAAAGAAGAGCCCTATATTCAAGCCAGCCATATGCTTCAAGCTCTTCTGACAAAGTCCTTGATTTCTGATAGTCATAAAATATTTGCGTATCAGGATCAAGTCCAACCTCTAATATCAATTTAGCTGCACAGAACTGATTAAACCTGGCGCACTCTCTATAAGCAACGGCAAGCTCGATCTGTTCATGTTTACTGGCAATCAAATACTTTAAAATTTCAAAGGAATCTTGATATTGACCCTTCGTGGAATTTGCCAATCTATTTACAGCAATAGAAATACTCAAATCACAAGCCACACTGATATCTGTTAAATATTTTATAACTTCTATCGAACTTTCTTCTATTGCCGTTTCCATAGCAGCACTATCTATAATATGACCAGAATCAATAAAACTGCGAAGCAAATCCAGATTACTACTGCAAAGTGCTGCCTCAACGGTTGCAGGCACAGGCTCTGGAGGAGAATACGTTCCAAGAGAATACAAAGATACTCTGTATGTATTAAGCGGAGTACTTAAATCCCTTACCTGAGGTTTCTTTTTTCTACGAAATGGGGTAGCAGAAAATAATTTATTTAGATCGTCATCAAAATCCATTTTTGATGCTTTTTCACAAGGTCTGCAATACCCCCCTGTACTTTCAAAAGTTGCAGGTAATATAAGAACACCGCATTTAATACACGGTTTTTTGCCTTCCGCTGTCATATTTTATAACCCCATAATTTAGATTTGAGACCCGATAAATAGAAATATTTACAATTCTTGTTAATCTATAAAATATTAAATACAGCTTCAGGATATTACAATGTTTGGTTTTTTTGAAAAAAGAAAATTTAAACGACTGACATATAACGAAACTGTAACAATATCTAAAAATAACAATAGCTCAAGTTTTGAAGCTAAGGGAGATAATATATCAGAAGGAGGCATTGCTATTAAATCAACATTTTCACTAAATGTAGGAGAACAAGTCATTGTGGAAATTCAGCATAAACTCTATGACGCTCCGCTAAAGCTGAAATCACAAGTACAACATGAAATAAAGCTGACCAATCCCGCCGATACCAATATGATAGGATTAAAATTCCACAAGGCTTCAAAAAACGACAATAAGAAACTTATGCAGCTTTTATCTGAGCTAACCCGATTAAAATAAATTAACGAACTTCTTTTCTGATACGCTGAATCATTCTAATCTGCGCTGATGCTTCTACCAATGCAGTTCTGGCCTGTGCATAATCCGGCCCCATTTTTCTTGATGGATCAGAAAGAATCTGCTTGGCTCTGTCTTTTGCTTCCTGCGCACTCTTTTCATCAAGATCTTCCGCTCTTAGAACTGTATCTGCAAGCACCGTAACACCATCAGGCAGTATCTCAATCATACCGCCTGAAACAAAAAATGACTTGCGATCACTACCATCTTTGTTTTCAACGCGTACAGCCCCCGGCTCCAATCTTGTTATCATAGGGGCGTGACGAGGCAGAATACCAAGTTCGCCCTTTTCAGCCCTGACAACCACGAACTCTGCTGTGCCAGAAAAGATGCTTTTTTCAGCGCCTACAATTTCAACTTGCATAGTTGCTGCCATAGTCAGTTCCTAATCTACTTAACCAGAGTTTTAGC
>QZLD01000031.1 GCA_004796385.1 Gammaproteobacteria bacterium | reverse complement strand
TTCCTGTAAGCTACACCACCTTTTCCCACATCTAACCAAAGAGATCTCTATGAGTTTTGATTCACTAGGGCTGTCAATGCCTATCCTTAAAGCAATTGCAGATAAGGGTTATAAAAAGCCATCCCCAATACAGTTAGAAGCCATTCCGGCTGTGCTTAAAGGGGATGACATTATGGCAGCAGCTCAGACTGGTACTGGAAAAACTGCAGGCTTTACATTGCCAATATTGGAAAGACTCTCTAAAGGTCAGCGATTAAATAAATCAAATCAAGTTAGAGCTTTGATACTAACCCCAACCAGAGAACTTGCTGCCCAGGTTGCCGAAAACGTTACCACATATTCCAGGAATCTTCCTTTAACCTCTGCGGTTGTGTTTGGTGGAGTAAAGATAAATCCGCAGATGATGAGATTGCGAAAGGGAGTGGATATCCTTGTTGCCACCCCGGGAAGACTTCTTGATCTACATAGTCAGAATGCTGTTAGATTTAAGCATCTTGAGATTCTTGTGCTGGATGAAGCAGATAGAATGCTCGATATGGGTTTTATTCATGATATCAAAAGGATTATAAACTTACTGCCAAAGCAGCGTCAGAACTTAATGTTCTCAGCTACTTTCTCAGATGATATCAGGAGATTAGCAAAGGGATTAGTAAATAATCCTGTTGAGATATCTATCGGTGCCAGAAATACACCAGTTAAGAGTGTTGATCAGTGGGTTAATCCAGTTGATAAAAAGCAAAAACCAGCACTACTTGCCAAGCTTATTCAGGAAAATAATTGGGAGCAGGTTTTGGTTTTTACCAAAACCAAGCATGGTGCCAATAGGCTTGCAGCTTTTTTGGAAAAAAGGGAAATAAAAGCAGCTGCAATTCACGGCAACAAAAGCCAGGGGGCGCGAACAAAGGCGCTGGCGGATTTTAAAAGAGTTGCTATCAGGGTGTTGGTAGCAACGGATATTGCAGCAAGAGGTCTGGATATAGACCAATTACCACAAGTTGTTAATTTTGATCTGCCAAATGTTGCAGAAGACTATGTTCACAGGATTGGAAGGACAGGAAGGGCAGGGGCAACAGGGCAAGCGATATCACTTGTATGTGCAGATGAATATAAACAACTTTGTGATATTGAAAAACTAATTAATAAACTACTTCCTCGTGAGTTTATTGATGATTTTCATCCTGTTCACAACGTTCCTGAATCGAGTGAAATGAATCTTCGAAAGGCTCCCAAAAGGCCTAAGAAACCAAAAAGAAGAGTTGATCACCGTGATGGCCAACGTTCTGGGGATAACTCAGAAGGACATAAACCAGGCAAAAAGAAACCTGTAAAGAATAAGTCTGCTAGGGATCAAGGGGCAGAGAATAATTCCAAAAATGCAAAACCCACAAGGCAAAAGAGATCAAAGCCAAAACCAGTATCAGGAAGTTCTGCAAAGAAAAGCTCAAATAAGAATAAAGGGATTTGGGGGTAGTTGATTCTTGTTGAAGATTATATTTGTTAGTAGTGAGGGGCGTTAAAAATCAACTTCGTGTAATTTGAAATTTTTCTTACTTTCATGGTTGTCTTCAAGACCTTCAAAGTATTTTGTTAGGGATGATTTGACGGTGTGAAAAGCTATTTCATCCCAAGGGATATCATCCTTTGAAAATAGTGCTATTTCACTGCTTTCGGGCGTAACAGAATAAGATTTATCTCCAAGGTCGGCCAAGTAGAGAAAATATACCTGATTAGCATGGGGGAGGTTTGAGATAGAGAAAAGTTTGCCTGTAGTGATATTAATATTGGCTTCTTCCTGTGTTTCACGAGCAGCAGCGTTTCTGGTTGTTTCACCATTTTCCATAAAGCCCGCCGGAACTGTCCAGAGTCCCATTCTTGGCTTTATTGCCCTTTTGCAGAGTAGAACTTTGTCTTCTTTATAAACAATGCATCCGCAAACGATCCGAGGGTTAAGATAGTGTGTGTGAGCACAGTTAGTACAAACATAACGCTCGAAATTATCATCTACAGGGACTTTTAATTCTGTTGTAGAGCCGCATTGTGTGCAAAATTTTATTTTCATTTTTTAATTAATTCTGTATTAAAAAATCGTGTACTACCTTATTAAATTCTTCAACCTTTTCATGAAAAAGAATATGCCCGGCTTTTTCCATAATATAGATTTCAGCATTATCACCAATACCTTCAAGAAGCGTATAGGCATTTTGAACGGGCCAGATAATATCGTTATTCCCATGTATTATAAAAGTTGGAATATTTATATCCGGCAACCACTCATAGTAAGGACGATCATCAAAGCAGGCCTTCAATTGAGCCTGATAAGCATGCTTTGGCTGAGGTGTGCGTTTTCTTTCGAGGTATGTATTTGCAATATCAGGATTTTTTTTAAGAAAATCTTTGTGATAAAAAATGCTAACCAGAGAATTGGCTTTTTCTTCTGAAGTACTGCCTGGGTTTTCAATTTTTTGATAGGTGTTTTTGTCAAGCATCGTATAGTGAGGATCACCTGCGGAGACTCCGCTGCATGCAAGTATTAATCTTTTAACTCTATGTGGATAGTCATGTATAAATGACTGGGCTATAATTCCTCCCATGGATGCAGCCATTAGGTTTATCGGATCATCTATGTCCATCTTATCTAACAGGTCGTTAAGATCTTTTGCAAACATTTTCATTGTATACTCTTCTTCAGGAGTATCGCTTTTACCTGCTCCTCGATTATCAATTGCTATTACTCTGAAAAAATCTTTAAAATAATCAATTTGGAAACGCCACAGAAAAGAGTCTCCGCTTAGGCCAGGTATCATAATTAAGGGTTCGCCATCACCAATATCTTCAACATGAATATTGATACCGTTAGCTTTATAAAATGGCATGATGTTTTTCTCCTTCTTTTCAAGTTTGAAATTATAACACCTAAGGTAAGCGTTTAAATATTATTTTTATGAACTTGAGACTACAATGAATATAGTCAAAAATTTTATTAAGAGGTGTTTATGTACTCGAATATTGTTGAAAAGCTGGCTGTTACTCCCAGAGATCCGAATGATTTGCCGGGGTTAAAACTGGATCGCAAGGCGATGACGTTGCCAATCATTATTATAATGACAGTTATTGTGACTATGGCGAGTATTGTGATTTTTATTCATATGGCAAACCCTATGGCTCAGCTGACAGGTAAAAATACATCTAATGCAATTGCCAGTATCTATGAGGTTGAAAAACTATCCGGTAATAGAAGCTGTGTTCAGGTTAGTTATAAGTTCAAAGACAAAAAAGGGATGGAGTTTACGGGGAAATCACGCATAAGCAGCAGCTCTCCATATTGCAAACTTAAGGAATCAGATACGATAACAATTCGCTATGCAAATGGAGCACCGGATAATAACTATGTAGATAGTGAGATAGGTAAAAGAACTCCGGATAAGCTGATGGTTTTTATAATGATGCCATTAATGATTTTACTGGTTCTTTTGCCGTTGTTATTGCCACAGGTAAGGCAAAAATTTCAGGCAAAAAAGATCTTTAAAAACGGAGTGTTTACCAAAGCTAAGGTCTATTACATTAAGCGTGATATTGATATAAACAGAGGCGCATTTTCTCCGCAGAAGTTTAAGGTATTTCTCGATTTTACAGATGCCGATGGCAAACAGGTTAGAACCGGAGTTAATTTTACAAACGATTGGCTTGTCAATCAGCTCGCTGTCGGTTCGGAACTGCATGTGATTTATTTAGCAGAGAAACCGGAAAAGGCGATGATTGTTGAGGATTATATTTGCTGATTCAAATATCGTGTCTTACCCATATTTTTTTGTCGAAGTTATAGTGGAAGAATGAGAAGCCGCTGAATTCACCTCTGTAAAATAGCAAAGGTTGAGGGTCTCTATTTGCGTAATATGAATAGTGAAATGTTGATTTTAGGTCTGATCCTGTTGTTATGCCAATGCTGTCCAGACTTTCAGGATATTCGCCGTTTTTGTCTTTGTATTTGAATATCTGAGCGACTATGTCATCGGCAATAGCTCTTTTGTGATGGCCTGCTATAAAATGTTTCCCATATATTATTGAAAAAACAACAACCCAGATTATTGTCTTAACCGTATTGATTCTACGGTTTTTTTCAGAGAAGAGTGCATATATGGGGTAGGCAATTGTGATAAATACCGGAAATATCATCATAAATCCGCAACCACCGGGCAGTGATATAAATAGTGTTATCAGAATACTGATAATGGTAGCCGGGGTTAGTAGTTTTTTAATCAATGTTTTTGACTTTCCGGTTTTTTAGCCAGATAACGATAATTATCAAAAATGCAGCAACAAAGTCATTAACAGCGATATTTACGGCATACCAAACAGGATATCCTGCCCTGTTGAAACCATATTTGTGAAGTTGTGATTGGATTAGCCAGTATCCGGTTAGTCCTGTAGCACAACAGAGAATAACTATAACAGGATAAATTATTTTGATTCTGGATAAGAGATAAAAATAGATAAATAGCACAAGAAATGTTGCAACGGAATCTATAATAAATCCAAGAGAGGCATTATTCGGGTGTATCACTTTTCGTATTATAATACCTACCGGATAATAGACGATTAAATAGAGCATTATCGGTGCGATTATTGAAAATATAATAGTAACCGGAATGCTTTTAGTTATTTTGGTTTCAATTTCAAGATTGCTTTCAGGTGCGCTGTATGGATTAGTCATCTATAGTCCAGCCGTCAAAGAGTTTAGGGTCTGAAATTATATTATCATACGCTTGCGGTATAACAAAATTCTGCGGGTTTGTGGTGGATGATGTTTCCCATGTTACAGGATGGAACATCATACCTGTATTCAGATAGTGTTGATTGAGGCTGTAGATGATATTTATATCGCGCTTGTAGGGCATAATCGGTATGTTGGAGTCATCACAGCTTAATGGGTATTGTTGGCAAAAATCTTCGGTATGAAAGTCGCTGAAAATAGCATAACGATAATCAAGTCCACCTTCCCCGTAGTCATATCCTCCCTGAGATGAAAAGTATTTGAAGCCGATTATCGTGGCATCGTCGGGATAGGTTTCATATTCGTTGCCGTCGACATCTATGAAAGCAATAAAGACAACAGCGTGTCCACTACCGGTTGTGCGGTTGATATTTATAAAACTGCCGGGAAGAAGCGATTCAAAAGGAACTATCTCTCCCATGCCGAAGTTGCGTAAGGCATCGGCAGAGCCGTATGAATTGTATTCATGGCTTACCCAGACGTGCCCTCTGAAATCGTTTTCTCCAAGGCGTTGCCAACTGCTTATAGGAAGAAAATCATATACGGTTATATCTCCGGTTTCATCCGCATAAATCTGCATAGCGGTTAACATTACCTCTAATGCGGCAGCTACACACATTGTCTTTTCATCATCACCAATCTGATAAATCGTGCCGTAATCACCGTATTCAATATCGTGGGTGAGGGCGGAATTAATCGAATATCCCAACAGCCCATAATTGGTATAGAGATACTCAACCGCCATCAATATATATTCATTAAAGTAGCAACTTTCTCCCTCTACGCATGCTGGTTGGTTAATCTGAGAGAACTCGATAGAAAGATTGTATTCGCCCGGCCTGGGAATACCATCTTCAACATAGGTATCCATAACTAAATAGTATGTTCCCGGCGGTAGAGCAGCTCTGACATCATAGTGACCTCTCTCGATCAGTCCCGGATTATCGGCATCAATGGAGTGTACAAGGTGCAGGTCGATGTCGGTTCCAACCGGCTCAGGATAGGCGATAGAGGCGGAGATGATAGTCCATTTTGTCAGCTCGATTTGGTAGTAGTATTC
>QZLD01000329.1 GCA_004796385.1 Gammaproteobacteria bacterium | reverse complement strand
GTAAAAAAGAATAAAAGTTATTTGATGGTGTTGCTGGCTGCAGGCGATTGGTCGTATCTTGCCAAAAGAAAGGTGGCTGATTGCAGAATGCATAAGAATGAATCAGTACTGGTTCATTACGATGTGGTTGGAGCGAAATATACCCCCGTTGGTGCTGAAGAAAATTCGACCACAAAAAAAGAGGGAGCAAAACCAGGATTTACAATGCTAACGGTTTCATGGACGCCGGAGCATGATTTTGTCGATACCCCACATGAGGTTCTTTCTGATCTAAAAATTAGAAATCCACAAATCCTGAATGTTCCTGCAAACACCGGCAAAGAGTGGGATTTTGATCCGTTTCTTTCAAAGAGTGAAAACGGCAAGGTGTTATCGAATATTGCAGTATCTGAGCCAAAGCAGTTAGGGCAAGGTGATTTTGCAGTGATCTGTCGTGGTGGCCAGCTTGCGTGGAGTAAGCTTTCAGCAGTAAAACTTGATGCTGATAATAAAATGGCTCTTATTACCACAAATAATGGTTGGCAGGATTGCGGCGGTGGACCTTTCTTTCTTTCTGATACCAAGGTTTATGGCTCTTTTAAAGAGACAGCAGTTCCTATTGATGCGGAAGAGAATAATAGGATACTCATTGGCAAGACAATCTATATCGATGAGCTCAAGACAATACCTGCCAAGGGGCGAAAAATCTTGCTTCAGGCAGAGGATAATCTTTTCTTAAGTTATATAACAAAAGTTGAAAATAACCTTATTACAATTGCCGAGAATATTCCTAACGGTTTTAGCATTAGTGATACTAAGATATATGTTAATGTGGCAACAATAAGCCAAGGGGAAACAAAATCATCTATTGTACTGGGTAGTGGAGATGCTACCAGGGTGAATCAGAATTTTGTAGTTAATGTATCTGAGATAAGCTTTATTCCCGATAGCTCGATGAGTTCAGGTGTCAAGGCAGATATTCAGGTTCAGGTTGGTGATCAGGTCTGGACACAGGTATCGACATTGAACGATTCAAACTCAGCATCTACCCATTATGTGGTGAGAATGGGTGAGGATGGCAATATTAAGATTGAGTTTGGTGATGGCGAAAAAGGGAGAAGACTTCCAACCGGAAAAAATAATATTCGCCTAACATATCGTCAGGGGGTAGGTTCTCAAGGAAATATTCCAGCATATAGCTTTGATAAACCATCACGGCAGCATCCGCTGGTTGAGAAGGTTCATCAGCCTATAGAAACTTTTGGAGGGCATGGCCTGGAAAGCTCAAGCGAGATGGCAAATAACGCTCCTGGCGCTGTTTTAAGTCTTGAAAGGGCTGTGTCCACTGAAGACTTTTCTAAACTTGCAATAAGCCACACCTCAGTTTTACAGGCTAATTCATTTATGCGAAGTAGCGGTAAGAATCGTAGGCGTTTTGTTGATGTAGTTATTGTTCCTGTTGGCGGAACCGGATTGGAATATATAAAAGATCAGATAAAAGAGTTCCTGCTTAAACATTCCATTCCCGGAGTAATGATAAATATCCTCGAATATAAGCCGATTATTGTAGGGTTTAATGTAACTGTTCGAGCTGATCTTGAAAAATTTGATGCAGAAAAGATTTCCGAAGAGGTGAAGCAAAATATAATTAATGCCTTCTCTTTGGAAAATCGCTCTTTAGGTGAGTCGATGCATCGCGGTGAACTTTACAAGATAGTTGAGAACAGTGATGGGGTATCAAATTCAGATTGCACAATATCTCTTGCCGATTCTGCAGATGAAGCGATTGTTCCCGAAATAATTAAAGGAAATGATGAGGTTATCAGAGCAATAAACCCATCTCCCAAACAGGTTGTTCATCTTGATATTGATAGACCTGAAGTATCAATCACTGTAGAGGATTACAGGGTATGAGCATGAATCAGGATAAAAAAATAACTCATGGTGATTTGCTTTATAAGTTGATGCCAACCGTTTACAGGGCTAGAGATAATGGTTTAAAAGGAAATAACTCTGAGGAAGGCTCTGATGGCGATCTGAAAAAGCTACTTGATACCTTTGGTGGATTACTTGATCAGATATCAGCAAATATTGATCAATTCTATGCAGATAATTTTCCATTTTCATCATCACTTGAAAATGAAAATGAGATCGGTTGCCAGCCTTGGTTATTGCCATATTTTGCTGACCTGCTTGATGTAAATCTGGTATCACCTGACGCCAAGGGACAAGCGCGTGAAGTTGCAAATGCAGTAAGGTGGAGGCAAAGAAGAGGTACTCCAGTAGCTACCGAAGAGATAGCTCAGCTTGTAGGTGATATGGAGGTTGAGATTCAGGAAGGCTGGAAGAGAATTGCTGTTACCCCAAGTGTAAACACCCCTTTAATGCCTGAATCTGGATATGCAGAAAATGAGATAGAAAGTGGCAATCCACAGGACATCGCAAAGCATCCGGGGTTGCAGGTTGCAACTATTGATACCCGTAAATATTCAGCAGCAGTTAAGATTGAAAACGAAACAGCAAATAGCCACTATTCGGACTTTTCTGGTCAAAAGGCCTTGTGGATTACGAAAAACAGATCATCTGTTCCACTTTTTGGTTGTAGTTACCAAGATCTAACACCAAAGACACTAGATATAAGAACCCCTAACTGGAAAGAGGGGCATGCGAACCCTCGTAGTGTTATTTTGTATTGTCCAATTGCGGATGGATTCTATAAAAAAGAAGTTAAAGAGATTTCCTGGGCATCAGTAACAAGTAATGACTCCATCGAAGTAACTGCCGAAAAGGTAATGATTGACGGCAGTGAATATAAAAAGATTACATATAAAGGGAAGGCTGGAAATCATTCTGAAACCAATATAGCTGTTAAGGGAAAGGTTAAGCTCAAAGAAGATACCATTTATGACTTTGAGAATTTGGTTTTTTCTGGCGAAATAGAAACAAAAAAATCTAATCTAACCTTCAAAAATTGCGCCGTGAATGAGATTAATATAGTTTCACAATTAAGCGACAAAATCCCAACTCTTGATGCGCAGGATTCGCTTTTTTCAGAAGTTTTTCTAAAGACAGGAAAAGCTAGATTCGAATACTGCACTGTTCTTAAAAGCGCTGTCACACCAGAGATAGAAGCTAGCGATTCAATTTTTTCTGGGGTATTGAAAAAAGATAAAAGTAATGCAATACGCAAGATTAATGGAGGCATCAGATATAGCTGTGTACCGGAATCAAGCGAAAAAGTTTTACCAAAGATGATATATAAATGCACAAAGTCTGAGCCGCTTTTTTTTACATCTCTTCTTATGGAAAAAGGGGCTGGAGTGATCCATCCTGCAGCATCCAGTGAAATAAAGCATGGCGCTGAAAATGGTGGTGAGATGGGTGCTCATCATATCCGTATGTATTGTTTAAGGTATGAGGCGGTAATTGCCAAGATTAAAGAGAATCTGCCGGTTGGCCTAAATGTAGCGCTGGTTCCAGACCAGACATTGGCATCGGTTCCACCCGGGGTATAGGAATAGGATGAAACATGTAGGAGCGAAAGATTTTTCGC
>QZLD01000011.1 GCA_004796385.1 Gammaproteobacteria bacterium | reverse complement strand
GGAAACAACCCAAAATGACCAGATACTGTAAACAGCATGGGCTGGATTATCCGCAACTGGACGAAGATGGCGACCTGATTCCTTCGGATGGCTTTACAACTCCAAAAGCAAAATAATAATACTTGGCAGTCCTTCAATATTAATAAAGATTGAGACGAGGGGAAATCTCTATGAAACCAGCCTCAAATGGAAAACATAACATTGGAGAATGCAAGCAAGTTACAATTAGATGCCTATCTGAACTGGGATGGTTTGATTCAAAAATTACTGTAGAAACAATAAAAAAAGCCGGTGGATCTGATACAAATCAATGGATAATCCCTTGGGACTCAAAAAATGCCGCCGGTTTTTGTTCTTTAATTGATGTTGAGTTACTTGACGGATCTCATCATAAATTTCTTTTGGATACAGGCTGGAATAAGGAATATATGGAAAATATATTCAGGCGTGATGGCATTGATAAAATGCTAGAAAACGGAGAGATTGAATTTCTGTTCATATCACATGAACACTTAGATCATTACTGGGGATTAGAAACAACTCTTAAATACAATCCCAAAATTAAAATTATAATTCCAGATACTTTTTATCCAGAGGGATTAGCTTTACTTAAAGGAGCTGATTTTGAAAAAGCTGGGGTTAGCAACAAAATCCCACATGAAGGAGATTTAATAAAAACCAAACCTTATGCGGTTGAGCAAATATTTGAAGGCTGTGCCAGCGTAACATTTGACTTACCTATCGTGCATCATGTAAGTGGTGAGCAGTCTCTGTTTTTTAATGTAAAAGATAAAGGAATTGTATGTGTAACCGGGTGTTGTCATCAAAGCATCTTAACTCTTGCTGATTTTGCAAATAATAATATTGTGGGTGGAGAAAACATATATGGAGTATATGGCGGTTTTCATATTGCGCCTTTTGGCCCAATGAATCCTGAACGAGAATATATTGTAAAAGAGATGGGTAAATATAACTTTAAGAAAATTGCCTGTAATCACTGCACAGGTTTAGCTGCTGTTGAAAAAATGCTGGAGTTAGATTACCCCATTGTTCGTGGAACCGGCAGTTTAGGATCTCAAAGTGATCTTTATGTAGGAAATGGAGATGAGGTTATTTTCTAATAGCTCATCTCCAGCCAGTTTCTACGGAGCAGGATATATCCAAGTACCTATAGAGCTTCCTTTAAACAATTCTCCAGTATGAGGATTCACCGCCATAGCGCCCATTCCCTTTCTAGGTAGATTACCTGTAATATCTTCCCAGGTTTGCCCGCCATCAATGCTTCTAAATATGCAAGGATACCCTACTGCCATAGTACCGGCATAAATAACTCCCTCATTTGTTGGATCAACCACAATAGCACTTACATAATTACCAACTTCGGCTCCGCCAGCTAAATCAATCACTCCAGGATTTGTCCATGTTTCGCCATCATAAATTGCTAGATCATTTTCAACGACATCCAAAGTTGTTGTTGTGCTAATCATTGAATAGATCTTGTCACAATCAAAGGCATCCACTGCAAAAATCGGCTTACTATCAACTCCTTTAAATTGCATATTGCCATCATGAACACCTTTACCTGCATACATCGCCCAACTAACACCTGCATCATCGGAGCGAATTATTCTCTGCAATGTGCCATCAATAGCATATACGATATCTGGATTGGCATTACAGAAACCAACTATCTGCGGCTGATATACATGTGGCTCTCCGTACTCATTATTACCAAAATCAGGAATGCTAAACGTCTCTCCACCATCACGTGATATTTTGTTCCCCGCATATACGACATCCGGTTTGTTTGGATGAAAGGAGATAAATGGGTGCATATGCAAAACCTGGTCATCATCTCTTGGCAGATCCGCATCTATCAAACTCCAGTTTACCCCGCCATCATCAGTCCTCATCAATCGCGTTCTGAAATACTCACCAACAGAGGCTACAATAACATCTGAATTTGTTGGGTGAATGTCTCCAGCAAATGTTCCCTGACCAAATGTTAAACCTTCATCTCTGTACCAGCGGGAAAAAAGGCGATCATTAGTTCCATACCACGGAGCTGAAAACCAATCCCCATTATTTTCTGTTATCCTCATTGCAACATCACAATTGAAAAATGCAAATCTATCTGGGTTGCTTCTGTCAAATGCTGCACCAGTATTCCACCAGCTCCAAGCAATTCCGGTAAACCCTGTAGAACTCTCATTTATTATCGCGCCATAATTGCTCAACTTCCAGAAAGACGCGTTGGCATATGCCATAGCCTCATCAGGATTTTCAGGATTAGGCACAATACCTGCCAACCGCCCGGATATTCTGGTACGCCATGCTGCATCTTCTATATTGCGACCATTGCCGGGAAATGGAGTTATCTCTTCTGTGCCCATTCTATTCCAAGTTGCACCACCATCACTTGACCTTAAACCCTGAGCAGTATCTCCAGTCAAATACAGAACATCTGGATAGTTTGGATTCATATAAACTCTTGTAGCTGCATAGCCATCAATATTATCGCCCGTAATTTGCGTAAAACTATTACCTCCATCATCAGATTTGTACAACGATTGTCCTAACGGTCTGTACCAGCTTTCCATGTATGTAGCAACGGTTACAAATATCTGATTCGGATTTTGAGGATTTATAACTATTGACTGTGCATGCATACCAGTAATACCAAACGGATCTATTTCCGGATCAAATGTCCCTAACGGCTGCAAATCAGCACCATTTGCATGACTTACAAAAACACCTTGATCACTAACCAGATAGATAGTTTCTCCGTCTGTTGGATGTGCCTTTATCGCATATATATATGTGTGTTCAGATAGGTCTGCTACTTTCGTCCAAGTATCACCGCTATCTTCCGATCTGAACAAACCATTATTATAAAAAGCTGCATACCATTCGCTTGCGGGTGAATTTTCAGATGCTGTTGTAGGGTCATATGCAATATTATGGTTATCATAGCGATGCTTACCCCAATCAAAATTTGTTGTTTCCTGAAGAACCAATTCCCAATTGTTGCCGCTATCTTCAGAACGGTACAATCCCTGATAACTCTCACCATCTGCACTCCAACCATTATCACCAATAGTAAACACTATATCAGGATTAGCGGGATCAACCGTTATGGTTACACCCATATTCACTTTCAGGCCATTATCAATGGTTTTTTCCCAAGTTTCACCACCATCTGTACTTTTCCAAGGACCTGCAATATCTTGCGTAGCATAGATATAATCAGGGTTATATAGACTTCTAGTTATTGAATGAAAGTGTTGATACCCCTCACCACCTTCCATGCCCAACTCATACTCTTCTTGGGATCTGATTGGTAAAGCTGTCCACAAGCGTTGCTCAACTTCTCCTTCCTCTGTACCACCTTCTTCTGTACTACCTTCTTCTGTACCACCTTCTTCTGCGCCCCCTTCTTCAACTCCACCTATTCCAGCCCCATCACTATCAGAACCTCCTCCGCCACCACACCCTGCAAATACAAGAGGCATGAACAAAAAAAACACACAAATAATTTTTTTAATTTTTGACATCCGGTTTCTCCCTCAAATCAATTTATTCTTCTAATAAGAAAAAACGCTATTACAGCTTTTATTTTCCAGTTCTTATAATAATTTAATTCATAAAGTGTGAATTATTTTTCTTATATATTGAGCCGCCATAAGTTACCGCTAATATTGCAACATTGCATTTGATTTTGTGTATATTTGCAACATAACAACCATATCATAATTAATGTATAGACATGAATAGTCTAAGTAAATATCATTGATCTCTTCATGCACATATTATGTGCTTCTTAATCACCTGAACTCAGACAACCATATTTGCTATAACATATTGATTAAAAAAATATTTCAGATCCAACTCCAAATATTAAATTTAACTTCTGAAAAGCGAAAGCAGTAACCGACAAAATCAACGATATTAAAGATCAGCTATATTTCTAATATATACAAACCGAAGATGAAAAAGACCTATATAAAGGAAACTCCAATGATAAAATTACTGCTATTCAGCTCTCTTTTTCCTAATAGTCAACAACCTTCACATGGAATCTTTGTTGAAAATCGCCTGCGTAAACTACAGGAGTCCGGAGAAATAGAAGTTAAGGTAATTGCTCCTGTCCCATGGTTTCCTTTTAAAAACAGCCGCTTTGGCCTCTATAGCAAATATGCCCGCGTACCTTACACAGAAGAACGTCACAATAACCAGATCATCCACCCACGCTACAAAATAATTCCTAAGGCAGGCATGAACTTTGCGCCCAAATCAATGGCAAAAGCAACTCTCCCGGTAATCAAAAAAATAATAACCGAAGGGTATAACTTTGATATTATTGATGCACACTACTTCTATCCTGATGGAATCGCTGCAACCATAATAGGCGAGGAATTGGGAAAGCCTGTAGTAATAACCTCCAGAGGCACCGATATAAACCTTATCCCTCAATATAAAAAACCTCGCAAAATGATTATGGAAAGTTCTAAAAAAGCAGCTGCGATGATTACCGTTTGTCAGGCACTAAAAACCAGCATGGTAGAAATGGGTATAGAGGCAGATAAAATCACCCCTCTACGAAATGGAGTTGATCTGGAATTTTTCACCCCTACAGATAATAGAGAATCACTACGCAGCCAGTTAGGAATGAATAGAATAACAGCACTCTCAGTTGGCCACCTTATCGACCGTAAAGGTCACCATTTAATAATAGATGCTATGAAATCTTTAGCATCTGAACCGGTAGATCTAATAATAATAGGCGACGGAGAAAAACGGGAAGAGCTGAAAAAACAGGTCTTGGAAAAAGGTCTTGAACAAAGAATAAAATTCACAGGGGCTTTAGATCAGCAAAAACTACGTGATTACTATCGCGCCGCCGATATATTGATACTTGCATCCAGTCGTGAAGGCTGGGCAAACGTACTTCTGGAAAGCATGGCCTGTGGTACTCCTGTAGTTGCCAGCAACGTATGGGGCACTCCGGAAGTGGTAAACAGCGCCGAGGCAGGCATTTTAATGAAAAGTCTTGATGCACAAGGTGTAACAAATGGTGTAAAGGAGCTTCTTACAAACTATCCTGACAGAGTAAAAACCAGAACATACGCTGAAGGATTTAGCTGGGATCAGACAACAGAAGGACAACTTGAAATTTTCAGACGTCTTGCATTGTGACCATAAGCATTGTTAAACACAAAACAAATTAGGAGACACGGATGTCAGATAACCCATACGCACAGCCGGAATCATCCATTCAAACTCAAAACAAACCTATAGATCAGTATTCCGGCTTTATTACAAAAGCAATAATTATGACTACTTTCGCGTTGGTTCCATATATTGCAGCTCTGTTTATCTGCCCTCAATTTGAGGAAATATTTGAAAACTTCGGTACAAACTCTACACTTCCAACATTAACCAGGCTAATTATGAATAATTACAAATGGCTTCCTCTTCTATGGGGATTCGCGCTTATTCCATGTATTCTTCTTCTGGCTAAAGGTGGCTTTAGCCCTAAAACACGACATATATTTTTTAAGATAATCACCATCAATCTTATCTTCTCAATTCTGTTTATTGTAGTTGCTGTTATTGCTATGTATCTTCCAGTATTCCATGTGTCAACAGTTGTATAAAAACATGAGTTTAATTGACAAAAACATAACAAAAACAGATCCGACAACACAGCGCAAATTACACAGCATAAATCGCGCTATGGATTTTATTGATACCCATATTAATGAAAAACTATCACTTACCGACATTGGCAACTATGCAAACTATTCAGCTCAACATCTGCAAAAAATATTTTCAGAGACAATTGGGGAAGGAATAGGCGAATACATAAAAAGACTACGACTGGAACAGGCAATAAGACAGCTCATATACAACCCATCCAGAACGATTTTGAATGTTAGTGAGAACTGTGGCTTTTCCAATCAGGCAAACTTTTCATCGACATTTAAACAACATTTCGGAATCTCTCCAAGCAAGGTAAAAAAGCACCTTCATTTTCATAATCTTGGTCAATTCAGAAAAATCATTAACAATGAAATTAACAATCATCATTTTTCCTCTGTAGTTAATAGCGATATGTTTACTGTATATAACAAAGAGCTTCTTCTACAAAAACTTGGTGCAGAATTCTTTGATGAAAATACCGGATACAACAGAGTTCAGCTAACTACTATTTCAGATATAGCTGTTGCCTACAGTCGCAATATCGGCGGAGTACATAATCCTGATAAAATAGGCTCTGCACATTATCGTTTTTATACCTGGTTAATGTCACAAACCAACTACAACAACAAAAAAGAGTATTACACACACACCCTTGACCGCACTGATTTTACTTCTCTGTCAAAATGCAGATATGATGTCGCCTCTACTGTTGCCGATAATTTCGCAGAAAACTCTTCCATAAATACCAAAATAATTAAGGAGGGAAGATATGCCATGTTCTCCTGTGATACTTCCAGAAAGAAAGTGCCATTTATCTGGGCATACCTGATTTCAGTCTGGCTGCCATCATCTGCTTATGAGCTGAATAATCGTCCTTTACTGCAGAAAAATATAATCCACCCAGATATAAATCCTTGCGACTCATTTACTGTTGAGTTCTACTTGCCTCTCACTCCAAAATAAACTGCATAATAGCCTCGGATACCTCTTTGGCAAATTCGCCTTTGAGAAGGTGCTGGGCATGAACTGCTGTATCAAGCTCTTTAATTCTCTTCGGTTCTGCAGAATCTGCATAAATACCTTTTACTGCACGGTAGATTCCCCAATGATCTCGTGCTGAGATAATAAATAACTTTTTATATCTGTTATTTTTAATTGAAGAGCCGTCATATGGCGATAGAGCGATCAGTCTTGACACTGCCGGAAAATCGTTTTCTGAAAGAACATCCAGCATTACTCTGCCTCCAAGACTGGCCCCGACAAGACTGATATCCTTATAACCATTATCAGCAAGGTATTCGATTGTCGACTTAATACCATCATAAGAGCGAACATTTACTGCTACTGCGCTAACGCCTGCTGTGTTAAATTTTCTGGCAAATGGATACCAGCTCTCCATATTGAAAGCATTTCCAGGAATAAATATCACAATCTTTTTTGGAAGTTCAACAGCATCTGCAGCAAACAAAGCTACTTTATGCGGGAAACCGGCCTTAGAAGGTATTTCAATAATTTTATAAAAATTACCTGTTTCAGCTTTGGCCGCTGCATAAATTACAATAACAATTATTACAACAAACATTCTAATAACTTTTAACATTTACCACCTCCTAGCAAACTATTTTCTTTGATCTTACACTTTAAAGAACAGAAAGAATTTTGTTATGCTGGGTTGTTTTTTTTATTCAACAATATTCACTTATCCATAACAACTATTGAAAGTCGATGAACTCAACTCTAACCAGCTTTAACTGCGTTGCTAAAGCAGATGCTAAAATCCTGATATTGGGAACTATGCCTAGCATTAAATCTTTACAACAACATGAATATTATGCTCATCCACGCAACTGCTTCTGGGATATTATGGGCGAGATCATAGGTTTTTCGCGCAATTTAGATTATAACTCAAGATTAAAAAAACTAAGTCCGGCAAAGATCGCTTTATGGGATGTAATAGCCAGCTGCAAGCGAAAAGGCAGTCTTGATAGCAATATTGAAAATGAATCCATAACCCCAAATAATTTCACTGAACTATTCAGCCACTGCCCCTATATAAAAATGATATTTTTTAACGGACAACCTGCAGCCAAACTCTATAAAAAACATGCACTTCCAACAATAACAGAACCTTTTAACGCAATACCCTCATTAACGCTACCATCAACAAGTCCTGCCAATGCTTTGTGGAGTTATGAGAAAAAGCTTTCAGCGTGGCAGGCAATAAACCAAATAGAAACCTAAAACTCTACTTAAATAAAACTTCCGGATCACCTTTAAATACAAGCTGATTTATAGGCCACTCTTTTGTGGCTTATAATATGTAAACATCCGGTAAATAGCATGATTTTCAAATTTATGCGGATAGCAATATCAGCCTCCATATTTCACAAATAATAGAGTAACGAATTGCGACCATACCTTGCTATACAGGCTAGGATTTGACCTAACTATATTCAGTCATTTTGGAATTTTTTTAAAAAAGCGTCTGATAACTTTAAGTTTTCACCTTCAAAAGTTTATCAGGCACTTATATGATTTTACCGAAGAATCAACTTACTCTTCATGTGACAGATAAAACAGTATCTCAGACTTATTAGGATGGTTGATTACCCATTCACGAAATTCCTGAGCCTTTGCTGCGGATTTTTGTCCAACCTGTTTTATAAGGCGATCCGTCCATTTTTGCTCAGACGCCTCATGACGCACATGACGCTGCCACTTATCGGAAAGTACTGTAGGGATCTTATCTCCAAGCTTCAGAGCCTTTAACAACTCCCATTCACCGCCATCAAGCCAAGCCTCATCACACGCCACGCAATAATCAATTTTATTAGTAACGCTGCCTGAAATACGATATTTAGACATAATTCGTCCACACTTGGGGCATAGCTGCCCTGCATTGTTATCGGATACCTCTTCGAGCTTAATATCTTCTCCTGTTTCACTTTCAGGAAACGATACCCTTTCAGCCCAATCACGATAGTACAAAAGAGAGACAAGAGCCCCCTTACACTGCGGACACCCCATAGCAGGCAATCCAGCTTCCAATTTTGTTGCGCTCAATACTGCACTTTTGCAATTTGGACATTTCATCTTTTTCTCCGAAATACTTTACTGTAATTTTTCATTAGTCCCTTAAATCAGGCTCAAAAAACAACCACATTGTTTGTGGGAAACGTTCTTTAAACTCCTTTTCGGTAAAATTAATCAGTTCCTCAACAGAAGAGTCTTCAGAACGGTTAATCTTTGCCTTTATTGCAACCATTACATCATTACCCATTTGTAAAGTCAGTAGATTATAAACATGCTCTACTGCTTCTTGCTCATTAAGAAACTCTTCCATTTCGCTCTTAATGTGTGGTTCTACCCCCTGACCAATAAGCAAAGCTTTAACCTCTAACCCAACCATAAAGGCAACTATAATAAGAATAACCCCTATACCAATACTTCCATAAGCATCATAAAGCGGATTACCTGTAATCCAGGATGTAACAACTGCCACCAGAGCAAAGATTAAACCCAATATTGCAGCACTGTCCTCACTAAAGATAATTAATAGTTCACTTTGTCGAGACTCCCTGAACCAACGGAAAAATGAACGGCCATTCCTGACTTTATTAATTGCCTGTATGCACCCCCGTAACGCAAAGCCTTCAGCAAATATCGCAAATAACAATACTATAACCGCCACATATTCATGACCAAGCTCTTGTGGATGGCTTAATTTATGTAGCCCTTCGTATATTGAGTAACCGCCGCCCACACTAAACAATATCAGTGCCACAATAAACGACCAGAAGTAAATTGCCTTACCACTCCCCAGCGGATGCTCCAGTGATGGAGGTCTTTTAGAAACTTTAAGACCAAGAAGAAGCAATAACTGATTCCCACAGTCTGAAAATGAGTGGATAGCTTCGGCTATCATAGAGCCTGAACCTGTAAAAAGTGCCGCCAGCAGCTTTGCTATTGCAATTGCCAAATTGGCTCCCAAAGCAAGAAAAATGCTCTTTACTGAATCTGATCCGTGTGCCATATCTTCTCCTGAAATTGATTTACTTCTGAGTAAAAAAAGAAAGCAGGGGTTATTAGACCTCTGCTTTCAAATTTTCTGAACTTTACAATCAGCCGTAAGTACTGAAGCCCCCATCCACATAATAAACATAACCGCTAAGTGCTTTTGAGGCATCACTTACCAAAAACGCAGAAAGTGCTCCAACATCATCAATTGTAATTGAATTGTAATTTGGTACTTTACTGCAAGCCAGATCAATAAGTTCATCAAAATCCTTAATGCCGGATGCTGCTCTTGTAGGCAATGGCCCCGGAGAAATGCAATTAACTCTGATATTGCTTTCTGCAAGCTCTGCGGCCAGATATCTGCTTGAACTCTCTAGTGCGGCTTTAACAGGCCCCATCGCATTGTAATTTTTAATCACCCTATCGGAACCAAGATAAGTCATTGACATTATACTGCCACCATCTTTCATTAACGGCTCAGCCAGTTTTGTCATTCTTAGAAGCGAATGACAGGAAACATCCATTGACATCAGGAATCCATCAAGCGAACAATCGGTTAATCGCCCATGAAGATCATCCATTGAAGCAAAAGCTATAGAATGTATTAGAAAATCCAGCTTACCCCACTGTTTTTCTATCTCTGCAAAAACAGCTTCAAGCTCACCTTCCTTTTGCACATTGCACGGCATAAAAATTTTAGCGTCAAGCTCATCGGCCAGCGGCTTCACATATTTCTCAGCCTTCTCATTCAGGTATGTGACCGCTATCTCCGCACCAAGACTTTTAAGTTGCTTACCACAACCATATGCAATACTTCCTTCGTTTGCTATTCCAACTATCAAGCCTTTTTTGCCTTTCAGGGAAAATAATTCGCTCATTTAATACTCTCCAGAATTAGTTACAGATTAAATCCAAAATTTTCAGAAAGGACAGTGTTATGTGATCGGTATAATTTGTCAAGATAAAGAGAACCATAATAAATATAATCATTTATTATTAAATATAACTTAGAATAATAAACGTGAATCAACCGAAAGAATAAACCATTCAAAAAGTTATAATCAAGAGTTATTCAAAATATGGAGTTATATATTTATGCCCGCTCCCCACACTAAACAATACCCCCATAATTCAACAACATCTACTATTAAATATAAAAACATCGTCTATGATCTTATAGATGAGGGAATTGCTTATAAAGCCATATACCCCCTAAGCCAAACCATGAACAATATAAATAACTAGAACATAACAAGCTGAAATAGGAACAACCATGGACACAGCTGCAAATATATTTGTTATAGATCAAGATCCAGATCTTCTTGAAGAGTACGCCTGTGATTTCCGGGATAAATTTGAGGATATTGAGACGATAATATTCTCACTGGAACAAAACTCCAATAACAGCAATTTATGGCATCAATCCGCCATTATGACAAACGCACTTAAAACAAATGCTTGTTCACTGGAAATCGCGCCTTTAATAGAGCCGCTTTCAATCATCGAGGATATTTTCACCCAAATTTATAATGGAAAACTATCAGCAGATAAAAAATTCTGTCAGGTAGCTCTTTCCATACTTGAGACCCTTTCAACTATGGCAAGTGAAGCCGGCGAAAATGGAGGCATATCTTTTGATACATTTTCTCTAACTCAGGAAATTATAAAACCCATTGCCCTATCTAATGAGAAAAACTTTTCGGATAAAATAATTGAAACACAACAGATAATAAACAAACACAGTGAAAGTCAAAGCAATTCAATCATAAATTACTACAATCAAGATTTAAAAAACAATGATGATATAGAGCTATTTTCTCAAGTTCTGCAAAAAACAGATGATAAAAATGAAATCATTAAAAATATTCAAAAGCAACATTTGCGTATGCTCAAAGAACTGGCAAGACTAACTGATAACCGCAATCAATTCTGGAAAGGAAGAACGGAATTCATTAAAGCTATTGCAACAAAGATGAATTCAACTCAGGGACAACCGATAGACGATAATCAGCTCAAAGCAGCAATATACATTCATGATATTGGCATGGTAAACATTCCAGACAAGATGCTGCATAAAAACCAAAAATATACTGATGAAGAAAAGGAACTTCTCTATAAGCACCCAAGTGCTGCCAAAGGCATACTTTCATCAATTTCCGGCTGGGGTGATGCCGAAGAGATTGCTGTACAACATCATGAAAGACCGGATGGTTCCGGATATCCCCAAAACGTAAAAGAACCGCAAATATGCGAAGGCGCATTAATAGTATCAATTTGCGATGCTTTTTTCTCGCTGCTTAACGGAAGGGCTGATAGAAAAAACAAACGCACCGTACTACGAGCTCTTTCCGAAATAAACAACCATTCAGGAAAAATGTTTTCTGAATTCTGGACAAGAGTCCTTTATCAGGTATTAAAAGAACACCATAAACACATTCTCAAAATATAACAAAAAACCAACAACATCCTGCTTAACAGAATATTGTTGGTTATATTTATTTTGAGAAAAATTACTTTTTAATTTTTTCTTTAATTCTAGCAGCCTTACCACTAAGATTTCTCAAATAGTAAAGCTTGGCACGTCGCACATCTCCACGACGTTTAACAGTAATGCTGTCAATCATTGGGCTATAGGCCTGAAATACACGCTCAACACCTTCTCCGTAAGAAATCTTTCTTACTGTAAATGCAGAATTAAGGCCACGATTACGCTTAGCAATTACAACACCTTCAAAAGCCTGTAGTCTCTGGCGTTCACCCTCTTTTACTTTAACCTGAACAACAACGGTATCACCCGGTGCAAATTCCGGTATTTCACGATCCATCTGTTCTTTTTCAATATCTGCAATGATATTGCTCATTGTTACACCCTCTGCTCTCTTATTAACTTAACTCTGCCTCAGAACCACTATCTTCCAGCTAAATCTTCGAGATAATCATTCAGGAGACTCTTATCTTCTGCACTTAAATTTTCAGCATTTATGAGATCGGGACGCCGGACACTGGTTCGACCCAACATCTGCTTTCTGCGCCACTTTTCTATCTCTTTGTGATTCCCGTTTAATAACACTTGGGGAACCCTTTTTCCTGCTACCGTTTCCGGCCTTGTGTAGTGCGGACAATCCAGTAATCCATCCATATAGGAATCCTGTTTTGCCGATTCCATATCACCAAGAACCCCGGGAATTTGTCTGGCCACTGCATCCAGCAAAACCATTGCCGCAGGCTCTCCGCCACTTAACACATAATCGCCAATAGAAATCTCTTCATCAACTTCGCTCTCTATCAGCCTTTCATCTATACCTTCATATCTTCCGGCAAGAATAATCAAACCGTTACTTTCAACCAACTCATTTACATATTGCTGATCCAGCTGCCGCCCTTGCGGGCTCATGCAAATAACTTTTCTATCGCTGCCCGCCTCTTTTAATTTTAAGGCGTTTATAGCATCACAGAGCGGCTGATATTTCATCACCATTCCAGGACCGCCGCCATAAGCTCTATCGTCTACCGTTCTGTGACGATCGTAGGCAAACTCCCTGAGATCACAAGCATCCACACTAAGCAGACCGTTTCTTATGCCTCTACCAAGAACACCATACTCCAAAAACGATTCGATCATCTCTGGAAAGATGGTTACTACATCGGCATGAAACATCTATCACCTACCGCCATTGCCTGCCGCCTTAAAATTCCGGGTCCCAGTCTACCTGCATCTCCCCAGCTTCAAGGTCTATATTAAGCACATACAGCCCCTGTACAAATGGAATCAGTCGTTCTTTACCGACACCATCAGACTCAAGCACAAGAACGTCATTTGCTCCGGTTTCCATCAGGGTTTTTACTGTTCCAAGATCAAATCCGTCAAGATTTTTTACTTGCAGTCCCTGCAGTTGATGCCAGTAATATTCATCTTCTGCTATAGATGGCAACCACGACTTGAGAACCGCGATTTCTCTGCCAATATATGACTCAGCTTGATTTCTGTCGTCGCAACCCTTTATCTTTGCCACAACAGTCTTACCCTGTGGCCTTCCGGCTTCTACCTCAAACTGCTCCCAGCCTCTTTTGTTACTACCTAGTAGCCAATTGCTGTAGCCGAGGATTTCTTCTTTCTTTCTGGTGTGAGAATAGACCTTTACCCAACCTTTTATCCCATAAACACCGGAAACTTTGCCGAGGATAAGCCTCTCAACATCCGCACCATCCATAAAATCTTATGCGACTGGCTCTGCCTGAACTTCTTTCTTTGCTCTTTTTACCAACTGCTTAACTCTGTCAGACATCTGAGCACCTTTACCAATCCATGCTTCTATCTTTTCCAGATCAATTCTTAAAGGAACTTCCTGCCCTTTAGCAACAGGGTTGAAAAAACCAAGTCTTTCAATATACCTGCCATCTCTAGGCATACGCGAATCTGCTGCTACCAAATGGTAAAATGGGCGCTTTTTAGCTCCGCCTCTTGATAATCGTAATACGACCATTCTCTATTAACCTCTTAAATAATAATCCTGTGTCACACAAAATTGTCCGGCACCTGCCGAAATAGACGGGGGATTTTACTAGATTCTGTGAAAAAGTGAAGGTAAATTTTATTTTTATTTTAAAAATAAGACTTTTACCGCTTTCTCAATGTGGTTTCACCTTAAAAACCCATCATTCCGGGTGGCATTTTTCCTGCCATGCCCCGCATAAGATTCTTCATGCCGCCTTTGGAAAACTTTTTCATCATTTTCTGCATCTGGCTAAACTGCTTCAGCATCTTGTTTACATCCTGCACCTGTGTGCCTGAACCGGCAGCTATTCTCTTTTTGCGAGATCCTTTTATTATATCGGGAAACTGTCTCTCTTTGGGGGTCATTGAGTTAATCATGGCAACCATTCTGGCGGTATGCTTATCATTAACCTGATCTTTAACTGCATCCGGAATATTTCCCATACCGGGCATTTTCCCCATAAGCGAGGTTATACCGCCCATTTTAGACATCTGATCAAGCTGATCTTTAAAATCAGACAAATCAAACTTTTTACCCTTTTTTAGTTTTTTAACAAGTTTTTCAGATTTCTTTTCATCCAGTTTCTGTTGAGCCTCTTCCACCAGAGAGAGCACATCTCCCATGCCGAGAATTCTTGAAGCAATACGATCAGGATGAAACAGCTCCAAGGCAACTATCTTCTCGCCAACCCCCATATATTTAATAGGCTTGCCTGTAATAGTTCTTATTGAAAGAGCCGCGCCACCACGCGCATCACCATCTGTTTTTGTCAGAATCACACCGGTAAGAGGCAGAGCATCATTAAATGCTTTTGCTGTATTCGCAGCATCCTGACCTGTCATGCTATCTACAACAAACAGTGTTTCTACAGGCTTAATAGCTCTGTTTAGCTGCTTGACCTCTTCCATCATCGCTTCATCGACATGAAGTCTGCCGGCTGTATCTACTATAAGAACATCAAAGTGTCCTTTTTTAGCAGCATCAACAGCTGCTGTAGCAATGTCGATAGGATTCTGCTCCCCTGAACTGGGAAAAAACTCTACGTCAACTTCTGAGGCAAGGGTTTTGAGCTGATCTATAGCTGCCGGTCTGTAAACGTCGCAACTAACAACCATAACCTTCTTTTTCTGCTGCTCTTTCAACCGCAATGCAAGCTTGGCAACACTTGTTGTTTTACCAGCCCCCTGAAGACCAGCCACCATAACTATTGCAGGAGGCCTGGCATTTAAAGAAAGCTCTTCTGCTGCAACTCCACCCATTACAGAAATAAGCTCGTCGTTAACTATCTTTACAAATGCCTGCCCGGGAGAAACGCTTTTGATTACAGTTTCGCCAAGAGCCTTGACTTTAACCTGCTCAATAAAATCTTTAACGACAGGCAGTGCAACATCCGCCTCAAGAAGTGACATCCTGACTTCGCGCAATGTATCCTTTATATTGTCTTCGGTTAACTTCCCCTGTCCGGTAATATTTTTTAGTACACCTGAAAGTCTGTCGCTTAAATTCTGAAACATTTTATCTTCACCCTGATTCTTTGCTCTGTTGTTTAGGCTGGATTTACCGCCAAATGGTAAAAATGAGACCGCACATTATCATAAAAAAACTTTGCCATTGCGAGAAAAACTTTTAGATATGAGCTATTTGTTTTAATATACAGATCATTATTCAGCTAATCATTTAGCCAACCCCTGCAGGTAAACTGTAAATTGAAAGATACTTCGCTACTACCACTTTTTTTTGTCCTTATTTTTCTTGTTATTCTGTCTGGATTTTTTTCCGGCTCGGAAACAGGATTAATGCGCCTCAACCGCTACCGCCTGAAACACCTTAGAAAAAAAGGGCATAAAGGTGCAAAACGGGCAGATGATCTTCTTAAACAACCGGACAGATTGATCGGCATAATTCTGCTTGGCAATAATTTTGTCAATATCCTTGCTTCTGCCATCGCTTCAAACATTGCTATTAAGCTTTGGGGAGATGCAGGGTTGGTTATAGCTACAGCTCTCCTAACCTTTGTAATCCTTATATTCGCAGAGGTTACACCTAAAACCCTGGCCGCCATTCACCCTGAGAGGATATCCTTTTTTTCATCGCTGATTCTTACTCCGCTTCTGCGTATCTTTTATCCGTTAGTATGGGTAGTTAACTTTATTGCCAATAATTTTCTAAAACTTTTTAATATAAAACTTGATCACAAAGAGAGAGAAAATCTTAATCGCGAAGAGTTAAAAACCATTGTAAATGAAGCCGGTTTTTTGCTTCCCCAAAGACACAGGGAAATGCTGGTGAACATACTAGACCTTGAATCAACCTCGGTCGAAGACATTATGATCCCGCGCAATGAAATACATGGATTAGACCTTGAAGATGACTGGGGGAAAATCACTGAGCAGCTTAAACACAGCCAATTCACCAGAATCCCTGTATTTCGGCAACATATTGATAACGTTGAGGGATTTCTGCATATGCGGAAAATCATGAACAAACTGGCTCATGGAGATTTTTCTATAAAAGATCTTGAGGATGCCATCTACCCCACCTATTTTGTTCCCGAAGGAACACCTCTTACCACTCAACTGGTAAATTTTCAGCGCAACCGCAGGCGAATAGCGATGATTGTCGATGAATATGGAGATATTGTAGGCATGGTAACTCTTGAAGACATTTTGGAAGAGATTGTTGGTGAATTCACCACAGAACCATCAAACACAATAAAAGATGCCTATCCTCAGGATGACGGCACAATACTTATTGATGGAAGCGCCAATATTCGTGATATAAACCGAAATCTTGATCTGAAATTGCCAGATATCGGCCCAAAAACAATTAACGGCCTGATTCTTGAACAACTGGAGGAGATACCGAAGGCAGGAACCAGCATTCTTATTAACAATTATCCAATAGAAATACTCCACGTTAGAGCAAATGCAATAAGAACAGTAAGGCTGAACTGTCAATTTGGCGCAGATAAAAATCGTAATAAACAAGATATGTGAAATTGACTATATCTACTTTTTAAACTAGATTCAGCTTATAAACTCACCTTAATATATGCAGCATGGATAACTGATAATAACGGAAGATTAAAATGGTAGAGATAGAGCGCAGAAAGTATAAAAGAGTTACCTTTGATGGACTGGCAACTTTAAGATCACCGCAGAAAGAGATAATTCGAAGTGAAGTAATAGACCTTTCACTAAAAGGTGTTCTGCTTGACATTGATCATATTGAAGAATCTGAATCAGCCAATTTCACCCTTGAAATAGAACTGGATGATTCCACTAAAATCACCATGCAGCTTGAGTTAAAACACAAAGAGGGCGGCCATGCCGGTTTCACATGCACCCAAATAGATATTGACAGCATGACACACTTAAGAAGACTGGTTGAACTGAATATGGGATCAAGCGAACTTCTGGACAGAGAGCTGGAAGAGTTAATCAGATAATTAAGCAGAAAAACTATGCTGACAGTTATAGCAACTATAGAATCAAAAGCCGACTGCATTGAATCTGCAAAATCGGAAATGCTGAAGATGATCGAGCCAACGCTTAAGGAGGATGGCTGCATTGATTACACTCTGCATCAGGATAATGACAATCCGGCTGTTTTTATCTTCTATGAAACGTGGCACAGCGAAGATGATTTGCAGGAACATATAAAAACACCGCATATGCAAGAGTTTCTGGCCGCTACAAAAGATATGTTAGCTGGGTTTAAGGTGAATAAGTTAACCGTTCTCTCATAGTTTTTTCAAATCAATGCCCAAAAAAATAAACACAGACTCATACTGGATGCAGATCGCCTTGCATGAGGCAAAAAAAGCTGAAGATATTGGAGAGATTCCTGTGGGGGCGGTGATAATTAGAGACAATGAAATTATTGCCGGTGGACATAACCTATCAATTGCAAACAAAGACCCTACTGCCCACGCTGAAATTATTGCAATCAGAAATGCCTGTCGGTCAGAAGGAAATTACAGGCTTCCGGAAACGACCATCTATGTAACTCTTGAACCCTGCACTATGTGCCTTGGAGCAATGATTCACGCCAGAATAGAACGCCTTGTATTCGGTGCAACAGATTCTAAAAGCGGCGTTATCGGCGGGGCAATTTCCCTTAATAAGGAAACGTTTTTTAACCACTCTATTCAAGTATCTGGTGGAATTATGGAAGAAGAGTGCGGATATATCCTTAAAGAGTTTTTTCGTAAAAGACGCAAGAACAGCAAATAACCTGACCTCAACACACTGAATTCAAATGGATTCCTGCCTTCGCAGGAATGACGGAATCCCTTTTTTCAACTCCATATACGCGAACAACTGAGTTGGAACAAATACCATCCCGTCAGGGCGGGCTACCAGCCTCTTTTTGCAAAAAAATTCAGACTTAAAACCCCATATTTTTCAAAAAATTGCTCATGAATTCTGAGAAAAAGTGCAAAACAGAGTTGCATTTTCGCCTTGACATCATCAGATATAAAACCATAATTACAACACTACATATTGTGTTTGCATATCAAATATTATCTAAATTTATCTATATATTGTTTTATTAAAAGGATTTAGTCATGACTACAGAACAACAGAACGCTATTGCTATTCTTCCGCAGTTTGTTATCAACAGAGCCGGTGAAAAGGTTAAGTTTGAGAGAGCCAAGATTGAAAATGCCATAAAAAAGGCAGCAGATGAGACTGGTGAATTCGGCATTGAAACCGCCAGAAGATTAACCGCCAGCGTTCTCAAGGTTCTCATCTATCGCAACAATAACCACACCCCGCTTATCGAAGATATTCAGGATATTGTCGAACAGGTT
>QZLD01000156.1 GCA_004796385.1 Gammaproteobacteria bacterium | reverse complement strand
CATCTCCCGGCATCATAATATCCAGAATAATTATATCGGCAGGGAAATACTCCAGTTTTTTAAAAAGAACATGACCTGATTCGGCTGTTTCTGTTTCAAAACCGTTTTTATTAAGATACTCCTGCAGGAGTTCTCTTATCTCATTATCATCATCTACAACAATTATTTTTGGTTTCATATTTTTTCAGTCTTTATCAATATACAAAAAGTATAACTTACATTTTCGGAGGCTTCTGTAACATTTCGTTACAAAAAGTCTGTTGCCGGAAATATCTGGGTTACATAGTTGTGGTTTAATGAAGTCATCGAATGACAACAAACCTGAAATAAAGGAGAACCAAGATGAAAAAGATGATGATGCCGGTATTGGCAACAGTAGCACTGTTTTTTGTGTCAGTAGGTGTAAATGCAGAAAATAGACAGCAAGGTAACGGGCAGGGGTATTATTCTCAGAGTGGTGGTAAATACGGGCGTGGACATTATGGTAGATTTGGCAAAAAGCATGGTGTTGACCCGGTTGCGATAAAAGTGAAACTCAATCTTTCAGAGGCGCAATTGCCTGCATGGAGTGCATGGAAAGATCAGGTATACCTGGCAAAAGATCAGCAGCAGGAGAATCGATATAGAATGAGAGAGTCTATGCAGAGCGGAAATAAGCCCTCTGTTGTTGAAAAAAGCCAGATTCGTATTGACCATTTGCAACAAAGACTTGAAAGTGCACGGAAGATACACGCAGCCTTTACAGACTTTTACAACGTGCTGACTGCAGAGCAGAAATCAGAGCTGGATAATATGGCACAAAAAAGAAAAGGAAAGGGTAAAGGCAGAGGCAGGTTTAATCAGCCGCCTTCGCAGCAATTTCAGTCATAAGGATTTTCATAACAATAAAAACGGATATAGTCTCCCTCAGAAAACCCGGTCACTGGTATAGTGGCCGGGTTTTTATTTGTTATATGAATAGTAAATATTTGAAGAAACAGGTTTTATTATCTCTTTTTGAGAGCTAATATGCTGGAAAAAACAACTCAAAAGTTTCGGTTCGATTTGCTTGTTAATCAAGAAAAGTGGAGGGCGCAATGGAAGGCGAAGGTGATTCGGTTTTTAAGGCTTTAGTAGAGGAGAAAAACCTAATGGCGATAGCGGTTGTTATGCTGCTTTCTCTGTTTTCAGGTTTGGTTGTAAAGCTTGCAATAAATGGTTCTGCCGAAACTCAGCCGGAGCTAATTGCGGCTATTTCCTCGTGGTTAAAGGTGTGGCTTGAGTTAACTGTTGCGGGTATTTTGATGGGCTTTGTTTATTTTCTGCTGTCTGCCGGAATGACCATAGTTTTCGGTTTGATGGGGGTGTTTAATCTGGCGCATGGAGCATTTATTGCAACTGCAACCTTTGTTTTTATACATATTATTTATAAAGTTAATAGTCTGACAAGGATTACAGAGACCAGAATGGTGTCGCCGCTTCCGGGGGTGATTGAGCCGAGCGAGAAACTTTTTATAAAATCCGAAGGGTGGTTTTATGATGGCAGTGCTTTTACCACTATATTGATTATCTTTATCGGGGTTGTGATTGTATCTGCGGTTATCGGCATGATCGCTTTTGTTTATGAAAGATATATAGTCAGACTTGTCTATGGCAACACTACTTTGCAGATGCTGATTACTCTTGGAGGAGCAGTTGTTCTTATTGAATTATTGATGACAACCTATGGCGCCAGAACCCCCGGATTAAGGAAGCCGGCTTTGCTGTTTGGGCATCTGCAATTTTTAGAATTTTGGGATGGGGGTGTCGGCGTGCTTCGTACCCGGATATTGGGTGGAGCTATCGGTATGGTTGTGTTTGTTATTACTTATCTTGTTTTGATGAAGACCAAGGTAGGTATTCTGATTCGTGCTGGGGTGGAGAATAAGGAGATGCTGGAGGCACAGGGATATAACATTAAAAGACTATTTGTGTTGGTGTTTATTTTTGCAAATATTATTGCAGCAATAGGCGGAAGTGTTTACTCGCTCAATGGGGTTTCCATGACTACCGATGTTTCTAATGAGCTATTGTTGATTGTCATAGCTGCAATAATGATAGGAGGAGTCGGCTCAGTTAAAGGGTGTCTTGTCGGGAGTGTGTTAATTGCGCTCGTTCATAATTATATGAGTGCTATTTATCCTCCACTTTCCGGTCAGGTGTCTGTGGTTATGGTTATGCTTGCTGTGCTGTTGTGGCAGCCACGAGGGTTGAATCCACTTGAAAGCAACGGTGAACAGTTATGATTAGATCCGGTTTAGGAGCATTGATTTCCAATGACCGGCCGGGGCATTGGCTATTATCAGTTAATCTGTTGTTGATTTTGCTGTTTTTGCTTACCGCTCCTTTTCTTGCGGATTATGGCGGAACAGTTGGAAAAACCATATTTATGCTTATTGCGGTAAAGATCGCAGTGTACATATTGCTAAGTGCAAGTTATGACCTGTTGGTTGGATACACTGCTATTCTATCTTTGGCGCACACACTGTTTTTTTCAATTGGGGCGTATGCTGTTGGTTTTTTCCTCGCTTTTGGAGAGGGATCTCTTCTGCTGTATGTTATCGGAATAGTAGCGGCAATTTTGCTTGCAGCTGCGGTATCGATAATTATTGGCCTGATAGGACTTAGAATAAAAGGTGTATTTTTTATTATGCTTACCTATGCTATTGCTGTGGGCGCATTGTCAATAGTTGTAGGATTTGCACGTTATACAGGTGGACTTGATGGTTTGGCTTTGGATCATCTCTTGCCGCAATTTTTGCATCATAAAACTAGGCTTGCATCAGGAGCCGAATACAGGTTATTTGCCTATTATTTTATTGTTGTAAGCTGCATCTTGCTGTTTTTGTTTTTATTGAGATTGGTTAATTCTCCTTTCGGTAGCGTATTAAAGGCGATAAGAGAGAACGAGTTTCGTGCCGGATCAATAGGATATAACATCAAATATTATAAGGTGGCAGCGTTTGTAATTTCAGGGGTATTGGCTGCGGTTGCCGGTGTTTTTTACGCTAGCTGGATTAAAACTGCAGTGCCTAATACATTTTTAAACTTTGATATTATGCTGACAATATTGATTATTGTGATGATAGGCGGAAAAGGTACTTTATATGGAGCGGTTATCGGAACGGTAATTATGGTGCTTCTGGAAAGTCGGCTTAATGTCTGTCTTGAGGTGCTGTTTAACTCTGATTTTCCTGAGGCGATGCAAAAATTACTTACAGACCCATTCTCGATCCTTGGTAGGTATAACGAATATCT
>QZLD01000184.1 GCA_004796385.1 Gammaproteobacteria bacterium | reverse complement strand
GGGGTTATTGGCATCATCAACAAGATCACCTGTAATAATAATCACATATTCATCGGCTTTGTCACCTTTTTCAAAGATTAGATTCATGGCTATCGTTTTAAAACGATCCCCCAGATCTTCATGTCCAACATGCAGGTCGCTCATATGTATAATTTTCATTTTGTCTCCTTTTGGCAATCTGTTAATAAATGACATTATAGGTTAATTATGGCGATTTATTTAGCGTATTTAATGAGGTTGATATTGAGCGGTATATTTATTAAATTTCCATAACAGTAAGCTATGCTTTATATATTAATCTGGCACCCAAGTAGTTTTTTCTGAACTATTTGAGCAGTGTTTAGTAAAATCCGGTCTATAGACTTTAATTTACTGACTTTGCCTGGTTTTCTATCAATGGTTGTACAAACTGTACCTTACTATTAAATGCTGCACTATTAAATAAAGAGGAGTTAACGTGGATTTTTCTGATGCAACAGATCATTTAAACAAGGTGGTTACAAATATCGGTGATGTTATCAGGGGACAGGAAGATACAATAAAACTGTTAGTGGCGGCTTTTATTGCCGGAGGTCATGTGCTTATGGAGGATGTTCCGGGAACAGGTAAAACCACTCTGGCAAAGTCTTTTGCGAAGTCTGTTGATCTTGGTTTTCAGCGCATTCAGTTTACTCCAGATTTGCTGCCTTCTGATATTCTTGGAGTTAATATTTATGATCAGAGTCGTGGTGAATTTATTATGCACAAGGGGGCTATTTTCACGGATATTCTTTTGGCGGATGAAATTAATCGGGCGTCACCGCGTACCCAATCTGCACTATTAGAGGCTATGGCAGAAAAACAGGTGAGTATTGAGCGTGAACTTAATCGTTTGAGCGATAACTTTTTTGTGATTGCCACACAGAATCCTGTTGAATCACACGGAACTTACCCTTTGCCGGAGGCGCAGATGGACAGGTTCTTTATTAAGATAAAGCTTGGTTATATAGAAGCAGAAGAAGAGGTAACGGTTCTTTCGCAGATGATAGAGCAGCATCCGGTTGAGTTACTGCAATCTGTAGTATCTGCATCTGAGATAACCGAAATAATCGATGTTGTAAAAAAAGTCAGGATTAGTGAAGAGATAAAGCACTATATTGTTGATATAGTTTCCAAAACCAGAAGTTATAGCGGGGTGTTGCTTGGTGCAAGTCCAAGAGCATCAATAGCAATGTTGAAAATGGCACAGGCATGTTCTTTGATAAATGGTGAGGATTTTGTTACACCGGATATTATTCAGGAGTTGGTAGGGCCTGTGATCGCACATAGAATTACTCTGGATCAGCAGCAAGTATTTTCAGGTAATAGTGCTGAAAAAGTTTTGGATAAGATTATTGCAGAGATTGCTGTGCCTGCCTGATCAGGTTTGTGATCAGGATTTAGAAGAGACTGGTAAAAATATGCAGCATTTTCTTTTTAGAATTTGTCCTAAGATCTATCGTTTGAGTCGCATTTTCCGTGGTAGATTTACCTCTCTTGGGACTTTATTGTTCTTTGTTGCGGTTCTTTCTGCTGCTGTCGGTTTTAATGTGCGTGTTAATTTAGGAGGCCAGGTTTTTGCCTTTCTAAGTTCAATATTTGTTGTAAGCGGAGTGCTGTCTCTGAGTTTTAGAGGACGGTTTGCCGTAGAAAGAGAGCTGCCTGCAATAGCAACGGTTGGTGAGAGTTTTGACTATTCGGTTAAGATAAAAAATCTGCGGAGCTGCAATGAAGCTGGTTTAGAACTTTACGATAGACTGGAAGATCTGTTTCCGGATTTTGCAACGTATAAAAACTCAAATATTAAAGAGGAGAAAAATCGTAATGCCTATGACAGGGTGATTGGATATCATCGTTGGCTGTGGGTGGTTAAAAAGTTGCGCGGTGGTATTTCGGAATACCGGCAACTACCGCTGATTCCTCATAATGATAACATCAATATCACTCTTAATTTTACCCCTTTGAAGCGAGGCTATATAAATTTTTCCGCTATTGATATTTGTCGTAATGATCCTTTTGGACTTATAAGAGCCAGAAAAACCATTAAAAAGAGTGATTCATTATTGGTATTACCAAAGAGATACCCTGTGCCGACGCTGGATTTGGGAGGAGGATCACTTTATCAGATTGGCGGAGTTGTACTCTCATCCTCTTTGGGAGAGTCGGAGGAGTTTGTTTCTTTAAGAGATTATCGTCCCGGTGATTCTTTACGTTCAATTCACTGGAAGAGTTTTGCAAAGACAGGCCGGCCGGTAATCAGGGAAACCCAGCCGGAATATTTTACACGCAATGCCCTTATTCTGGATACGATGGTAGATTGCAGTGATTCGCATCTCTTTGAAGAAGCCATTTCTGTTGCAGCGTCATTTCTATGTTCTTTTGATCTTAAAGAGACACTGCTTGATCTCATCTTTGTTGGTGATAAATCATATAAATACACAGCAGGCAGAGGCGTGGCTACACAGAATTCCCTTTTAAAGGTTGTTGCTTGTGCTCAACGGGCGGAAAACTGTGATTTCAGGCGTCTTTACAGCGCTGTTATTCCATGTTGCAGAGAGATTTCCGGCGCAATACTTGTACTTGTTGAACTGGATAAGAGCAGGCAGGAGCTGATAGATGCCATAAGGTCATTTGGTGTTGCGGTAAAGGTCTTTGTAATAACGAAAAGAGAGGATTTAAAAAGCAGTGATTCGACAATAACTTTTTTGCCTGTCAACAGTGTTGTCAAAGCCTTAAAAGAGGTTGTCGGATGAAGATTACAGCTCCAAAAGGAGTTATTGGTTTAGCTCTGCTTTTATGGGGGTATCAGGTAGATTTGTTAATTTTGTCAGTAGCTATGGCGGTTATAACTGAAGTTAATCTGCTTATTAAATACAAAATAAGATTAGAGTTAAAAGACCTGAAGAGGATCTCCGATCTTTCTACCATAATCTATGTTATTTTGTTAGGATATTCGGTTGTATTTGTTGCCGGTGTTGGTATTATTTCGTTTCTTCTTAAATGGCTTCCTGTGGTTTTCTGGTCGATTATTCTGGTGCAGCGATATAGCCAGTGGTCGCGAATTCCTCTAGCGGTAATCTCATTAAAGGCAAGAAAAGACAACGATACCAGTGGCGATATAGATATGAGTAATATCTATCTTTTTGCAGTTTTAGTCGGTTCGGCATCAACACTTAAACTGCAAAAATACTATTTGCTTTTATTATCAGTTATTGTCTTTATAACCATTTTTAAGAACAGAAACAGGCGCTTTAACCTTGTTGTTTTTAGTGCAATGGCAATAGTCTCTGTTTTTGCAGGTTTTTTTGCCTTTAACGGAATTAAATATGCACAATCATATGTTGAGGATGTAACCCAAGGCTGGCTTGCAGATTGGTATACCAATAATAAAGACCCGTTTCGCAGAACAACGGCTATTGGCAGTATGATGGATATAAAAGGCTCTAATTACATACTGTTAAGAGTAGATTCTCATGGCAGAGAACTGCAATTGCCGCTGTTGATAAAAGAGGGGGCTTATGACCGATATGGCAATGGCACATGGTATTCATCACAGAAGAATACCATAAGATTTCTTCGTAATGATAATAAGGAGCGCAGAGGTTGGTCTTTTGGTAAAGAGAGATCATCATTAACAGAGAAAATAACCATAACCACTACAATGGACAGTGGTGAGGGGCTTCTGCCGATACCTCTTAACACCACTATGGTTGGAGATATTCCACATGCAGTAATTGAACTTACAGAGCTGCAAACTTTGAAGATAAGCGTACCGTCAGAACTTGTAATCTATGATCTGTTTACAGACAGGCAGGCGGCTCCGGCAGATAAGCCCAGAGAGAGCGATCTGGTGATTCACTCTATCTACAAAAAACCACTTGATAGATTCATAAAAAGCGCATTTAGGGGCAGGCAAAACAGCATATATCCTCACAGAAAGCTACAGCTTGTTAAACAGTACTTTATGGATAATTACTCATATACACTTGATTTGAGGAGTATGTATTCAACAGAGCCTTCTATAAACTTTTTTTTAGATAATGCCAAAAAAGGGCATTGTGAATATTTTGCTACAGCGACAGTTTTGTTATTAAGACGGCTGGGGATTCCTGCAAGGTATGTTTATGGTTATTCGTTGCAGGAATACAGTGCACTTGAAGATAAATATATTGTTCGGGACCGCCACGCTCATGCCTGGGCAATAGCCTATATAGATGGCAAATGGATAAATGTAGACAATACTCCGCCCGACTGGGGGCGTATTGAAGAGGAGGAGAGTACAACTGTATTTACCTCAATTTACAACCTTTTCTCATGGCTCAGACACAAATATGCTATTTGGAAAATGGGATTAGGAGGTGGTTATTTAAGTGATCTGATCCTATGGTTGGTGTTACCACTGTCTGTATATCTGTTTTTAAGATTAAGGCGCAAAAAGATATTAAAGCCAGGAAAGAGAGAGAAACCTGCAAAACCAAGAGAGCTGACGGAAGCAGAACAACAAATATATGATCGGTTGAATGCCTTTAATATAGAAAAGGCATCGTATGAAACAGTAAGACAGTGGTATGGCAGAATCGAAAAGCAGAGTGAAATAGTCGATAAGTCGGATATAGTTGAAATGATAGAAATTTACTATTGCTGTCGTTTTGATCCTGATTATTCAGCAGACGCCTCTTAAAAGAAAATCTGATTGCATATCAACCCGAATATTTCATAAATATCCGGGTAAGTGGTTATGATAATAAAATATATCAAATTCCAAGGCCGACACCGAATATTAATTTAGTTCCATCATTACCATCGCTATTGACTACACCCAATTTAATATCAAATAAAATCAAATCAATCGGCTATGAAACTCAATACCATGATATTTATTACCTTTTTTAAAAGACATAAAATTATCTTTCATATCAATCATTACCAGAGAGCCGCGAAGAGAGTACCAGCGATCTTCAATAAAGTTAATACCCATATTGATTTTATGGGATTTTACCCCCGGAGAGACAGTAGCATAAATGCAGTTGAAACATGTTTCTCTGTTATCAAATAAAGAGAATCCAAATTCCATACTAAGTTGCTGAGCATTATTTACATTTATGTTTGCTAAAGGTATTAAATCCAAAGCACTCGCATGTGGAGCAAACATAAAAAGCGATGTAATTAACAGTCCGTGAAATATCCGAACCGATTTTAATATTGTTTTATTCATATTAATCCCTTTTTTGGTTAATAAATCAGATTGTTCTTAAACAAAACCCTTCTGTTGTAAATCAGTTAAGGTTTAGTTTGTATTGAAAATATAGATGAATAACACTCAAAAGTAAACAGGCGTTTATTTAAAAAGTGGGAAATAATTTTTGTCTGTGAAGGGGAAGTTTCTCAAACTGAATAGATGCAGAAAAATTTATTATGAGTTTCTGCTACAATCTGCTACAAAAGATATGCCGGAAAAAGTAATGACTGATGCCAGTAATATTTTTTTATAGATGTTCTAATTGGTTGTGATTGTTGATTTAAACGGCAGTCTTTTTGATAAAAGCTGCCGCCAATATTTGGTTATCCCGGTTAGCTTATGATCAATTAAGAGGTGCAACCCACATATAGTTATAGCTTAACGGAGGGAATTTTATATTGAGTTTTTTGTTTTTCAGATCGAATAATACACCTTTTTCACTGAAGGTATGGAAAATCAGGGCATATCTTCCATTTTCAATAAACTGAATGTTTTCCCGTTCCTCATTTTCTTTGTTTATTCTGCCTTTTTTATAAAGGGTTTTGAATTTACCATTTGCTGTTTTTTCTACGATATAAAAAGGGGTTTTATAGGCATTATTGGACATAGCTTCGGTAAGAGTGGCTTTAAAGCCAATATTTTCACTGACTCTGGAACGTATATAAACTAAGCTTGGTTCATTATACTCATCTCTGCTGATGACATCGTATTCAAGATTATGTTCATCTAAATAAGTATATGGCTCCTCTGTACTATATCTAAAAGAGTATTTTTTCTCTGGTTCATCAAGAGCTTTTTCACAGAGGGTCTCACATGCTTCGCATTCCGAGATTACGCCATCGGCCAGAATCAGTTTGTTGTTTTGCAGTTGCCATATGGCAATAAGCATTGGACCTCCGATATAGGGGCGGCCATCAGAGGGGAATTTTTTGCCTTTATAGATATAAAAACCTCCATTTGAGTCATTTTTCTTTTTGAATCTTGTGACTTTTAATTTGTCATCAAATACCATTTCTGCAATATTCAGAACGCCTTTGTCATCAGCCCAGAGACGCAAAAAGTTATCGGCTAAAGAGCCTTTTATTTCAACAAGTTTTTGTGGTTCAGCTCTTTTTTTCCAGTCTGCAACATAGATAGTGTTTTCCATTATGTAATAAACCTTGCTGTAATCTTTTGTCCAGAAGGCATCAATAGGTTTTTGTGGGAGACGGAGAAATTGGGTTTCTTTGTTGGTTTCAGGGTTATATACCATCCATTTGAATGATGTCATTTTGGTATCTGTTCTCCGAAAATATGAAATAGAGCTGTTTTTAATTTCCGGTTGTTTTGAGACTTTGGTAGTTGAGTCTTGAGAAATAGCTGATATTGAAAAGGTTATTATGCAGATAGCTAATAGGAGTTCTTTCATGTTTGGTTCCTTGATATACATGGTATGAAAATTATCAAAGCCTCGTTTTTTTCGATGGCTTTGAGTAAAGTTGTTAGAGACTATCGGAATGCAGGCGATTTTTCAATAATAATGACTATTTACTATATCCCTTATTACCTCACCAGCCAGAGTCAACCCGAAGATCGCCGGAATATAACTGATTGAGCCAAGGGTCGAACGATTTCTGCATGTGTTTTCTTCTGACGGTTCCGGTGGTAAAGGTGCAACAGGAGTCTCTTTTGAAAATACCGCTTTTATTCCTTTGCCTACACCGCGTTTTTTAAGTCTTATTCTCATAAACTTTGCAAGCGGGCAGACGCTGGTTTTAAAGAGATCGGTTACTTCAACCGCCAGAGGATCGGTTTTGCCTCCGGCTCCCATAGATGAATAGACCTTAATATCCATCTTCCATGCGGTTTCTACCAGTCCGACCTTGCAGTTCAGGCTATCTATACAGTCGATAACATAACTGTATTTTTCTGCATTAAGAACCTGTTCTATATTACTGTTATCTAAAAAAATGGTTTCGGCGTTGACATTGCAGTCAGGGTTGATATCTGCAATGCGTTGTTTGAAGAGGTCGGTTTTTTTGTTGCCGATATTGCTGTGGGTAGCGATTATCTGGCGGTTAATATTGCTGATATCAACGACATCGTTATCAACAATAGTTAGATTACCAATACCGGCGCGAACGAGTGCTTCTACAGCATAGCCGCCAACACCACCCAATCCTGCCAGCAGGATATTGCTGTTTTGCAGCCTTTTCAGGCCATCTTCTTTTACAATGATTTTGGTTCTGTCGTGAATGGTGCTCATCTGCTTTCAGCCAATAAAAACATACTATTTTTAAGGCAGTGTTCTGCCAACTCTTCTGTATCAATTCCGGCAATTGCTGCAAGTTCAGCCGCAATGCGGGGTAAATTCTCAGGGGTATTATACGGATAACTATTGAAATAGGGAGCCATATCAGGTGCATCTGTCTCCAGAACAATCGTTTCAGGAGGGATTTTGCGTAACAGTTGTCGGTATTTTTTTGCTTTGGGGTTTATCGCAGCTCCTCCAAATCCCAACTTGTAACCGAGATCAAGATATTTAACTGCCTCTTCATAGCTGCCGGAGTAGGCGTGGATAATGCCTCTGCACCCCTGGAATTTTTTAACAACGTTCAGCATATCTTCATGGGCTTTGCGGCAGTGGATTATTACAGGAAGGTCATGGTTACGAGCCAGCTCCATTTGAGCAATAAAATAGAGCAATTGTTGTTCTCTGTTTTCCTTGCTGTTGTAATAATCGAGACCTATTTCTCCAATGGCAATCACCTGTTTGTTAGTGGTTAGTAAATCGTTCAGTTGTTGCAGATTATCCTCTGTGTGTTCGGATATAAAACAGGGGTGTAGTCCAAGGGCTGGTTTTACAGTGGCAAATGTTTTCGATACTCCCATAACATCGTTCCAGTTAGCGGCAGTTATAGCTGGATTGATAATGGCTTTGACCTTATCTGCGATACAATTTTCAACTATACTCTCTCTGCGGTCTTTAAAGCAGGGATTGTCCAGATGACAATGAGTATCGACAAAAATAGAGTACATATGCAGTTACCAGAAAACAGTTATCAAAAATAATGAAAAACAGAATAAAAGTTGAATGTTATCCAAGTATAGAGAAAATTCCAGCCGACTTTATATCTATGTGGCGGCAACTGCAACCGGATTTCGATAGTGATATTGCATGGTACTCGGTTTTTGAAAAACACTATGGGAGTAGTTACGGTAAACTTCATTATGTTACGGTTTATATAGATCAGATTGCCACCTTGGTTTTGCCTGCAACCATTTCAGAGAATCTGTTTTTTGTTTTTAAGAGTAGAAAGATATCTCTGTTTAATAATTTTTATTTTAATCGTTTTTCAATAATCAGTCAGTTGCAGGATGTCGATTTGTTACAGCAAACGCTGTCAGCGGTATTTGACCACCTTATCATGGATCTGAAGAGTGATTGGATTGATTTGCAGCCGCTGTTAAAAGGCGGGGATGAATTTTCCATTATCACAAAAACCCTGAAAGAAAAAAGGTTGCCTTTTATCGACTATTTTCGGTTTGCCAACTGGATATACAGTCCTGTGCCGATAACATCGGAAGAATATTTCAATACTCTGAACTCCAGAGTAAAAAATACCATGCAGAGAAAGAGAAAGGCCATTGAGAAAATAGATGGTTTTAAGATAAGTATTATTGTTACAGAAAGTGAGTTTAAGAGTTATTTTAAAGATTATATTGCTGTCTATAACTCAAGCTGGAAACAGAAAGAGGCGGGAATCGGTTTTATTCGCGATGCTTGCTGTGCGATGGCGGAAAAAGGCATTTTAAGGTTGGGGCTGGTATATCTTAAAGATATACCGATAGCCGCGCAGATATGGTTTGTCGTCGGCAATAAGGCAAGCATCTTTAAATTGGCGTATGACGAAGAGTATAAAAAATTATCTGCTGGGACAGTGTTGACAGCAGAGATGATAAAACAGGCGATAGATGTCGATGGAGTAACTGTTATCGACTATCTTTCCGGAGATGACTCGTACAAGGCTGGCTGGATGAATCTGAGAAGGCAGATGATAGGTGTCAGCGCATTCAATAAGAGGCGGATAATGGGGGTAATTATGTGGTTGCGACATAAATTAATCCCGCAAATATACAGATATTGTTGCAGAAAAGGGATTTGAAGCTAAAATATGTAGCACTTTTTGGATCGCCCTTATTTTATGCGGTTTATGTATTAGGTTTAGGAGAATGGCAACCGCCTGAAAAATATACAATTATGTATTTTCCCCGACCGACGGATGTTGAGGTATGAAATGTCATATATCGAAGAAGTAAAAAAAATAATTGCAGATATTCTGGATATACACGATCAAATTGACGAATTTGATGGCGATACGCCGTTGCTGGGACATATCCCAGAGCTGGATTCAATGGCAGTGGTAAGTATTATTTCAGACGCGGAAGAACACTTTGGCATTTCAATGGATGATGACGAAATAACCGCAGAGGCCTTTGAGACTATTGGCAGTTTCGCAGAGCTGGTAGAGCGTAAAGTCGGCGGTTGATCAGTCCGGTAGATAAAATGACAACTGCTGCAAGGGATAGTTACGGGTCATTAAATGAACGATGCGCGCTCTATCCCTTTTTTATGCGTGACAGTTTTTCAGATATATTTGCAATCTGTCGTTCTCCGCAAAAAGACAGTCATAACCAAAGAAGCGTACTCATTATTCAGCCGTTTGCAGAAGAGCAGAATAAGTCTCGTCGTATGCTCTCTTTGTTACAGCAATCTCTGGCAGAGCAGGGTAACTCCTCATTAATAATAGACTTGTACGGAACCGGAGATAGTAGCGGTGAGCTTCGTGATGCAGACCTGACAATCTGGAAAGAAAATTTAATTGCAGCATATAAATGGTTGCAGAAAGAATATTCTCATACAAAAACCACTATTATCGGTTTGCGAACAGGCGCATTGCTGGGAGCCGGAATATTAAATCAGTGTCAAAATATAGATCAGATAATTGCCTGGCAGCCGGTATCTGATTTCAGAAAATATCTTCTGCAGTTTCTGCGAACAAAAATTATGGCGGAAATGCTTTCCGGAAACCGCTCAAAAAGTGCGGGTGAGCTGCTGCAGAATATATTGGACGGCAGTAAAGAAAAAAATGAGGAAGAGGTTGCAGGTTATATATTATCTGCAAGGCTTATCAAAACACTGATTAACCTTAATATAGAAGAGGAGTTAAAACAGGCAGGCCGAAAGATAAGTTTTGACCTTTTCGAGATCTGTGCAAAAGAGGGCGGCCTCTCCATGCAAAATAGCAAATTGCTGGAGCAGATAAGCTCGACATTTATAAAAACAACCTCAGCAAAAATTATCGGTAGCCAGTTTTGGCAAACCCAGGAGATAACTGAGCTGCCGCAGCTTATCGTAGCAACCTGTGCAAAGGTGAATTGCAATGACGGATAAACCGCAAAGAGAAGCAGTAATGTTTGACTGTTGCGGAGACAGGCTGGTTGGAGTTTTGGAAAGACCCATGCAGGAAACTGCCAAAAGAGGGGCGGTAGCACTGTTTGTTGTTGGGGGGCCTCAGTACCGGGTTGGGAGTCACGGACTATATAGTCATATGGCGGCAGTAATAAACAGAGCCGGAATAGCTACCCTCAGGTTTGACGTTAGAGGTATGGGGGATAGCGAAGGTAATTCCCGGCAGTATTACAATATTGATGAAGATATCTCTTCTGCAGTCAACTATCTGCAAAAAATTAATCTTCAGAATCCGGTGCTCATAGGTCTTTGCGATGGTGCAACAGCGGTAGTTAAATACACTATTGCGAATAAAGTGAGTGGCGGGATGATTTTAATTAACCCGTGGCTGAAGTCTGAACAGGCAGAAGCAAAGGCCTTTATTAAAAGTTATTATATAAAAAAGCTTCTCAATACAGGTTATTGGAAAAGATTAATTACCGGAAAAACCAACCCGGTTATCTCTATTTGCTCATTTATTAAAAATCTGTCTGTTTCATCTGGAATCAGAGCAAAACAGACCTCTAATAAAAAAAACAGCGATAAAATAGATGAGAGAGCCTTTTTTAAGGCGCTGGCATCCTATAAGGGAAATATTCTGATAATTCTTTCAGAAAATGACCTAACGGCAAAGCGTTTTGAAATCCTCTTAGCTAAATATAAAAATGACATAAGTAAAGAGAATATAGAGATAACGTATATTAAGTCTGCTGATCACACCTTTTCCCGGAAGGATCATTCCGTTTATCTTGGCAATGTTATTTGTAATTATTTTTCATGATTATGAAAATCGTTCATTAGTATATTCATATAAAAAGTCCAAAAGTTTTTTAAAAACGGCATAATTTGGTGCAACTCCTGAAATTTAGACTATATTTTTTTAACGAAAGAAATTTCCTGGAGGGATATTGTGTCTAATGTACTAATAGTTGATGACTCAGCCTCTATGAGGCAAATGGTAACCTTTACATTAAAAAGCGCAGGGCACGGGGTTGAAGAGGCAGTAGATGGTGTTGATGCCCTGAAAAAGGCCAAGATGGGTAATTTTGATCTTATTGTCAGCGATGTAAATATGCCGAATATGGATGGAATCACCTTTGTGAAAGAGATGAGAGGGCTGGAAGCCTATAAGTTTACCCCGATACTGCTTTTGACCACTGAGTCCGCAGCAGATAAAAAACAGGAGGGGAAAGCGGCAGGTGCAACCGGATGGATAGTAAAACCATTTAGTCCGGATCAGCTGCTGTCAACCGCAAAAAAAGTTCTGGGGTAAATCATGGGAATAAATCTGGAGCAGTTCCATCAGGTGTTTTTTGAGGAGGCACTTGAAGGCTTGGATTCCATGGAAAGCAGTATGCTGGCAATGGAAGAGGGATGTGACGACTCAGAAGAGATCAACGCAGTTTTCAGGGTAATACACTCAATAAAAGGTGGTGCCGGAACATTTGGTTTTGCACACATCGCAGATTTTACCCATGTTGTAGAAACACTTTTGGATCAGGTTCGCTCCGGCGAAAGAGAGATCACCAAAGAGATTATTGCCCTGCTCTTAAAAACAGTAGATTGCGTTAGAGAGATGGTTGAGACTTCTCAATCCGGTGGAGATGCTGATCCGGATTTAGGAAAAGATATAATAGAGAGACTTAATCAAATATTAAATAAGAGTACTTCTTCAGAAGCTAAAGAAAGTCTTAAACAGGAAAGTGCAGAAGCAGAATTTGCAGGGATAGGTTGGCAGATCAGCTTTGTTCCTCATAAACAGATGTTACAGACAGGAAATGATCCGGTAAGAATGTTTCAGGCACTGTCCGAGCTTGGAGAAATATCAACATCGGTGGATATTACAGAGCTACCGAATTTGCATAGCCTCCAACCTGAAGAGTCCTATCTAAAATGGAAAATAACCATTAAATCAGGTTGTAGAGAAGAGAGTATAAGAGAAATATTCGAGTGGGTCGAAGATGAGTGCGACCTTGAAATAAAACCTCTAAACAATGAAGAACAACAGGAACAAAGTGAAATTCAGGAAGCAGAAAATAAAGAACTTGTAAGGGTCGAAAGAAGAAACGATCCGGAAAATGACAGAAGAAAAGATGACGATAGACGAAAAACAAATTACGGCAGAAGAAAGAGCGATTCAGCAGGTGGCACCAGTTCCATAAGAGTAGGTACAGATAAGATTGACGAACTGATAAATATGGTCGGTGAGTTAGTGATTACCCAGTCCATGCTTGGAGTTCTTGGTGACGGTTTTGATATGAGCAAGCTGGAAGATCTGCAAGATGGTTTAACAGAGCTTGAAAGACATACTCGCCAGCTTCAGGAAAGCATAATGAGAATCAGAATGGTTCCGATCAACTTTGTATTCAGCCGTTTTCCGAGAATGGTGCATGATCTTAGTGAGAAACTTGGTAAAAAGATTGATCTTAGAATTTCCGGTGAAACTACCGAGTTGGACAAAACCGTAGTTGAACAGATAGGTGATCCGCTAACGCATCTCGTTAGAAATAGCGTCGATCATGGTATAGAGATGCCGGAAGAGAGAAGTGCATCAGGTAAGCCGGAGATGGGTGAGGTACATCTTAATGCCTACCATAAAGGCGGCAGTATAATAATAGAGATTAGTGACGATGGAGCTGGTCTGAATTGTGAAAAAATTCGCAACAAAGCCATAAGTGCAGGAATTATCAGTGAAAATGACGAGTTAAGTGAAGAGCGTATTCATGAGCTTATTTTTCACCCGGGGTTTTCAACAGCAGATGTTGTTAGTGATATATCCGGCCGAGGTGTCGGCATGGATGTTGTCAGAAAGAATATAGTCAGGCTTGGTGGAAATATCGAGATCAAATCAAAGCAGGGGCATGGTTCAATCTTTCGCATAAGTCTGCCGCTTACACTAGCGATTTTGGATGGACAGATAATAAGCGTAGGAAAAGAAAAATATATAGTGCCTATTGCCTCAATTATTGAATCCATACAGGTAAAACCGGATATGGTAAATAAAGTTTCTGGAAAAGGGGAAGTTTTCGAACTGCGCGGAGAATATCTGCCTATAGTAAGAATGCACGAGTTTTTTGAGGTTGAAGAAGGCTATATAGATGAACTTGAAAAAGGAATTCTTGTAGTAGTTGAAGGCGACGGCAGAAAATGCGGTCTTTTTGTAGACCTGCTGCTTGGACAGCAGCAAATAGTAATTAAATCGTTAGAGACAAACTTTGTCAGAATACAGGGGCTTTCCGGAGCAACTATTTTTGGAGATGGTTCAGTAGCGCTTATTCTGGATATTCCCGGCATGGTTCGCCAGGCTACAGAACGACATATTGAAGCAGTATAAATCTGTAAAGGCTAAAACGGAGTTAGCATATGACAGAGGTAGCAGAAGAACAGTTAAATGAAGAGTTAGGAGATGTAACTATTGACGAAGATCAATATCTCTCTTTCGAGCTGGATGAAGAATATTACTGTGTAGATATTCTGAGGGTACAAGAGATACTGGGCTATACCGATATAACCAGAGTGCCTAATACTCCGAGATTTTTAAGCGGTGTACTGAATTTACGGGGTGCAATTGTTCCTGTTGTCGATCTTAGGTCAAGATTCAGTCTTGACGAAGTTGAGTATGACAAAACAACAGTAATAGTAGTGCTGGCAGTAAAAACCATGCATTCGGAAAAGACCGTAGGAATAGTTGTGGATGCGGTTTCAGATGTACTTAATGTATCAAAGAATGATATCAGAACTGTTCCCGAAACCGGAGCGAAGGTAGAAACAGAATTTTTAACCGGGTTGGTTTCCAATGGTAGTCATATGGTTATGATTATGGATATTGACAATCTTCTTAACCCTGAAAAATTTATGGAATTACTCTAATACAATAATAGAGAGGACAAAAGATGGATTTTGATTCACTCACATCGCAGGAAGATGAAGGTAATTCAGAGGTTATAGATCAATACCTCACCTTTGTTATAGACGAAGAGCTTTACGGAATAGACATACTTAAAATTCGAGAGATTAAAGGTTGGGAAGGCGTAAGGGAAGTTCCGAATACCCCTGATTTCATGAAGGGAGTTATAAACCTTCGGGGAACAATGGTACCTGTTGTGGATATGCGCCTAAGGTTTGGTATGAAAGAAGTAGAGTATGTGCCAACAACAGTTGTGATAGTTGTTTCAGTTGAGCTGGAAGGCAAAGAGATTATTGTAGCATTTGTGGTAGATGCAGTTTCAGATGTTATGGATATTTCACAGAACGATTTCAGAGATGTGCCCACATTCGGCTGCAAGATTGAAGCAAGGTATATGTCTGGTATGGCTGTTATTGATGAAAAAACAATAATCCTTCTCAATGCAGATGAGATCCTCGAAGAGCATGAGCTGGATGAGTTGGATAAGGTTAGTGAATAGGTATTAGATAGTTAAGTTGGGTGTAAATGTAAATAAAAGGAAATTAGCAATGTTTAAAAATCTGAAATTAGGCATGAAGTTGGGCTTGGGGTTTGGTCTGGTTCTTATATTGACCTGCGCTGTAGCTGTTCTGGGATATATGCAGCAGGATAATCTGGCAAACCGAATCAAAAAAATCGGGCATATAAGTCAGATTGTTGCCAAAGTAAATTATGCTCGGATTAATGCTGTTAAGTATATGGATGAAGGTAAGGATTCGTATACAACCGAAGTTAATAACGCCATTAAAGATCTGAAAGATATAGCCGGTAAAGCAAAAGGTGATTTTAAGGATAAAGATGATAAGGACGATATTGAATCGATAATAAAAGCATCGGAGGCATATAAAGAAGCATTTATCGGTCAACACAACGAGTCATATAAAAAGTCTTATGAAGATAGTGTAAATCTAGAGAAGGAGTTTGCAACTCTTGGTAATACTGTAACTGCAGATATTAACAATATTTTGAATGATCAGAAAAATGACTATAAGCTTTTATTGGATCAAGGAGCTGAAATTGCACGAATTCAAGATAAGGCAGACAAAATAATCGATGGAAACAAGGTGTTACAGCATTTTTTAGTAGCCAGAAGACATAATGTTAATTTTTTGGCATCTGAAGATATAGCAGATTATGACAAGGCGGTTGGTGAGATAAAATCAGCAATTAACATAGTGAAAAGATTAAAGGAACAATACCATAAGCCTACTCATAAAGAGGCCGCTGATAAGCTGATTGCAGGATTTAATAAATATGTTGCAGAAGGAGATAGGGTAAAGGCCAATATTGAGCTTATGAAAAAGGCCAAAAATAAAATGGCACAATTGGGCAGTGATATGGTCAAGGCTGTAGCCAAGATGAATGATGCCCAGGAAACCAAGTCAGTTGAAGATGTATCCCAGGCAAAATTAATGCTGGAGTTGGGAGCCCTTGTAATCGTAATTATTGGTATAGCGTTGGCCGTTATAATTACTCGCGGCATAGTTAAGCCGATTATTCGTTTTGCAGATACTATGCAGCAGGTAAGAAAAGATAACGATTTTTCAGAAAGAGCAGTGGTAGATTCAAAAGACGAAGTCGGAATGGCCGGTGAGGCATTTAATGAGTTGATAGAGGCTGTTCAAAATGCAATAGCAGATGGTATTGATGCGGTAACTAAAGTTGCAGAAGGGGATTTCAGCAGAAAGGTTGAGGTCGAAGTCAATGGCGATCTGGATAAGCTTAAGAAAGGGATCAATGGTAGTGTTGATAATATGAAGATCACTATGGATGCCCTGTATGAAATACTTGAAGCAATGGCTGATGGCGATTTTACCAAACGCATAAATATAGATCTTAAAGGTGAATACAAACGCAGTGCAGATGCAGCAACAGAGTCAATGCAGGCTCTGGATAATGCAGTAAATGCAATTAATGACGTTATGGGTTCTGTAGCACAGGCAGACTTTAACAGGCGTGTTGAAGTACATTTGAGAGGTGATCTTGAGAAGCTGAAACAAAATCTAAATACATCTCTTGATGTTGTTATGCGAGGTATAGAAGATACCAGCAGAATCACCGTTTCTTTGTCTAAAGGAGATCTTACTAAGCGGGTAGAGGCAGACCATCCGGGAGAGTTCGGTGTACTCAAAAATGCACTTAACGAGACAATGGAAAATATCACAAATGTTGTTGCCAATATTGCAGAGGCAGCAGAGGTCGTATCTTCAGCATCATCTGAAATTGCGGATGGTAATGCCGATATGTCCAAACGTACCGAGTCTCAGGCATCGTCTCTGGAAGAGACAGCCTCCAGTATGGAAGAGCTGACAAGTACAGTAAAACAGAATGCAGAGAATGCAGGTCAGGCTAATCAGCTTGCTATTAATGCCAGCAGTGTTGCCGATGAAGGACGCAGTGTCGTAACCAATGCAGTTCAGGCAATGGATGAAATTAACGAAAGCAGTAATAAAATTGCCGATATTATTGGAGTTATTGATGAGATCGCCTTCCAGACTAACCTGTTGGCACTTAATGCCTCAGTAGAGGCCGCAAGAGCAGGGGAGCAGGGCAGAGGTTTTGCAGTTGTGGCAACGGAAGTAAGAAATCTTGCTCAGCGTAGTGCAACGGCAGCTAAAGAGATTAAAGACCTGATTCAGGATAGTGTTGGTAAGGTTAAGGCAGGATCGGATCTGGTAGCTAAATCCGGTGAAACGCTCTCCGAGATTGTGGATGGAGTTAAGAAGGTCGGTGATATGATTGCCGAAATAGCTGCAGCCAGCGAACAGCAAAATGCAGGTATTGGGCAGGTTAATCAGGCACTTGCCAGTATGGATGAAATTACCCAGCAAAATGCGGCGTTAGCGGAAGAGGCATCGGCAAACAGTGAAAACCTAAATTCGCAAGCAGTGACACTTAATGAACAGGTACAGTTCTTTACTATAGATGGAGCAGGTTCAGGGATTAAAAAAAGCAGTGTTACATCTAAGCAGAAAAAGTCGTCAACAAATACAGCAAAAAAATCTCAGCCTGCTAAAAAAACAGCATCAGGTAGTTCAAAGCCGGATGCAGGAGATGAGTGGGAAGAGTTTTAACCAGAATAACTAAATAACCATAACATCACTATCTTAACCCCTCCTGTCGAGGGGTTTTTTTATATTGGTGAAAATTGTAATTGCATTGCAGTTTATTCGTGAAAAATCATAGGTAACGACTAAACTGAAAAGAATCGGGCAGAAAATATGGAGTGTTTCAGCTATGAATTTAAATGTTGCTAAAAGACTTTTTTATCGGGGGCCATTAATAGTATTGGTTTTCCTGATTAATTTTTAATAAACAGGCATGATTTTTCAGTATTTAGAATGCTTATAAATTACTTGGCAAGTTGTGCTATGATTGCGAAAATTTTTTGTCGATTTGTGAAGAGCGTTTTTGTAAAGAGCATTGGAGAGGAAAATGCCATATTTAGAAAATGATAACGAGAAAATCTATTACGAAATGACAGGAGAAGGTGAAGAGATTATCGTCTTTCTTAATGGCGTAATGATGAGTACTGAATCGTGGGTTTTTCAGGTTCCGGTATTTTCCAGAAAATATAGAATCCTTCTGCATGATTTCAGAGGTCAGGGTAGGTCAAGTAAGCCTGATTATGAATATACCTTTGATATGCACGCCGACGATATAAAATCACTTCTGGATGAATTGGGAATAAAAAAAGCGCACTTTGTCGGAACATCCTATGGTGCCGAGTGCGGTATGGTCTTCGCGATAAAATATCCTGAATATGTTAAAACACTTACTGTTTCAGCCGCTGTAAGTGAGTCCGATTTTCTGCTTAAAGAAAAAATAGAGTCTTGGTGTATTGCTGCCAGACACGCAATTAAATATGGGGAAAAGAGTGATTTTATGCTGCTTTCGGCTCCATATAACTTTTCTTCAAACTTTATTGAAAAGCATCCCGGTTTTTTTCAGGAAAAGGCGGAGCTTGTCGCTCAGTTTCCGGACGAGTGGTTTGTAGCATTTATTCGTCTTTGCGAATGTTTTAAAACTCTTAATATAACCGATCATCTAAGCGAAATTACAGCTCCTGTATTGGTTATTGCTGCAGAGCATGATGTACTTAAAAATGTTCGCTATTCTGCAATAATGGCGCATAACTTTAAAAATGCTGAATCAGTAATAATTATGGATGCAGGGCATTCGCTGATATATGAAAAAGCTGCTGAATTTAACTCTACCCTTATGGGATTTATAGATAAAAACAGCAATTATGACTCCTGATGATGTTCAAAAGTTAAGGGAAGATTGCAAAATTGCAACTGCCGCTCTAAGTAGAGTTACAGTAGATGGTTACTATCCTGATTACCCATCTGAAATCGAAGGTTTTATGGAGTCTTTATCTGAAAGTCCCTGGTATGTAGCTGACTATTCACCAGACGTAGCCATGGCTGTGGAAAGTAATCTGAAAACAGCTGATTTGAAAGATATTTTCACTTTGCTTACCTATTACTGTCGCAGCGAAAGATTTAGTGATGGAGCATGGCTACGAATTCTAAAAGAGGATAAAATAGCCCCTATAATTTCAAGGCTGGAATGCCTGCTTGAGAGTTCCTGAAAAAGTGCCGAATATACCTGAAAACAATTTGAATCTATTTGACACCCCAGAATATCGCGAAGCCTTTCCTGCCAAAGGAAATTTTCTGCCGACTACAAAAAGTGAGATGAAAAAACTCGGCTGGGATAGTTGCGATGTGATTATCGTTACCGGTGATGCCTATGTCGATCATGCCAGTTTCGGTATGGCAATTATCGGCAGGCTTCTGGATGCCTATGGCTACAGGGTTGGCATCATAGATCAGCCGGACTGGAATTCTCGGGACTCCTTTAAAATACTGGGGCGGCCAAACCTCTTTTTTGGTGTTACATCCGGCAATATGGATTCAATGGTTAATCGTTACACTGCCGATAGAAAGATTCGACGTGACGACTCCTACTCGCCGGATGGTAAGGCGGATATGCG
>QZLD01000054.1 GCA_004796385.1 Gammaproteobacteria bacterium | reverse complement strand
CTTTTTAGTGGATAGTTATGAAGGGCTTGTTAGAGAAAAAAGTTTTCTGAATTATTCCATATTTGTTGTGTTTTTTCCTCAGCTTATTGCGGGGCCCATTGTCCATCATGGTGAGATGATGCCTCAGTTTAAAGATAGTGAGAACAAAGGCATCTCTATGGAAAATATTAAAAAGGGATTTATGATATTTTCTATTGGACTGTTTAAAAAAATAATAATTGCAGATACTTTTGCTGTTTGGGCTACTGAAGGATTTGATGTTATTCCAAACCTTGGATTTATTGATGCATGGATAACAAGTTTTTCTTATACGTTTCAGTTATATTTTGATTTTAGTGGTTATACAGATATGGCGGTTGGAGCCGCACTCTTTTTTAATATTGCATTACCGAAAAATTTTAATAGCCCATACAAGGCAACGGGTATTATTGATTTTTGGAAAAGATGGCACATTACTTTGACAAATTTTATTACTACCTATATCTATACTCCGATCATAAGATCTTTGGACAGAGTTACTTTCACCAAAGCTATGGCAGCAACATTTTTAACATTTATGATCGCTGGATTATGGCACGGAGCTTCTTGGACTTTTGTTGTCTTTGGTGGTTTGCATGGGATTGGTCTTGTAGTAAATCATGTTTGGAAAAAGAAGGTTAAAATAAAACTCGGAAAAGTATTATCGTGGGTAATAACTATTAATTTTGTTAACATAACGTTTGTTTTTTTTAGGGCAACAAATTTCCATGATGCAATAAAAGTATTAAAAGGGATGGTTTGTTTTGATTTGAGCTTAGGGAAAGTTGATTTAATGAGCGCATTTTATGTGTTAGGTGCTTTTATCCTCATTTTAGCGTTCTCAAATACAAATCAGTTGAGCAAGGGTGATAGGAAGTATTTCAATTTATATCTATGTTTGTAGATGTGTGTTTTTAGCGTTTTTCAAGTGAATAACTTCCTTGTTTCCAATAACAATGCAGAGTTTCTGTATTTTAATTTCTGATTGCGATATGTATAAAATATTTAAGACACTAATTATTTTAATCTTAGCGGTAGTCTCATTTGAGTTATTTTTGAGATTTTCACCTTTCTCTTTTGGGATAACGCCTATGGAATATGATAAAGACATAGGGATGTGGCACAAAAAGGATTATAGCGGATATCTGATAAAAGAATGTTATAAAACAAAATATGTTTTTGATGAAAGAGGATTGGTTGATAATTATTACGAATACTCAAATAATAAGAATGACATTATTATGTTGGGTGATTCACAAGTTGAAGCTCTCATGGTCAATAATAAAGATATTATTCATAATCAATTGTATTTTGATTTAGGTGAAAAATATAATGTCTTAAATTATGGCCTTTCTGGGACAGGACCTTCTCAGCATTTGCAGGTTCTAGAAAAAAAGGTCAATTTAAATAATAGTAAAGCAGTTATTCATTTCATTTTTCTTGAAAATGACCTTAATGATGGCGATCAAAGGGTATTAGATGGAACCAATAGACCCAAAGTGTTTTCAGTTTTTGATGAAGACGGAAATTATTCAGTAGTTAAGCCAAAAAAGTATGATACATATGAAATGGTAAGAGACTTATTGGGTAAGTTTGAAATGTATGTTTATCTGAAAAAAACGTTTTACTACTATAGGCATGCAAAGTTTTTGCAAGGAGAGCCAAAACAAAAAAAAGAAAAAAATGCCAACGAGGTAAAATTAAAAATTGAAAATGAAGAATATAAGTGGAGACAGCTAAAAGGGGCTATTACTCATATCTCAAAACTTCTAAAGAAAAAAAATACAGAATATTTTTTAGTGATTTATTCAAAACATGAGTTTGAAAATGGTATTACGGATCGAGCGAGGAGGTTGGAGCAATTTCTAAACGAAACGGGGATATCTTATGTAAATATTGTTCCATTTCTAAAGAATGAAGCAAAACAATACGAAATTTCATTTGTATGCGATAGGCATTGGAATGGAAAAACCCATAACGTTTTGTCTAAATTTTTATCAAACAGTATTGCAGAGCATGTTGTATTAAAAATACGATAAATCTCCTGAATGAAATCATGATTAAAATTTTTCATATAATTTCTAGTTTGGATCAAGGGGGAGCTGAATCTGCGTTAACTAGATTGGTTACTGGAACACCTGATTCGATAAAACATATTGTAATATCAATGAAAGATAGAGGGGTTTTTGGCGATTACCTTATAGATAATGGAGTGCAAGTTTACGAATTAAAAATGATAGGCTTTTTCGGTTTTATTTCAGGATTATTTAGGCTAATTACTTTAATTAAAAAAGAAAGCCCTGATATTATTCAAACCTGGATGTATCATGCTGATCTAATTGGTGGAATTATTGGAAAATTTTTTCTGAGGCCTCAGGTGGTGTGGGGAATTAGAAATTCAATGCAATCTGCTCATCATGTTAAGTTTCGAACAAGGGTCATATTAAAAATGTGTGCCTTTTTGTCTGGCGTAATTCCCAAAAAGATAGTGGCCAATTCAAATACTGCATTTAAAAACCATGTGAATTTTGGTTACAAAGAGAGTCTTATGGAGGTTATTGTTAATGGAGTAGATCCAGATGTTTTCTGCTCTAGTATTGTTGAACGGGAAAAAGTTAGAGGGTCGTTAAAAATTTCCAGCAATATTTTTTTGATTGGGATGGTAGCCAGATGGGATCCTCAAAAAGATCACAAAAACCTATTAAAAGCCATTTCATATTTAAAAAGCAAATATGAAAATTTTGAGGTTATCTTAGTTGGAAAAGGTTTGGATTCTGGTAATAAAAGTTTGATTAATTTGATTAGATATTATCAGCTTGAAGACAAAATAAATCTTTTAGGAAAAAGAGGCGATATTCCTTCGATATTAAACGCTTTAGATATACATGTGTTATCAAGCGCAAGTGAATCGTTTCCGAATGTACTTGTTGAAGCTATGTCTTGTGGTGTTCCTTGTATTAGTACGAATGTTGGGGATTCTTCTGATATAGTAGGAGATTGTGGCTGGATTGTTGATTCGGAGAGTCCTGAAGAGCTTAGCAAAGCAATTATTGAAGCGATATCTGAATCAAAACATGCAGATTTATGGGATGAGCGAAAGGTCTTATGCCAGAAAAGGGTTGTGGGCAATTACAGTATGGAGTCATTTATTGATAGTTTTTGTTCTTTATGGACATCGTTGTGCAAAACGTGATGGTAATTATGGATGCTGTAATAATTATGTTGAAATCATTTCATTCGAATGAATTGTGTTATCAACCAAGCTAGATGATATGTGCATTATTGAGGTAGTGGTTCTTGAAAATTCTTTTTTTTGTGACTGAAGATTGGTATTTTTGCTCCCATAGGTTGCCGCTTGCACAAAAGCTAGTTGAAGATGGTCATGAAGTGGTTTTGTTATCAAATATTGGAAAATGTCGGGAAATAATTGAAAAAGAGAAAATAAGGGCTATAAATTTTGGAAGTAGTAGAGGAAGTCTAAATCCTTTTCTTGCTTTATATGTGGTAATAAGACTTTTAAAAATTTATTTGCGTGAAAAACCGGATATTATTCATCAAGTATCAATAAAGCCTGTATTACTTGGATCAGTTGCAGCAATTTTCATTAGAAAAGCTAAGATGATAAATGCTATTACGGGGCTTGGATGGCTCTATACTTCTAAATCAAAGAAAGCATTGGTTCTTGGTTTCTTTGTAAGGAAAGTTCTTCGGTTTGTTCTGAACAAAGGAAATACAATTGTTCAGAACAAAGATGATTTTAAGTGGCTAACAGATATAGGTGTTAATGGACGCGCAATTTCTCTAATAAGAGGGAGCGGTGTAGATATTCAGCAATTTTATCCTGTGGAAAAAAATCCGGAAAAAAAGAAGATCAGAATACTTCTGGTTGCCAGGATGTTGTGGGATAAGGGTGTGGAGGAATTTGTTAATGCAGCGGAAAAATTATCAACAAAATTTGAAAATACTGAGTTTGTATTAGTTGGCGATCCAGATCCATCGAATAAGGCTTCAATACCTGAAAGTACATTAGATAATTGGTCAAAATCAAATGTTGTTCAGTGGTTAGGAAGAAGAAATGATATAGATAAACTCCTAAGCGAATCTGATATTGCCTGTTTGCCATCTTACAGAGAAGGGCTTCCTAAATCATTGCTTGAAGCGAGCGCAGCAGGATTACCAATCGTTACAACAGATGTGCCCGGATGTAGGGAGGTGGTTAGTGACGGAGAAAATGGGTTTTTAGTGCCGGTTAGAGACAGTGAATTGTTAGCAAATGCTCTGGAGAAGTTGATAATCGATAGAAAAATTAGAATATCAATGGGAAAGAGAAGCAGAGAATTAGCGGTTACTCATTTTTCTGCTGAAAAGATTATTGCTGAAACGATATCTCTGTATGAAAAGGAATTGAACAAATGAATTTTCTTGTGACAGGTTCAGATGGTTTTGTAGGGAGTTATCTCTGTGATTATTTAGTTTCAAAAAAGCATTTTGTTCGGGGAGCTCTTTTGCAAAATACAGAGTTACTCATGCCGGGCGTTACAAAATATATTATTGGAAATATTGGCGAGGAAACTGATTGGGGAGAGGCACTTTCATCAATTGATGTAGTTATTCATACTGCAGCAAGAGTTCATGTAATGAGTGATAAGGCTTCTAACCCTTTGGCAGAGTTTCGAAAAACTAACGTGGACGGGACAAAAAATCTTGCGATACAAGCAGCAAAGGCCGGAGTCAAAAGATTAGTGTTTATAAGTTCAATCAAAGTAAATGGGGAGTCCACTTGTAAAAATGAACCATTTAGATACTCTGATTTACCATCTCCTCAAGATCCATATGGAATCTCAAAATATGAAGCTGAAAAAGAGCTAAAACAAATATCAGAAAATACGGGTTTAGAGGTGGTGATAGTAAGACCTCCATTAGTATATGGTCCGGGTGTCAAAGCTAACTTTCATAATATGATGAAGTGGGTTAACAGAGGGGTTCCTTTACCTTTGGGAAGTATAAATAATCGACGCAGTTTAGTATCTTTATTTAATTTAGTCGACTTTCTTTACTGTTGCTCAACCAATGAAAATGCCGCAAATAAAACGTTTTTAGTTTCAGATGATGAAGATATTTCCACAACAAATTTGCTTAAAAAGATAGAGAACACAATGGGTAAAAAAAGCAGATTAATTCCGATTTCACCTAATATAATCTCAACAACTGCTGGGTTATTAGGAAAAGGGGATTTTGCAAAAAGACTTCTTGGGTCATTGCAGCTTGATATATCGTATTCAAAAAATGAATTGGGATGGAGTCCGGTTTCTTCGATTGATGAAACACTGGAAAAAACAGTTAAGTACTTTTTGGAGAATCGGGCTTGATTTATCTTGCTATTGGTTCAGTTATTTCTTTTTTCATATCTCTTGCATTTACATTGATGCTCAAAAGTTACGCCATCCGCAAAGGAATAATAGATATACCAAATGCCAGAAGTTCTCATGAGATACCTACCCCAAGAGGCGGAGGTCTCTCTTTCGTAATTGTGTTTCTTGTATCTTTAGGGGGATTTTTAGCTTTTAGAAAAATTGAGGTATCAACATTTTTTGCGCTGTTCATAGGTGGTGGTCTAATTGCAACAATTGGTTTTATCGATGATAGGATTAATTTAAATCCAAAGATAAGAATAGCTACTCATTTTTTGGCTGGGTCGATTGGTATTTATCTTTTGGGAGGTATTCCTCCGCTATTATTTTTTGGAATAGAAATTAACTTTGGAATACTTGGAAATATTCTTGCAGTTTTTGGTGTTGTCTGGATTCTAAATTTAAATAATTTTATGGACGGTATTGATGGCATTGCTTCTGTTGAAGCTATCTCTTTGCTACTGATTATTTCTTTACTAATTATCTTTCAATTTCCAAATACTGCCAAAGAACAAGAGGTAATAATCGCCTCTTTGATTCTTGCATCTGCTGTGCTCGGATTTCTTTTCTGGAATTTTCCGCCAGCTAAAATTTTTATGGGCGATGCAGGTAGTGGATTCTTAGGGATTATGATCGCATTGCTGGGGGTAAAAGCATCTCACATACATGGCAATTTTTTCTGGATTATCTTGGTCATGTTTGGGGTGTTTATGGTTGATGCAACTACAACCCTAATAAGGCGTCTTCTTCAAGGAGAAAAAGTATATGAAGCACACAGAAGCCATGCTTATCAACATGCTTCACGACTTTTTGGTCATAAAACCGTAACTCTTTCAGTTCTTGCGATTAATATTTTGCTACTTGCACCAATGTCATGGTTGGTTGTTTCTGGAAAAATTGATGGCTTTTTTGCATTTTTAATATCATATTCACTATTATTTTTATTAGCCACTGTATTTAAAGCTGGCAAACCGGACTAATTATCATGAATACTGTAAGCAATAACCACCTTGGCCATCTGGAAGCAGAAGCAATATATATTCTGCGTGAAGTTGCTGCTGAGTGTGCAAAGCCGGTTATGCTTTATTCGATAGGTAAAGATAGTTCGGTGATGCTGCATTTAGCAATGAAGGCATTTTATCCTGAAAAGCCTCCCTTCCCTTTTATGCATATTGATACCACCTGGAAATTTCGTGAGATGATTGAGTTTCGCGATAGAAAAGCGAGCGAGCTTGGTATTGAGATGCTGATTGACACCAACGACAAAGGTGTTGCTGATAATATAAACCCTTTTGATCACGGTTCTGCCTATACCGATATTATGAAAACTGAGGCTCTAAAAGAGGCGTTAGATAAGTATGGTTTTAATGTTGCCTTTGGTGGGGCAAGACGTGACGAGGAAAAGTCCCGGGCTAAAGAGAGAATCTTCTCTTTTCGCAATGCTTCCCATGCCTGGGACCCGAAAAATCAGCGTCCGGAGATGTGGAAGCTGTTTAATACCAGAATAAATCCAAATGAAAGTATTCGGGTTTTTCCAATTTCCAACTGGACGGAAAAAGATATCTGGCAATATATAAAAAGGGAAAATATAGAAATTGTGCCTCTTTATTTTGCTAAAGAACGCCCTGTAGTTGAGCGTGATGGCAATATAATCATGGTTGATGATGATCGTTTCCACCTTAATCCCAATGAGAAACCGGAAATGAGAAAGGTACGTTTTCGTACTCTGGGATGTTATCCGCTAACCGGTGGTTGTGAATCGGATGCTGAGACTCTGGATGAGATAATCTCTGAAACCCTCACCACAAGGTCATCAGAAAGAACTACCCGTGTAATTGACCATGAGGCAGCTTCAAGTATGGAGATGCGTAAAAAGGAGGGGTATTTCTGACATGACCACTATGCTCAGATTTATCGCCTGCGGTAGTGTTGATGATGGCAAGTCAACACTGATTGGACGTATGCTTTATGACTCCAAGCAGATATACATCGATCAGGAACAGGCTCTGATAAAGGATAGCAAGCAGGGTAGCCGTGGTGGTGATATCGATTTTGCCCTGCTGCTGGATGGCCTTTCGGCAGAGCGTGAACAGGGCATTACTATAGATGTAGCATACCGCTATTTTTCTACCGACCGCAGATCTTTTATTGTTGCCGATACCCCTGGGCACGAGCAATATACCCGTAATATGGCGGTTGGTGCATCCTGTGCTGATCTGGCTCTGATTCTTGTCGATGCTATGAATGGCGTTATGGTACAGACTAAAAGACATAGCCGCATATGCAGCCTTATGGGAATCAAACATATCGTGCTTGTTATAAACAAGATGGATCTGATCGAATATGACAAGGGGCGATTCGAGGATATTAGTCAAGATTATCTGAATTTTGCCTCTAATCTTGGTTTCGATAGTATCGAGGTGATTCCGGTATCGGCAACAGATGGTGTTAATATCGTAGAGAAATCTCTGCATACCTCCTGGTATAAAGGTGATTCGCTACTGAAGTATCTGGAAGAGATTGATATTACCACTCAGTCATCGACTAATGGTTTTTTAATGCCTGTGCAGCGGGTAAGCCGACCAGACAGCAACTTTCGAGGTTTCCAGGGTCAGATAGAATCAGGTTCTGTTGCCGTTGGTGATGAGGTTGGAGTTTTACCGGGCTCTGAGAAAGCAAAGATAAAATCTATCATATCCGGTTTTGAAAATATTGATTGCGCCATAGCCGGACAAGCTGTAAATATTACTCTGGATAGAGAGGTGGATATTTCACGGGGTAGTGTTCTGATTAAAAATAGTCAGCCAGCAGTGGCTGACCTGTTTACTGCAACTATCTTATGGATGGATGATGCCAGCATGATTGCCGGCAGGAGCTATTTTTTAAAGATTGGAACCAAGCAGATAGCGGCAACCATTATAAAGGTAAAACACAAAGTTGATATCAATAGTGGTAGTAAGATGTCAGCAGATTCGATAATAAAAAATGAAATTGCTGTTTGCGATATTGCCCTTTCAGAGAAGATAGTTTTCGATAAGTACATAAGCAACAAGACACTTGGTGCTTTTATACTTATTGATAGAGTGTCGAACATGACCTCCGCCTGCGGGGTTATTGAGCACCAGCTTGATCGTTCAGATAATATTACCTGGCAGAAAACCGATATCACCAAGGCGGATCGCCTGAAGCAAAAGGGGCAGAAGTCCCTGACTTTATGGTTTACGGGGTTATCCGGTTCCGGCAAATCGTCACTGGCAAATGAGGTCGAGAAAAAATTAGTAGCCATGGGTAAACACACTATGCTACTTGATGGCGATAATATCCGCCATGGTTTAAGCAGGAATCTCGGTTTTAAAGAGGGTGATCGTGTAGAGAATATACGGCGCATTGCTGAAGTCTCCAAACTAATGAATAATGCCGGACTAATCGTGCTTACCGCTTTTATATCTCCGTTCGAAAAAGACAGGCAGGCAGCAAAAGAGATAATTGGTGATGATTTTTTTGAGATATATTTGAGCACACCAATTGAAGAGTGTGAAAAACGGGATGTTAAAGGGCTGTATAAAAAGGCAAGAGCTGGAGTAGTAGCTAATTTCACAGGGGTTTCCAGCCCATATGAAGAGCCGTCAAATCCAGATATTACAATTGATACGAGCGAAAATAATCTTTCGACTTCAACCTCAATGGTGGTAAGCAAAATTTTGGATTTAATAGAATAGGAGTTCTATATGAAAATTGCAGTAGCCGGAACCGGTTATGTTGGTCTTTCAAATGCAGTGCTTCTGGCACAGCATAACGAGGTTTTTGCGGTAGATATAATTGAAGATAAGATCAATCTTATCAACAACAAGCAGTCACCAATTGTTGATAAAGAGATTGAAGAATATCTGCAAACAAAAGATCTGAATCTAACTGCAACGCTGGATACTGAGTTGGCTTATAAAGATGCCGACTTTGTAATTATAGCCACGCCAACCGACTATGATACGGAAACCAACTACTTTAATACCACCACTGTTGAAAGGGTTATAGGCGATGTTTTAAAAATCAACCCTGGTGCAACCATGATTGTTAAATCAACTGTTCCGGTTGGATATACAGTTGGTGTAAAAAAACAATTTGGTGTGGATAATATTATCTTCTCACCTGAGTTTCTGCGAGAGGGCAAGGCACTGTACGACAACCTGTATCCATCGAGAATAATAGTTGGAGAAGATTCTGAAAGAGCCAGAACATTTGCAGGACTGCTGGCAGGAGCTGCTATTAAAGAGGATATTCCACAACTTTTTATAGATTCCACAGAGGCCGAGGCAGTAAAACTGTTTTCAAATACATATTTGGCAATGCGTGTAGCCTACTTTAACGAGCTGGATACCTATGCCGAAAGACACGGACTTGACACTCGGCAGATAATCGAAGGTGTTGGTCTTGATCCGCGTATTGGCAGTCACTATAACAACCCCTCCTTTGGCTATGGTGGATATTGTCTACCGAAAGATACCAAACAACTATTGGCAAATTATCAGGATGTGCCTAACAACATGATAAGGGCCATTGTTGATGCCAATACCACCAGAAAGGATTATATAGCAGATACCATTATTGCCAGACAGCCGCAAATTGTCGGTGTCTATCGTCTGATAATGAAATCAGGGTCAGATAATTTTCGTGCCTCATCGATTCAGGGCATTATGAAGAGAATCAAGGCAAAAGGTATAGAGGTAGTAGTCTATGAGCCTGTACTTGAGGAAGATACTTTTTATAACTCCAGAGTAATAAAAAGCCTCGATGAGTTTAAGAAGATATCAGACGTAATAGTCTCAAATCGTATTTCAGATGAAATTATGGATGTTAAAGAGAAGGTTTATACCAGAGATCTGTTTGGTAAAGACTAGCAGACCATAAACTATTTATTAGCTATAATAAGCGCCTTCTGGCGCTTTTTTATTTTGAAAAAATGAATCATAAAGATATATACGAACCACTATATAAAGATCTGGCGGAGTCACACCTGAAGCGGTGGCTGAACACGTTACCGCAACAGATAGAAGAGATATTTAATAAAAACATTCCCGGCAAACACGGTAGCCTTGAAACGTGGCTTGAGACTATTGCCGAGTTGCCGGATATCACACCATCCACTGTAAACCTTAATTCCCCGCAAATAGAAATTGGTAAGAGTGATATTGTAGATAAGAAAACCATGTCGGAACTTGAAAGCAAGTTGCGTCAATTTGAGCCATGGCGCAAAGGTCCTTATCAACTCTTTTCACTGGATATAGATACCGAGTGGCGCTCGGATTTAAAGTGGGATCGATTAATTGATAAGATAGAACCCCTTGAAGGACGCAGAGTTTTAGATGTAGGTTGCGGCAGTGGCTATCACAGCTGGAGAATGGTTGGCAAAGGTGCTCGACTGGTAATCGGATTGGAACCCTATCTACTTTACACGATGCAGTTCTACGCCATAAGAAAATATATATTTCCTGCTCTGAATAATTGTTGCCCCCTATACATATTGCCGCTTACCTTTGAACAGGTACCACAAAACCTGCAAGGGTTTGATACCATATTTTCCATGGGTGTACTCTATCACCGTAAATCCCCTTTTGAGCATCTTATCGGACTTAAATCAGCGCTCAGACAGGGCGGACAACTGGTACTGGAGACATTAATTGTTGACGGGGCAAAAGGCTATTCGCTGGTGCCTGATGATCGCTATGCAAAAATGTCCAATGTCTGGTTTATACCAACAGTAGATACCCTGATTCACTGGCTGCAAAGATGTGGTTTTGTCGATATTGAATTAATTGATGTTGCTGTAACTACCTCCGCAGAACAGCGCAGAACAGATTGGGCAAAATTTGAATCGCTTAACGATTTTCTTGATCCGAAAAATAACAGCAAAACCATAGAGGGGTATCAGGCACCAACAAGGGCGGTAATAACCGCAAAAAGAAGTTAGTAATGCCATATTCGTCAGTTGTAGCGATTTGATGTTTTGCTAAAAAATAATTTAAAAAAATCTTTAGAAACATATCTTTATTACACCTGAATTAATTTCTATAAAAAATGTTGATTTTTTTGTATTATTAGCGCCGTAAGAAAATTGCCCAGAAACCGAATGTCTTATATCGGTTTTTCCGGAGTGAATCGGAGAGAGAATGAATATACGAGAATACAGAGGTTATAAACCTGAAATTGCGGAAAATGCTTTTATTGATCCTTCTGCAGTAATAATTGGTGATGTCAAAGTTGGAGAGGATTCTTCAGTGTGGCCAATGGTAGTTGCCAGAGGTGATGTTCATAGTATTAGAATCGGCAACAGAACAAATATTCAGGATGGAACGGTAATGCATGTAACTCATTGCAGTGATCATGTGCCGGATGGGTTCTCTCTTGAAATAGGAGATGATGTTACTGTGGGACACAAAGCCATGTTGCACGCCTGTAAAATTGGCAACCTGTGTCTTATTGGTATGGGTGCCGTGGTTCTTGATGGAGCTGTGGTTGAAGATAAAACCGTTGTTGGCGCTGGTAGCATTGTTCCTCCTGGAAAGGTTTTAAAGGGCGGTTATCTTTATCTTGGCAACCCGGTTAAGCAGATTAGAGCGTTATCCGACGATGAATTAGCTTATTTTTCTTACGCTTCAAAGCACTATGTAGAGCTAAAAAACAACTGTTTGGCAGAAAATTGGAGCGACTGATCCCTTCTTAAAATCCTGGAAATCAAATACAAACAGTTGTATTTGCCTTAATACCCTATTAAAATGGTCGGGTATATAGAGTGAGGTGGATATGAAGTTAACCACAAAAGGCAGATACGCGGTTGTAGCAATGCTGTTTCTTGAGAGAAACAGTGGCATCAAGCCGGTTACCCTTTCGGAGATCTCCGATTCCGAAGGTATATCCCTTTCATATCTTGAACAGCTCTTTATCAAACTCAGGCGCAAAGGCCTGATTAAAAGTGTAAGAGGCCCGGGAGGTGGCTATGTTCTGGCAAAACCAGCTGCGGAAATAAGCGTGGCGGCAGTTATGCTGGCAGCTGGAGAGCAGTTCGATTTTTGCTGTCAGGGCAATACTCACAAGGATGGAGAACGTTGTTTTACCCATAAACTATGGGATGGACTAAGAAACGTAATCTTAAAATATCTGGAAAGCGTCAGGCTGAATCAGCTCAATGATCCGGATTTAGATATTTCCTGGTGTGTATGCATCGATTCCACAGACAAACTCTCGGGAGCAATCAAAGATGAGCATTAACAACGACCCAAGCAGTCCGGTGTATCTGGATTATGCTGCCACTACACCGGTTGATCCGCGTGTTGCTGAAAAGATGGCTGCCTGCATGACAATAGATGGTGTTTTTGGCAATCCGGCTTCAACTTCGCATAAATACGGATGGGATGCTAAAGCATTAGTGGAGCAGGCACGGGAAGATGTAGCTGCTCTGGTCAATTGCGAACCGGCGGAGATAATCTGGACATCTGGTGCAACCGAATCAAATAATCTTGCTATAAAGGGTGTAGCGCATTTTTATGCAAAAAAGGGTAAGCACATTATCACCAGCAAAACCGAGCATAAAGCGGTACTTGATACTTGCAGACAACTTGAGCGAGAAGGCTTCGAGGTTACCTATCTTGAACCTGAGAGTAACGGCCTGATCAATCTGGAAAAACTGGAAGCAGCTATTCGTGACGACACCACTGTGATCTCAATCATGCACGT
>QZLD01000195.1 GCA_004796385.1 Gammaproteobacteria bacterium | reverse complement strand
CTATTGAAGTTGAAAATGGAGCAAAAAGACCATCTGAGCTTTTGGTGCCGATATGCTCAGGTAGTTTTACCCAGCGCCATTTTCCTTCACGAGTATATGGAACTGAATATGTAGGAATGTAGGATGCTTCGTCAAACACCACCTGCTGAATCTGTTTGGAAAGCTCTATTCTCTTTTGCGTGTCCATCTCAGCCCGATATGCCATTATCATTTTATCCAGCTCTTTGTTGTCGGTATTGGTAATATTATTGGTTTGTGGTTTATGGGCATTATCTGAATGATAGTGCTGCCAGAATGCAGGCCTGAAACCTGTACCCCACCCCATCCAGGATATCTGGTGTTTTTTCTCCAATATCTTTTTAAAGGCGGCTGTACCATCTAGCAGTTGCAGTTTTAACTCTACTCCAGCCTTGCGAGCCTCCTCTTTGATAATAACCAGTCTGTCATTATGGTGTTTTTGTGAGTAGGTAATGGTAAATGAGAGTCTTTTTCCATCTTTTTCTCTTATGCCATCACCACCACGTTTACTCCAGCCTGCCTTGGTAAAGTATTCATCTGCCTTGTTCAGATCATAAGATCTTGCTTTAACCGAGTTATTGGAATATTCACCATAACCGACATAACCATGTTGCAGTCTTTCATAGTCATTACGAAGTATTGTCTTTATGGTCTTTTCTACATTTATGGAATGCGCCAAACCCAGGCGGATATTTTTATCTTTTAAAAGAGGATCTTTCTGATTCAGATACATTCCCTGCGATGGTTGTTGTATATCGTTGTAAAACCAGACCTTCTCTATATAACCACGCTGGTAATTTTTGCCTTTAGCCTTGTCATGCCAGTATTCAGGCAGTACTAAATTAAAGGTATCCAACTCCCCTTTTTCGAAGTATTTATAGGCAATGCTAAGATCTCTTATGACTTTAAACTGAACCTTATCGACATTAAATCTGTTTTTGAAGTAACGCTTATCTTTTGCCCACCAGTCTTTCTTGCGTTTAAAGGTTATAGACTTGCCTTTTTTTAGGTCTGAGATTTGATAAGCACCTGTATTGGGAACAATCTTCCAGTCATTTTCCTGAACCCAGTTTTCGTTAAGCGTATAAAAGTGTCGCGGGGTTGGACCGATTCCATAATAGTAGTGCAGGTCTTTTTTGGGCTTGGCTGTCGCGCCGACTATGGCGATGGTGTAATCATCAAATTTAATTACATCCTTTACCTGTTCTGTGTAGTGGTTGTTGTACCAAGGGGCTCTTATATGTTTTGAACGCATAAATTCCAGGGTAAACAGGTAGTCATCCGCAGTTACCGGTTTGCCATCGGACCAGCGGGCATCAGGATCAAGTTTATAGTAAAGGGTTTTACCATCCTTACCATACGCCCAGTGAGTTGCCATTTCCGGGATTATCTCCTCGGTATCGGGATGAAAATTTACCAGCCCCAGTTGATTGCTCAATATTGCCGATCGAAATGAGCTGTTGGAGTTTGGCCCCACTGTTCTCAGTGTTGCCGGAAAACTAAGAATAAAGGTTCGGAATGTGCCGCCTTTTTTTGCATCCGGCGATGAGTAAATCGGGGCAGTGTTGTTTGTCTCCCAGACTATATCCGCCGGTAGAGATACTTTTTCAGCTGCAAAGCAGTTTATTGAGCCAAGTACTATTAGCGATATAAATAACTGTTTGATTGATTTCATAGTTTTCCCTGTTTTATCTGTAAACTGTGTGTCTTTTCGGATCAAATGCCTCTCTGATACCCTCACCGATAAATGTTACCAGCGCCAAAATCGTTACCATTGCCGTAACAACCGATATAAGAATCCATTGTGATTCCATGTTTTCTGTGCCCTGGCTCAGCAACTCTCCCCAGCTCGGCGTTGGTGGCGGCAGACCAAAACCAAGATAGTCAAGAGATGTGAGAGAGGTTATACCTGCGGCAATTGAAAATGGAATAAAGGTGATAATAACCGAAATTGAGTTTGGTAATATATGTTTGAAGATGATGCGCAGAGGGCTGGCACCAAGTGCTCTGGATGCCATAACATATTCCCGTGCCTTCTCTTTATAGGTAGATGTTCTCAGGTACCATGTCATCCCCATCCAGCCAAAAATAGCCATCAGGACAATCAGCATCCAGAATTTCGGTACTACTATTGATGAGAGTATCATTACTATATAAAGAAAGGGGATATTACTCCAGATCTCGATTATTCTCTGGCTTATAAGATCAAACCAGCCGCCCCAAAAGCCCATCAATGCGCCAATCGAAACTCCGACAGCGTAGTTTATCACCAGTAAAATCATTGAAAACCAGATGGCAATCCTAAAGCCGTAAAACAGCCTGGCGACGATATCTCTGCCGGCAGTATCCGTACCTAAAAAATGCCCGCTTGCAAGTGAGGGTTCGTATGGCGGATACTCGCCCTCTATAAAGTCATTCTCGTAGGCATTGTATGGTACTGGCGGCATCAGCACCCAATTGCCGCTGTTTTTTTCTTTAAATGTTAATTTTAATTTTCGGTAGTTGGTCTCATATTCGTAATCCATACCAAATGTTTTTCCGGGAATCATGTCGCCATAGGTAGGAAAATAATATTCGCCCTGATATTTAACAATAAGCGCTCTGTTATTAATAAGCAGCTCTGCAAAACAGGAGGAGAAGAGCAGAAACAGCAGGATAATTGCAGACCAGTAACTTCTGCGAATAGATTTAAAGCGAGTTATCTTTTTTTTTGTTAGCGGTGAAAGTCTTATCACTTTTTCACCCCCTGAAATTTAACCCGTGGATCTACAATTGCCACGCAGATATCTGAGAGTATATTGCCAATCAGGGTTAGCATTGCAGTTATAACCAGAAGCCCCATAACCACCGGATAATCCTTCTCCACCAGAGCCTCAAAACCCAGAAGACCGATGCCATCTATATTAAATATCTTCTCTATCAGAAAAGAGCCGGCAACCAATACGCTAATGCTATTCCCCAGATGTGTTGCCAAAGGAATAAAACTGTTGCGAAAAGCGTGTCCAATTACAGCTCTGGGAAACGAGAGCCCCTTCGCCATTGCGGTTCTGACATAATCTGCGGCTAAATTATCCATCAGAGAGTTTTTCATAATAAATGTCATAAGAGCAAAACTGCCGAGCATATAGGCAATTAACGGCAGAATTGCATGGTAAGTGATATCCCATATCTGCGCTGCGAGACTGAGCTCTTCAAACTCATCTCCGGTAAAACCTCCCATCGGAAAGATTTCATATTTAAATGCAAAAAACCATACCAGCAGTATCCCGACAACATATCCAGGTATGGCATAACCGATAAATACCAGTATTGAGGAGAGATTATCGAATATGCCACCATGCCTGATTGCCTTTGCCACTCCCAGCGGAATACAGACCAGATAGGTAAGTATCATAGTGGTTATTCCATAAAAAATGGAGACAGGCATCTTCGATTTTATGGTATCCCACACCGGGTCGTTATATCTTGTCGATCTCCCCAGATCAAACTGCACAACCTTTTTAAGCCACTCCCAATAGCTAACCAGTATCGGCTTGTCAAAACCGTAGAATTCTTTTAACTCCTGTAACTGCTCGTCAGATAGAGTTGAACCGGCAACTGCGCTGGTCATGCTGGCTTTGCCATCACCCTGCGCCAACTGCATCTCGGTTATCATCTTTTCGATAGGCCCACCGGGAACCATTCTGGTTATGGTAAATACAACCAGGGTAATCCCCAGAAAAGTCGGAATAATTAACAGAAATCTTTTTATCAGATAGTTAAGCATTAAGGTTCCTGAAATACCGTTTCGTTATTCAGATATGCTCTGACAAAATTTCTCTGCTCAAGTTCTTCACGGGTAATCTGCATACGGGCAATTCCCGGATAACCGAAGTATTCGGCAAATTTTTCGTTTCTGTTTTCATCAATATATCTAAAACCAACCCCTTCATAGGCTGTCCTTGCCGGAGTATTGTCTATTGCAAAGTTGATTTGAAACTGGTTGCAATTACTTTCCGACAATCCTTTCAGAAGAATCTTTTTCAGCAGGTATTTTACTATCCCCTGCCGCCGATATTCATGCCTGGTTGCTACCCACTCTATAACCCAGCAGTTATCAGGGACTTGCGGAATACAGCTTATAAAGGCGGATGCCATAGGCCTAACCCGCTCCACTCTTTTGTGATCCCAGCAAAATCTAGCCTGGGCTTTGTAAAGAGCCGCAATAAGGTTGGCTCTGGTAATAATTGATGAGTTGTAGGCAGATATGGCAGAAATCGGTTTGAACTCCTCTTCCGCAATAATGAAGTTTTCATAATAACAGACACTACTTTTGACACTGGAGGATAGATAACGAATAAATTCCAGTCTCTCTTGCTGTGATTCCGGGATTATTGCTTCCCAAAAACTAAGATCATGGCCGGAATGAGCTGCCTCAAGAATTACCCATGAGAGAAATTCAGCATCGCTTTTTTTAGCGTCTCTTATTGCTATATTTTCGTCCACAAAGATCCCTTTAAAAACTCTACGTCCCAATAATAACAGACCCACTCCAAAGATTGGAGTGGGTCTGATAAGGAACTTTGCCTATTTTACATATCTGAATGAAAAACAGGCAGATATCTTAAGAAGATAAAGTTACTCAACAACCTCATCTGCATCAAGAATATCTTTATGCATAGCAATAACATGCGTTTCATCAGATTTAATCTGCTGCAGAGCGCTATCACTTCTGTGTATTGCCTTGGCAATAAACAGATCTGCAATTTTCTTCTTACGATCCGATTTGGTTGCATCCGCACACAACAGATAAGAGATAATAGTATCTGTGGCAATACCTACAAGACGTCCTGAGTGATACTCCTGATACTCTTTATCACCTTTCTCCTTAATGTAGGCAACAGCTTCATCCATTTTCGCAAGTAGCACCTTGGCACCATTATGAAGTTCTGCAACACCTGAATAATCATATCTCTCTTCATAATCACCAATCAGAGAGTTGACTACTCCACCAATTACACCACCAATAGCAGCAACAACCTGTAGTTGGGTTGTGCCTTCATAGATATTGGTGATTCTGGCATCACGATAGTGTCTTTCTGCATCAAATTCAGTGGTAAAACCAACACCGCCATGAATCTGAATACCATCATAAGTCACCTTATTTACCATCTCGGCGTTATACCACTTTGCAATAGGTGTTAACAATGCTGCCAGCTTGGTGTAGTAAGCAAGATCATCTTTAAGCTCTTTTTTACGCTCCGGATGGTACTCTATCGCATCCTCAACCCCTTCTTTAATATCTACAACTCGGGCTGTTTCATAAAGAAGAGTTCTGCCGGCTTCAATGTCCACCTTCATATTTGTCAGCATTTCATAAACTGCTGCAAACTGGCGAATAGGCTTTTTAAACTGCTCACGCTCTGTAGCATACTGATTAGCTTTTCTGTAGGCAGCTTCAGCAATACCGACAGATTGAGCTGCAACAGCAAGACGTGCACCATTCATAAGAGACATCGTGTACTTGATAAGCCCCATCTTTCTTTTGCCAAGCAATTCAGACTTGGCATTATTAAATTGCAGTTCACAGGTAGGAGAACCTTTAATACCCAGCTTATGCTCGATACGACGGATCTTCATATCTTCATCACGCTCATAGATAAACAGCGAGATACCACGACCATCTTTTGTACCGGCCTCTGAACGCGCCATTACCAGACCAATAGCCGCACAACCATTGGTAATAAAACGCTTGGAACCGTTAAGTTCCCACAAACCATCTTCCCTTTCGGTTGCCTTCATCATTACAGCCTGAAGGTCTGAACCTGCATCCGGCTCAGTAAGATCCATCGCTCCCATAACTTCACCTGAGCTGAATCTCGGCAGATATCTCTGCTTCTGATCTTCAGAACCAAACTTGGAAATAGTGTCGCAGATCTCCTGCAAACCAAAGATATTCATAAACGAGGCGTCTGCTCGTGAAACCATCTCTGTTGCTACAGTATAAATAGTCTTCGGCATATTAATGCCGTCATATCTTCTTGGCAGAGTAAAGCCCATCATTTCGGCTTTTACAAATCTATCGAATGCCTCAGCAGTACCTTTGGCATAAATCACTTCACCATTGGCAAAATGCGCTCCCTCTTCATCTACATCTCTGGCACGCGGATCAAGGATATCACCGGAAAGCTCGCCAACGATATCAAGAACTCTGGTGTAGTTGTCTACTGCATCCGCTACATCTACCGGTGCGTCTGCAAACTTTCCGGCATCGGCAAAACCGTCTTCTCTTAATTCAGCCACGCGGGAAAGATCCATATTTTTCATATGGAAAAGTATATCTTTATTATCTCTGTAAAAATTCGCCACTTTTGACCTCCTAAGATTAAACCTTATATGCCTTAATCATCTCTTTTAAGACATTATTCACATCACCGACAATTCCGTAGTGGGCAATTGAGAAGATTGGCGCATCCGGATCATTATTAATTGCAATAATCCTTTGTGATTCAGCCATACCTGCGCGGTGCTGAATCTGGCCGGAAACACCACAACAAATATATAGAGTTGGGCGAACTGTAATTCCCGTCTGACCAACCTGTCTCTCTCTGGAAAGAAGTCCGGAATCGGCAACAGGCCTGGTTGCTCCAACTTCACCTCCAAGAACCTCTGCAAGCTCTTTAACAAGGGCAAGTGACTCTTCATTACATGCGCCCATACCGGCCGTAACAATAATCTTTTCAGCAGCCAGATCGATATCTTTCTCGATTCTTACAGACTCAAGTATCTCCGACATAAAGTCTTTATCGGTAGCTGTGCTCTTACGTACCTCAACCTCTGCCTTACGCCCCTCCTGAAGATCCGCCAACTTCATTACGCCTTCACGCACTGTAGACATAATCGGTGAACTTTCAGGAGAAACAATCGTAGCCACAATGTTACCACCAAATGCGGGTCTGTTT
>QZLD01000321.1 GCA_004796385.1 Gammaproteobacteria bacterium | reverse complement strand
CCATGCTTTGCTATCCGGTTTCTGGCTTGTTCTTGAATCTATATTTGCACGACCCTTCCTTGAACGTAGGCAAGCTATGCTCTTCGAAACGATCAAATATAAATCCAATTACAGCGCCATTTGAGCCGGATATTTATGAAGCATCCTGGCTAGGGTATGAAGTGCCTTATGATTCTAAATATTCACAATCTCCTTATTCATATCGTGACAAGAAAGGTTTTAGCTGGTTTCTTAGGTTTGGAAGTAAAAACCAAGGTATTCATCCGGATGAAAACGTATCGAGAACAAAAGGATGTATTGGCATAGTAGATACCAAAACCTCTATTTAATAAGTTGAAGCGACTTAATGTTGCAGCAATAACAGTCTTAGTAAAGTAAGAATGTAACTGCTCTTTTGGATAATAATAAAATCAAGCACCAAACTCTTTGGGAAGTCTGCGGCTCAGGCTTTGAATCTCGGACTCAATTGTTTTTATCATTTCTTCCAGTTTATCTTTACTTGCTTCCGCATCGTTTTCAATTTCGCTTTCCAATTTAATGCAGATGCCGCTGAGCTTGCTAGCCCCGATATTGGAACAACTTCCTTTTAGGGCATGAGCTGTAAATGCAATTTTAGGGTGGTCGTTGTTTCCTAAAGCTTGCCAGAGTATTTCTACGCGGCGTTCACAGGTAAGTAGAAAATCGCTTATAAAGGTTTTGCTCTCTTCTGCCGACAACAGGCTTTTCAGGTTAAGAAGGGTAGTGGTATTTATTGATTCATCTCTGGTTTTAAGAGGGATTATTTCGTTATTATTTTCAGTTGCAGATGTTTTTTCTTTTGCAATTTTAGAGAAGTTTGCCAGCTCTTTTTTTATTTCATCAAATTGTACCGGTTTGCCGATAAAGCCGTTCATGCCTGAGTTTATGCAGCGGGTTATGTTTTGTTTCTGCACATTGGCAGAGAGAGCAATAATGGGTATTTTAGAATTTTCACTTTTAGCTTTACGGATATTTGTAGCGGCTGTATAACCATCCATTATCGGCATTTGGCAGTCCATAAATATTACATCGTATCTCTGTGATAGTGCTGACTCAACTGCTTCCTGACCATTACGGCAAACATCACAACGTACACCTATCTTTTTCAGCATTCCGGAAATAACTTTTAGATTTGATTCATCATCATCTACAGCAAGTACTTTTATCTCTTTTTTGCATACATCTTCTTTTATTGAGTGTCGCGTAACAAGGTTAGTGTTTTTCTCTTTTCTTAAGAGTACTGTTTTTATGCTGTTTAGGAGATCGTCTTCTTTTACAGGAGAGCTTAGATATGCGTCTATTCCTGAATCTCTGGCAACAACAGCATCACCTCTGTGTCCGTACAAGGATAGCAGTATTTGTTTTGTATTATTAAGGGTTTCTGTTTTTTTAATCCAGTTTGACAGATCCAGTCCATTAAGCTGAGGGTTCTGAGTATTTATAATAACAATATTAAACGGTTTTCCGATTTGAGTTGAGTCTGTGAGGATGGTTTTAGCATCTATATCATCTGCGGCAGACTGAAAGGATATTCCCCAGCTTACCAATTTTTTTTCAATAATATCCCGGTTTTCAGAGTCTTCAATAACAAGTAGTATTTTGACTCCTTCAAGGCTGTGGTTATTTTCTGTTGCGATGGGTTCTTCTTCAGCTTTGCCAAGAGGGAGTGTGAATCTGAAGCTACTGCCTTTGCCAAGGGTGCTCTCAACAGTGATTTCTCCGCCCATCTGTTCTGTAAGTTGTTTGCATATTGCAAGTCCCAGGCCTGTGCCGCCGTAATTTCTGGTTGTGGAAGAATCTGCTTGTTTAAATGCTTCGAATATCTGCCCTTGTTTCTTGTGATCTATTCCTATTCCGGTATCGCTAACATCGCATATTATCATGGTCTTGTCTTCAGAGACATTTGCAGCCTTAAGGGTGATGGTTATTTCTCCGTGTTCTGTGAATTTTATTGCATTTTGAATCAGGTTGTTAAGGACTTGTCTGATGCGTGTGGGATCTCCAATAACATTATGAGGAACCTCTGAAGATACCAGGCATGAAATATCAAGGGTTTTGCTTTTTGCTCTGGATGCCATTAATGCAACTGTATCTTCGGTAAGAACACGGATATCAAAAGGTATTTCTTCTATGGAAAGTTGTCCGGATTCGATTTTCGACAGGTCAAGGATATCATTTAATAGAGAAAGTAGTGATTTGGCAGAATTGTATGCGGTATCAAGATACTCTTTCTGTTCAGGATATGTCTGTGTTTCCAGTAGTAGCTGTAACATCCCCAATACACCGTTCATAGGAGTTCTGATCTCATGGCTTATGCAGGCAAGAAATTCAGACTGATGTTGGTTTGCTCTAATCAATTCTTTAGTTTTGTTTTCCAGTTCGCGGGTTCTGGATGTAACTATTGCTTCAAGGTTTTGTTTATGATTTTCCAGATCTTTTTGTGCAGATAGTCTTTCAGATATCTCTTCCTGTAGTTCTGACATCAGGCTGTTAAAAGATCTGCCTGCCAGAGCAATTTCATCATGTCCGTTGCTTTTAACCCGTATTTCGAAGTTATGCTCATTTTCAACAGTACGCATTACTTTGATCAGTTCAGATATTGGTGATGAGATACTTCTTGCTGTAATAAGTGATAGTAGCGCAGAAATTATCAGAACAATAATTACGCATATGGTAAGTGCATTATATATTTGCCATAGTGTTTTGCTGGCCTCATCTTGAGAATAATAGAGCGCGTATTTGCTGATAACATTACCATTAGAGACTATAGAGAATATGCCGTTAAAATATTTCTCCTTATAGATTTTGGCGCTTGAAAATTTAGTATTTCCCCCGGTTTTGCCGGATCTGTTTTTGTTGGAAAAGTTATCCTGTAGTTTTTGAAGAGAAGGAAATTGTCCAACGCTAAATCCATTTTCTGTGTAAATATTAATTGGAGTTCCGGTAAGCTTTTTTACCTCCTCAACAAATGAGTTGGTTATCGGCATTGAAAGGATAATAATCCCTTTTTGGATATGAGATTCATTGAATGTTTCAATGTTTATTGTTTTAACCATCAATGGAGATCTTGATGATAGCCATAGAGTTCCGGATATAAGGTCATAGCTGTTATAGGATATGGGTTTTTTTTTGATGTTCTTAGGGATAATTATGTTGTTTATTGATTTCAGCCAGTGATTGTTTCCGGGCTTTTCTCCTTTTGGAACAGTTGCGGAGAAAATGTATTCACTATTATTGCCATAGCTGATCGAGAGTATTGATTTATCGCCTTTGTTGAGTATCTGAGAGATGAAATTGCCATCGTTATCAAGCAGTAACACCTTGGGGATATTGGCGGCAATAGCCATAGAATAAAGATTAAGAGCCAGCTCTTTGCGCTCTTCAATAAGCATCTCCTGCATGCTTTTTATATTACTGCTATCTACAATAAAACCAACTCTGTTTGACATATCCTCGTTATGAGTTGCTTGTTCTGCGGTTCTTTGCAGTGACATCATCTTATCATCTAAGATAGAACGAAAGATTGATGATGAGTGAATAAGTTTGTTGTTAGCGTCGTTTTTGCTCTGCTCCCAAAGGATTACAGAAAGTATCCCGGATATAAGCAATGTTGCCAGAGCAACTACCATTATACCGTTAAAGAGTATTTTGCTTTTAATTGTCAGTTTCATTTGTTTAAGTGTCTTAGTTTTATAATCTCTTTTTTGCTCCGAATAGAGTCTTCTCCTGACACGATAACCATTTCATCCAGAATCGGAAATGGGTATTTGTCAGAATTTTTGACTATGCCGAGATAGGAGGGGCAGATAAGCTGGTTATCTGTTTTCCTGAATCGAAGCTCTCCTCTTGTCGTGTTTATTTCTGCACCATTTAGCGCATCTTTTATTTTTTCTGAATTAATGCTTTGAGCTTTTTCTATGCCCTGTTTTAACGCATAGACCGCATCATATTCAAGTACCGCCCAGTCCGAAGGGTATTTTTTGTAAACCTGTTTATACTTATTGACAAAATCTTTCATGCGCTCATTGTCCATGTGAGCAAAAAAAGGAGCGCGCGCCAAACCGATTATTCCTCTGGGAATTGTATCTTTATGCAGTTGCAGTTCAGAAACGCTGATCAGGGAACCGGGGTAAGGATATTTTTTAAAAAAACCAACAGAGTTTGCAAAGTGAATCCAGCGAACATTGTCTTTTGATGCAATAACGCCAAAAACAAAATCGGGATCACTTTTGGCTATTTTGGCAATATTATCAGCATAATTCGGATCACCAAGACGTGGCCATATTTCAGCTGTTAATTTGATTTCCGGAGCTATGGCATATAACTGTGAAACAAAGTTTTGTTGAGTAGTGTGACCCCATTCATAGTCTGAAGCTATTGTTGCATAGCGTTTCCAGTTTTTCTCTTTGGCGATTCTGGCAACGCCGATTGCAACTGATCTTGCCTGCATATAGCTGTTAGGAACTACAGAGAAGGTGTAGGGGCTGAAATTATTAAGAGTTATCTTTTCCGAATTGCTTATAGCTGCTATATGAATAACTTTGTTTTTATGGGTAATTGGTTTAATGGCAATTGCACAGGAACTGGAATAGGTTCCCAGAATAGCATCAACATGGTCTCTTAAGATCAGGCCATTTGCCTCCCTGACCGCAATATTTGCTTTTGTCTGGGTGTTTTTGTGGATAATTCTGATTTTATGTTTGCCAAGGAAGCCTCCTTTGGAATTAATTTCATCAACTGCCATTTTTATCGCTTCAAGGCCATCTTTGCTGTAGATTGCTCCTGCACCACTGAAGCCAAGCAGAACTCCAAGGCGATACTCTCTGTGTTCTTGCTTGCTATGTTCTTCGGCAGCGAAAGAATAACTGCCAACAATTATAGTTAGCAGCAATAGAAATTTTGATGATATCCTCCTGAGCAACACGTTCCTGTGTATCATATACTTCCCTGTTATTTCATCCGCTTATTTTCTGTTAATTTCAAAGTCTTTACTGTGAGTATGTTTCAAGAAAGTTACCTATGCGCCCTATAGCCTCTTTCAGGTCTTCTACCCTTGGTAAAAATACAACCCTGAAGTGATCCGGCGTTGGATAGTTGAAGGCGGTTCCTTCAACAACGAGAATTTTCTCTTTTAAAAGCAGGTCGAGTATGAAGCGCTGATCGTTTTTAATTGAAAACCTTTCCGTATCTATCTTAGGGAACAGATAAAGGGCTCCCTTTGGTTTTACGCAGGAGAGACCGGGAATCTCCGATATCATTTTATGAGCAGTTTCTCTTTGTTCATAAAGTCGGCCTTCAGGTTTAATGAGATCATTAATGCTTTGATAGCCTCCTATTGCTGTCTGTATTGCATATTGTGCCGGTACGTTACAACACAAGCGCATGGAGGAGAGCATCTCAATACCTGCAATATAGTCTTTTGCATCCTGTTTGCGGCCGCTTATTATCATCCACCCGGAACGAAACCCGGCAACACGATAAGATTTCGATAGGCCGCTGAAGGTTATAAAAAATACATCATCAGCAAGTGATGCAATAGGAATATGTTTCATATCATCATAAATTATTCTGTCGTATATCTCATCGGAAAAGATAATTAAATTGTTTTCCCTTGAGATTTCAACGATAGCCTCCAGAGTCTCTTTTGAATATATTGCTCCGGTAGGGTTGTTAGGATTGATAATAACTATGGCGCGGGTTTTAGAGGTTATTTTGGCTCGGATATCATCAAGATCAGGTTCCCAGTTCTGTGATTCATCGCAAAGATAATGTACAGGATTGCCACGAGCAAGAGATACGGCTGCAGTCCATAGCGGATAGTCAGGGGCCGGTAGTAAGATTTCATCGCCATCATTAAGCAGAGCCTGCATAGACATTACAATTAATTCGCTTACCCCGTTACCAAGAATAATGTCCTCAATTCCAACCTTGTCTATTTTGACCTGCTGGCAATACTGCATTATTGCCTTGCGAGCAGAGAACAGACCTTTAGAGTCTGAATAACCCTGCGCTTTTGGCAGGTTAAGGATTACATCCTGCAAAATTTCATCAGGAGCATTAAGATCAAACGGCGCGGGATTGCCGATATTCAGTTTTAGAATTCTGTGGCCATCTTCTTCCAGTTTTTTTGCTTCGGCAAGGGCAGGCCCTCTTATGTCGTAGCAAACATTTTCAAGCTTAATTGATTTATTTATCTTGCACATATTTACAGGCTCGGTATTAGGTTAGGTGTTAGTTTGAAAGGGGGTTAATACATGCTTTGAAAGCTGTTATAAGACAATATTCCCCGCAGAGAGTTAACATTATCCCGAAAAGCTTAAATATTCAATAAGCCAGCCGTAATTATTTATAAATACGCATGCTTGAAAGAATTGTATTAAAATTCTGAATTAATTGAGGAAACCTGTATTTTGAGTTTTACATAAACAGGGTATTATAATACTTTTTACATAACGAAGTATTTTTGGAGATGTTGCATGCTTTCATTGGCAAAAGGCGTATTTATTACCGGGACTGATACAGATGTTGGTAAGACTGTAATTTCCTGCGGGATAATTAAATATTTATCAAAAAAGGGGTTTTCTGTAGCAGGAATGAAGCCTGTAGCATCAGGCTGCAAGAAGACGGAAAACGGCCTTCGAAATAGTGATGCTTTACGATTGATAGAGGCATCCGGCCTTGATATTGATTATAGATTAGTTAACCCATATGCCTTTGAAGAGCCAATAGCTCCGCATATTGCAGCAATACAGACACAAACAGATATATCTCTGGAGATGATTAAAGATTGCTTTAAGCAGCTTTCTGAAAAAGTTGATGCGGTAGTTGTCGAAGGTGTTGGCGGTTGGTTGGTGCCTTTAAAAGATGATATTGGTATTGATGATATGGTATCTGCGTTACAGCTGCCGGTGATAATGGTTGTCGATATTCGTCTTGGCTGCCTTAATCACGCGTTGTTAACTTGTGAGAATATTTTGGATAAAGGTCTTTTTCTTGGTGGATGGGTTGCTAATCAGGCTACACCAGACCAAATGTATGTGGCAGAGCAAATTAACTCTTTAAGAGAGAGAATCCCTGCTCCGCTTCTCGGCGAGGTAACCTACAAAAAAGGGATAACGGTAGATGACGTGGTCAAATGCCTGCATCTACCATTTTAAAAACAGATTTCAAGGAATAAACAATGGATCAAATATTCAGACTGGTAGTCTCCTGCCCTGATAAAGTTGGCATAGTTTCCATGGTGAGCAACCTTATTGCCAGGCATTCAGGCTCTATCAGAGAGGCTAATCAGCACTCTGATTTTGCAGACAACTGGTTTTTTATGCGCTACGAAATAACCTCAGACACAAAAAAATTTGATGTCAATGGCTTTAGAAAGGAGTTTTCAGAAAGTGCTCAGCCATTTGAAATGACCTGGCGTTTGGTGAATTCTGCAGAAAAGAAAAAGGTTGTACTAATGGCAACCAAAGAGGCTCACTGCCTGGCAGATCTGCTTCACCGCTGGCATAGCGAAGATATGCAATTTGATCTGGAATGCGTTATATCCAACCATAAACATCTGGAGGATATGGTTAACTGGTATAAGGTGCCTTATTATCATGTTCCGGTTTCAGCAGAGGATAAACAGGAAGCATTCGATCAAACCAGAAAAATAATCGCCGATCACAATGCAGACGTTATTGTTCTTGCCAGATATATGCAGATAATTCCACCTGAACTATGCAGAGAGTATTTTGGAAGGCTAATAAATATCCATCATAGCTTCCTGCCGTCATTCGTTGGCGCGAAACCATACCAGCAAGCCTACGACAGAGGTGTAAAGCTTATAGGAGCAACCTGCCACTATGTAACCGAAGAACTGGATGCCGGGCCAATTATAGAGCAGGATGTAGTTAGGGTTACTCACAGAGTAAGACAGAATGATATGGTTCGTCTTGGTCGTGATGTGGAAAAGATAGTTCTCTCAAGAGGGTTGAGGTACCACCTCGAGGACAGAGTTTTGGTTCATGGGAATAAAACCGTGGTATTTGTATAAGTTACATAAAAGAGTATCCCTAAAGCAAAAAACCCGGAATTAATTCCGGGCTTTTTGTCTTTTATCTCTCAACAGAAAAACCATGATAGGTTTTTCTGTTGTGCTTGCTATTGATTATCCCAATAAAGCTTTTGCCGGTAACAAAGTAGCAATTACAAGAGCTACAATTGACATAAGTTTCACTAGAATATTCATAGCTGGACCTGAAGTATCTTTGAACGGGTCGCCTACAGTATCACCGGTAACAGCAGCTTTATGGGCCTCTGTACCTTTCGACTCACCTTCGATATCACCCTGCTCAATAGCTTTTTTGGCATTATCCCAAGCACCACCGGCATTCGCCATATACAAAGCCAGTAGGACGCCGGTTAAGGTTCCACCGGCAAGCATTCCACCAAGAGCCTCTTTACCAAGAACAAAACCAACAATAACAGGCGCAACAACAGCAACTATACCAGGGATTATCATCTCTTTTAATGATGCAGCAGTTGCAATAGCCACACATTTTTCAGTATCAGGCTTACCTGTGCCTTCCATAATTCCTGGAATCTCACGGAATTGACGACGTACTTCCTCAACCATCAATTGAGCAGCTCTACCAACCGCACTCATTGTATTTGCACCAACGAAGAAAGGAAGAATTCCCCCGATTAATAGTCCAATTACAACTTTTGCATCCATTAGATCAATGGTGGTAAGATTAGCGGCTTTAGCATAAGCAGAGAACATAGCCAGTGCAGTAAGCGCAGCTGAACCGATTGCAAAGCCTTTACCGATAGCAGCAGTAGTGTTACCGATTGCATCAAGTCCATCTGTAATCTTTCTTACCTCAGGGCCAAGCTCAGACATCTCAGCAATACCACCAGCATTATCAGAGATAGGGCCATAAGCATCAACAGTCATGGTAACACCTGTGGTTGCCAACATGCCCACAGCGGCAATACCTATGCCATACAAATCTGAGAAATAGTGTGATAGATAAATAGCTAAGCAGATAATTAATACCGGGATAACACATGAATACATACCAACAGCTATACCCGCAATAATATTTGTAGCCGGGCCGGTTTTACCGGCAAGAGCAATCTTCTTAACGGGACTGAATTCCCCTGCAGTATAATACTCAGTTACAAAACCTATTGATAAACCTGCAAGAGAGCCAATAACCATAGCCCAGAAAGGCCCAGTAGCAAATGCAAAACCAGTTGCCTTAACATCTAAAGACATGCCATCAATGATGAAATACGAGCCGATAAATAGAAATACAAGGCCAATAATCGGGGCGTTTCTTAAAGCCTTAGCAGGATCTGTATTCTTCATAACATTCATGGATAAAACACCAATAACCGAAGCGATCAAGCCAGCCGCAACAACAAGTAAAGGCAGTGCCATTAACTTAGTTGTAATTGTGGAAAAATCCCTGCTCCCAATCTCAAGAGCCAAGGTTGAACCGATAAAGATTGTAGCAATAATTGAACCTACATAAGACTCAAAAATATCTGCTCCCATACCTGCTGTATCACCAACATTATCACCAACATTATCAGCAATTGTTGCTGGGTTTCTTGGGTCATCTTCCGGGATACCGGCTTCCACTTTACCTACAAGGTCAGCACCGACATCAGCAGCTTTAGTATAAATACCACCGCCAACACGGGCAAACAGAGCGATAGATGAGGCTCCCATTGCAAAACCATTAATTGCAGAAATAACTGATTTATCTTTAAACAACAGGTAAGCAACAGCAACTCCGATAAGTCCAAGAGAAGCAACAGTCATTCCCATTACTGATCCGCCAAAGAAAGCCACACAAAGAGCTTTACCCTGACCGCTTTTTGCTGCAGCTTCAGCAGTTCTTACGTTTGCTTTAGTAGCAGCTCTCATTCCAATAAAGCCACAAAGCATTGAAATTAATGCTCCAGCTATATAGCAAACAGCGGTTTGCCAACTAAGAGCAATGCCTAGAATAACTGCCACAATAACTAGGAATATAGCAAGTATTGAATATTCCTTTCTTAAGAAGGTCATTGAACCAGATTCGATAAGGCCTGCGATAGTCGTCATTTTTTCATTACCAGCAGGCTGTTTGGCAACCCAATGTAACGTTATTAGGGCAAAAACGAACCCTGCTATCCCGATAAACGGGGTATACTTCAACAATAGTTCAACCATTGAGGATCAACTCCTTAGTCCAGATATTTAGTAGTTAAGTAAATTTGCTGCACCCCAACGATCCAGACTAAAGCAAGAAAACTGTTTTGCTGAAGTTTGGTGCGAGGCATTCGCCGTAGGGTATTAAACTTGTGACAGGCAACTTGATAGATACCCGCACAGTTTATCGGCGCAAATTATACAACGAAAACTGCTGCAACTACAAAGTAAATATTTAATTTTTTAGCGTTTTTTATGTTTGTTAAGGTAATGAATTCATCATCTTTATGTTTTCAAAGCCTTTTGCAAAGATTTTGCGCCCCAATTGGGTGCGTATTGGAGGTTAAGAAAATGAGAATTTTTATAAAGAGTATAATTCAGGTAATATCAGCAAAATTTATTGTTATCAAAGGTTGAGATATAGAGATGGCTTATTATCAGGCAAAGTTTTTTTCTTGCAAAGAGTTACTGGAAGATCTTGAAGATAAGCTCATTTATGATTTTGGCGCGATCTCGGTAACTATTCTTGATGCCAAAGATGAGCCGATTCTTGAGCTTGGAGTTGGTGAGTATGCTGTCTGGAGTGAAAATATTCTTCAGGCTCTTTTTGATGAAGAGCCTGATAAAGCAAATTTAGAGAATCTTTGTGTTAGTGGAGAGGTAACTCTTATTGCAGTAGAAAAAGTGGTGGATAAGGTTTGGGAAAGGGAGTGGATGAAAGATTTTCGTCCAATGCAGTTCGGGAAAAACCTATGGATATGCCCCAATGGTTTTGATGCTCCTGAACCTGATGCTGTAAATATTATGCTTGATCCCGGGTTGGCTTTTGGTACGGGTACTCATCCGACTACAGCTTTGTGCCTGGAGTGGCTCGATGGCGTGGACTTAAAGGATAAGATAGTTATTGATTATGGCTGCGGCTCCGGTATTTTAGCCATAGCCGCATTGTTGTTGGGGGCCAGAAAATGTTATGCCATAGATAACGACCCACAGGCACTTATTGCGACAATGGATAATGCTGTAAAAAACAATGTGGAGCAGAATCTTATAGCCTCTCTCCCGGAAGATTTTGATAAAACCAAAGGAGATATTCTTCTGGCTAATATTTTGGCTAAGCCGTTATTGGAGCTTGCTCCTCTTTTTTCTGAGTGTTGTAAGGTATCTTCAAATCTGGTTTTATCCGGAATATTGAAAGAGCAGGAGGAGCTTATAATTAATGGCTACTCTGGTTTTTTTGATAAGTTTGAGGTTAGGCAGATGGAAGACTGGTTAAGAGTATCTGCTTTAAAGTCTTCTTGACATATGTAGTGATCAGGGGGCAAATTGTTATCGCTTTTATTGCAATTTATGCTTAAATAACAACAATCAAAGGGATTGAATCGCTTTTCCGGAATAATTAATGAAAGAAGTAAAATATCATTATGCTCGTTGTATACACTGTAATACTGTGTTTAAGGTGAATGCAGAGCAGCTGGAAGTGGCTGATGGTTTTGTTCGTTGCGGTATGTGTCATCAACCATTTAATGCGGCGGAAAACCTGCAGGACAGCCCCGTAGATAGCAGAGACCAGGTTTCTTCTGTTTCTGATGGCAATGAAGGCTATTCTTCTGATCTTATAGAGAAAACAATTAAAAAGAGTTGGTTTTCAGGAAAACTGAAATCATCGGTTTCTATTGGTTCAGAAAAGGTTGAACCGACAATTGAAGAGTTTAATGAAGAGCCGGAAGAGATAAAATCTCATGTTTTTACTGTTGTTGGTGGTATAGATCATATTTGGGATGACTCTCCTGAGCATTGCGGTCCGGTGGTTGAATCTGGTTCTAATGATGAAGATGAAGAAACAGAATTAGAAGAAAAGATAGAAGACGCAGGAATTCAGCAGGAAAAGAAGCGCGTTAGCAAGTCTATGTTGGCTAAGCAACTTGAATCTGATCTTGATGATCCTTTGCCTGAAGTGATTGAGGTTGAAGTTCTGCCTGTTAATAGCGATGTTCTTTCTCATTCCGATATTGATATTCGTAACGAGATTGAGAAAATAGAACAAAAGATTGAAGTAAAAAAACATATAAAACATGTGGCGTTATGGAGTTCGGTGATTGTTATTCTGTTGGTGATGCTTCTGTTGCAGACGATCTATTTTTTCAGAATGGATCTTGTTAAGTATGGAGAGGTAAGGCCTGTATTGGAGGCTATGTGTAATATTACCGGTTGTCGTTTGCCTTTTCGTTCTGAGCCTGAGCATATTAAAATTTCCAGTTATAGTCAGCGTCAGCATGAGCAGCATCCGGGAGTGATAATCTACGAGGCTGTAATTTATAATGAAGCTGATTATCCCTTGCTGCTTCCTGTCCTGGAGATAAGATTTTCTGATAATGATGGGCAGGACATCGGTAAAAGACAGTTTCTTCCAAAAGAGTATCTTGATAAAAGTCAGCGGGCAGTTACAGATACCATAAAAAAAAGAGGCATGGCGGATGTATATTTGGAAATAGTATCTCCTGGTAATGGTGTGGACTCGGTTCAGGCCGATTTTTTCTGATTTGATTTTCTGTGATTCATGATTGCATCATAGGCCCAGGTGATCTCTTTGGTCTTTTCAGTTGCCATTTCAATCATGTTCTCAGGAACGCCTTGGGATACTAATTTGTCCGGATGATTTTCAGAGATCAATTTTTTATACTTGCGTTTTACTTCTGAGTCGCTGGCTTCAGGCCGAAGTCCAAGAACATTATATGCAGCTTCAACAGGAGTATTTTTGTTCTGCAGTTGTTGATTAGAACCGTAGCGAATGCGATTCATGGCGGCTATTGAATTAAGTTCAAACTCATTTATTCCAAGTATTTTAGAGGCTTCTATGATAATTCTGGTTTCATTTTCATGTAGCTCTCCATCGGAATAGGCAATCTGAAAAAGAAGATCAATAAAATTTAAAAACAGATTTCTGTTATAACAATTTTGCCTGAAATTTATCAGAGTATTGCGGAAGTTGAAATTTGATTGTTTGCCGACACCAAACTGTTCTATAGCAATTAATCTTGATTGCTGATCCATATTCATTCTTTTAATTATCGACTCAGTGATTTCAATTTCAGTTTGAGATACAACTCCGTCAGCTTTGGCTATATGTCCGAGCATTTGAAAGAGGGTATTAAAAAATAGTGTTCTGGTGTTTTCTTCAGGTGCTTGGAGTGACTCATTGGGGTGAAATCTGATCAGTAGCAGCGATGCGGCAATAGCCGCAATAATGCCGAAAAAGCCAAAGCGGGCCCCGATCAGAAAAAAAATTACAGTTATTAGAAAGTTCAGAGTTATTTCTCCGGTTATTTAATAATTGAAGAGATTGTTTTGAATTCAGGATGTTTGAAATTTTGCAGAAGCTCAAACAGAATCATCTCCACCGATGTTCTGTCTGCACCTTCTTCCACCATTCTTTTAACCGCGATTTCTTTATTTGCCAGATTTCTGGATGAGACGCAATCTACAGCAATCTCAACCATGTAGTCATCGTCAAGAAGGTCTCTTACTGTTTGGTAAACACATACGTGGGATTCTATTCCGCAAACAATGACGTTATCTACATCCATCTCATGAATATATTCACGAATAGAATCATCTCCAAAGCAACTAAAAGACGATTTGCTGAATTTTTTAACTCCTGAAAGTTCCTGAGCTATCTCAGTTGTCGTCTCCCCCATTTTTTCAGGGTTTTGTTCTACCCAGACTATGGGGATATCAAGAGCTTTTAATCCTTTTATAAGTTTTATTGTATTTTCAACAAGCAGATCTTTTTCAGCTGTTACCTTAAGTAGCTTTTCCTGAATATCAATAATTAGCAGTAAGCTGTTGTTAATATTAATCATAATGTAATCCTTAAAATTATGGGGTTTTCATCATTATACGAATATGAATCTTTCGGTAAAACCTTTTGTTTATAAAGAGACCGTATCCTTTACTATAGTGAAAGAAATATATTAATATCCGAGGTTGGATTTTGTGAAATTATTGGTATTTTGGATACGAAAATAATCAATAATTGAGGAATCTGCTACTATTATTATAAGATTAGATATATATTACTAACCTGACGGATATAAAAAGAAGAATACGCTGGATTAACGGAACTCTATGGCTACTCCAAACCCAAAAATCAGATTGAGCGGTCTGGCAGGCATGCTGGTCAGGAATAAGTTACTTGATGAGGATGCCACGCAGAAAGCATTTGAAGAGGCAAGGCGAAAGCGAACCCCTTTTATCCAATATATTGTTGAGCAAAAGCTGGTTTCAAGTATAGATATTGCAGCATCAGCCTCAAAAGAATTTGGTGTTCCCCTGTTTGACCTTACGGCAATGGATTTGGAGCAATGCCCCGTTTCCCTTGTTAAAGAAAAATTAATAAGACAGCATCATGCTTTACCTCTTTATAAAAGAGGCAAAAGACTTTTTGTGGCGGTATCCGACCCCACAAATTTACAGGCAATAGATGAATTTAAGTTTCATACGGGCATTAGTACAGATCCGGTGCTTGTAGAAGAAAATAAGCTTAATAAGGCTATTGAAGATGTTCTTTCTGCTCAGGACTCTGCCAATATTGGAGACATGCTCGATGAAGATTACGAAAATATCGATATATCTTCAGGAGAGGAAGAGCAGAATACAGTTGACGACTCAGATATAGATGATGCCCCGGTTGTAAGGTTTGTGAATAAAGTATTGCTGGATGCTATAAACAAAGGGGCTTCGGATATACATTTTGAACCCTATGAAAAAACCTACAGGGTAAGATTTCGTCAGGATGGTGTTTTACATGAGGTTGCTAATCCGCCTATAACATTGGCTAATCGTTTAGCGGCCAGAGTTAAGGTTATGTCCAGACTGGACATCGCAGAGCGCCGTGTTCCTCAGGATGGAAGGATTAAGATGAATCTTTCCAAAAATCGCTCAATAGATTTTCGTGTCAACAGCTGCCCGACAGTTTGGGGTGAAAAGATAGTTTTGCGTATTCTTGATCCAAGTAGTTCGCAGCTTGGGATTGAAATGCTTGGTTACGAAGATTCTCAGCGAGAGCGTTATGAAAAGGCTTTGGCAAGTCCTTACGGAATGATTCTGGTCACAGGCCCGACAGGAAGTGGTAAAACGGTTTCTTTGTATACAGGTTTGAATATTCTTAATACCCCGGATACGAATATCTCTACAGTAGAAGATCCTGTAGAGATGAATATTCAGGGAATTAATCAGGTAAATACCAATATGAAAGCCGGGTTGGATTTTTCCTCAGCTCTGCGTGCCTTTTTGAGGCAAGATCCGGATGTAATCATGGTTGGTGAGATTCGTGATCTGGAGACCGCAGAAATCGCGATTAAGGCAGCTCTTACCGGCCACTTGGTTTTATCAACACTACATACCAATGATGCACCGCAAACTCTTACCCGGCTTGCCAACATGGGGGTGCCGGCATTTAATATCGCCTCTGCTGTAACTCTTATTATTGCCCAGAGACTGGCGCGACGCTTATGCAATCACTGTAAAACAAAAGTAGATATTCCCAAAGAAGCCCTTAAGCAGGAAGGTTTTAAAGATGAGGATATTGAAAAGGGTATTACTATCTACGGTCCGGTCGGTTGTGACCAATGTGCTGATGGATATAAGGGGCGGGTTGGTATTTATCAGGTAATGCCCGTTACTGAAGCGATCGGAAGAATAATAATGGAAGGCGGTAACGCCATGCAGATTGGAGATCAGGCTAAGCGAGAAGGAATAAAAGATCTGCGGGAATCGGGTTTAACCAAGGTTGTTGAGGGGATAACCAGTCTTGAAGAGATAAACAGAGTAACTAGGGAATAATTATGGCTCAGGTACAACAGAAAAATAAGAAAAAAACCAAAGGAACCAAACTCTATACATTTACCTGGGAGGGTAAGGATCAGCGCGGCAATAAAATAAAGGGCGAAACCAAAGCCGCAAATATGACTATTGCCAAGGCAGAAGTTCGTAAGCAAGGTGTTATTGTTCGTCCCGGTGCAATAAAAAAGAAATCGGAACTTTTCAGTGCCAGCAAAAAGAAATCTATAAAAGCGGCAGATATTGCAGTATTCAGCAGGCAGCTGGCCACAATGATGGGGGCAGGTGTGCCTTTGGTTCAGGCATTTGATATAGTTGGTAAAGGACATGAAAACCCCTCCATGCAGGAAATGCTTATGTCAATTAAGGCAGACATCGAGCAGGGTAGTACTCTGGCGGAAGGGTTGGCAAAACATCCCCGTCATTTTGATGAACTTTTTATTAACCTTATAAATGCGGGTGAACAGTCTGGTGCTCTTGAGACTTTGCTGGATAAGATTGCAACATATAAAGAGAAAACCGAATCATTAAAGAAAAAGATTAAAAAAGCGTTATTTTATCCTGCAGCGGTTGTTGTTGTAGCTATAATTGTGACCTCTATTTTGTTATTGTTTGTAGTTCCTCAATTTGAAGAGATATTTGCAAACTTTGGAGCTCAACTGCCTGCATTTACTAAATTCGTTATTGAATTATCCAATTTATTATCTACATATTGGTATTTTGTGTTGTTTTTGCTTGTGGTGGCTGTTGTTGCATTTTTTGAAGCTAAGAGGCGTTCGCATAAGTTTAATCACTTTCTGGATCGGCTTATTCTAAAAGTTCCTGTTCTTGGAATGATTATGAATAAGGCTGCAGTTGCTCGTTTTTCCAGAACTCTGGCGACAATGTTTGCTGCAGGGGTACCATTGGTTGATGCGCTTACATCAGTTGCCGGAGCGGCTGGGAATATTGTCTATTCCAATGCAATTATTAATATTCGGGAAGATGTTGCAACCGGCCAGCAACTACAGCAATCAATGAAACAGGCAGGACTATTTCCAAATATGGTAGTACAGATGGTGGCTATTGGTGAAGAATCCGGAGCGCTTGATTCTATGCTAACCAAAGTTGCCGATTTCTATGAAGAAGAGGTGGACGCTGCCGTTGATGGCCTTAGCTCACTTATCGAGCCTTTGATTATGGCATTTTTAGGTGTTGTTGTCGGTGGTCTGGTTGTTGCCATGTATCTACCTATTTTCCAACTTGGTTCTGTTATCTAAAGTAATCCATAAGAGATGTAGCAGTGATAATCATAGAGTGCTTTCAAGAAAACCTTCCGTTTTTTTATGTTTCCGTATTTATTTTCGGGCTGCTTGTCGGGAGTTTTCTTAATGTGGTTATCTATCGTTTACCTGTAATGATGGAGCGTGAGTGGAAGCGTGAGTGTATAGAGTTTTTGGGGCGTGAAAGTAGCGTTGACAATATTGCTGATTCTTCTGAAAACAGCGAACAGAAAGATGTCTTTAATCTTGTGGTTCCAAGATCAAGGTGTCCGAAATGCGGTAAACTTATAACTGCTTTGGAAAATATTCCTGTTATTAGCTACATTATGCTCAGGGGTAAATGTGGCGGTTGTGGTAATAAAATTTCTATTCGTTATCCGTTGATAGAGCTTTTTAGTGCTATTTTGTCGGTTGTTGTCGCATATAAATTCGGAGTGTCAGGTACTTTTGTTGCAACACTAATTCTGACCTACAGCCTTATTTCGTTAGCTTTAATAGATTTTGATACACAGTATCTGCCGGACGATATTATTCTGCCTTTGCTTTGGGGGGGTATGCTTCTTAGCCTTACGGAATATTCAATCGTAAAGAGCCCCGGAGAAGCGATTATCGGAGCAGTTGCAGGTTATATGAGTTTATGGCTGTTTTCCTATGCTTTTAAGAAAATAAGGAAAAAGGATGGTATGGGAAATGGAGATTTTAAACTGTTTGCAGTGTTTGGGGCATGGTTTGGATGGGAATCTTTGCCTTCAATAATTGTGTTATCCTCATTTGTTGGCGCGGTTATTGGTATAACTGTTTTAACACTGCAGAAAAAAGATAGTGATACTCAAATTCCTTTTGGGCCTTATTTGGCAGCAGCAGCTTTTATCTACCTGAATTTTGATAAAGCTATTAATTCGTATTATTTAGATAAATTAATATCTCCTCAGTGAACAATTCCTGCGGTAGTAGTTGTGATAATATCACAGAAAATTATATCTACAGGATCAATATGACAGCCTGCTGTTTTGTCATTT
>QZLD01000144.1 GCA_004796385.1 Gammaproteobacteria bacterium | reverse complement strand
TTTACCCGAACAGAATTTCAAAATAGTATACAAGGAGATATTTATGAAATATTTTATTATTCTGCTTATACACTTATTACTTGAATTCAGGTCTGTTTTCACTGATGCCTCTCAAAATCACCTGGCAATACAGACAAATCACTAAAACAAAACTAAATTCATAGGGATTAAATTATGAAACATAAAATTAACACATTATCTTTGCATATATTTTTAGGATTTATTTTTCTAGTAACGATATCTCAAAAAGCTTACAGCACAAATACAACTTCCAATTTTATAAATAATGTAATTCGATTCACTTCCAGCCCGGAAGTTTTAAATCTAACACCAAAAAATATCACCATTAATCTGAAAAAGATTACTGACGTTGCTTCGATACAAAAGAATGATACTGAGTGGATTTTTAAAAGTAAAAATGCGAATAAAAACAAGCAGCTAAAACAAGTCTCTGTAATTTTTTGGCCTACTGAAAACAGCACATGGAAATTTGCGCTTCTTAAATTAGAAATAAATCAAACAACAAATGTTTCTTATGAAAAATTGTGTGCCTTAATATCGGCATCATTGAAAAAAAAAGCTGATGTAACAAAATCAAATAAATTTGAAATAAGCAAAGAGTGGCTCATTTCCGAAAACTATGGTTTGAAAATCCAAAAAAACAAAAATCTGATTATTCTCAAGACTTTCGAATACCAAGGAGAAGAGGAAGAATATGATTAGACAAAAGTTGCAGCTTATTGATAATACAGCAACTGTAATCATTAATTCGCCATCTGATGCAGTAAAAAGTAAAGCATAGGATATTTAAATACCACCTAACGCCAATCACAATCAATGTGAAATTTCATTACCAGCCGTTCGCAAAATAATATTTGAGAACGGCATTTTTAAAACACCCAAACCCAATTATCTCCATTCGTCCACGGAAGCATTACACCGCTGGGACAGGGGTATATTCTGATTTCACTGTATTCGCTATAGTCCTTTGGCTACTCGTAAACATTCCTTTCTTTTTTGTCATGCTCACCTGCATAAAAGCTTTCTCCTACATTTTATTGCTTCTTTTTTGGTGTAAGTGGTTACAATTACTACTTAAAAATAGCAAAACAAAAGGAACCTTGACTACATAAATAGTTTGCGACAAAACTTACCCAAACCAAACAGGCAATACAAACAAGGCTTATGAATATTTACCTCACAAACTATCAACGACAAACAAACAATTAACAGAATGAGCAGGATGATTAGCCATTACCACGTCAATAGAATTATTAAAAGTGCAGAGCTCATCAAAGAACCAAAGCTTCATCTTGGTAGCTATACCCTGCGGTGCTCAGATTTCAAGCCAATGCCTAATAAGTATTTATAGCCTGCAATAAATAATATTTGCCATGTAATACGCCTCATACAACTTACAGCTTACAGCTTATAACTAGAGCAGACCTTCTGCCGACATAACTTTTTCTATTTAATTTCAGGGCGTTACACCTTAACAAAGTGCCGTATTACTCATACCCTCAATCCTCTCCATACATAACTCTTCTGTTATCTCTTTTAACATCTCAACTCTTTCTGCTAGCCAGGTTAGTTGCTCTTTTGTTATTTCGTAGTGTCTGGAGTAGCGGGCGTCAACGTACGCTTTTTTTAGTAGCTGGAAGCAGGCGCGGTGTTTTTTGTTGTCCTGTGGGAAGACTTCGGTTATCTGTTCGTTTTGTGAGATGGCGAGTGAGTTTAGTAGTTTTAGGTTATGTGAGTTTGGTTTGTAGTTGGTGAGTACTAATAGCAGGCATGAGTAGAAACGTTCTGTAGCTTGGTGAAGTTCAAATGATGCTTTTTTATAATCTTGACGCTCCATGCAGTGACCAAAATCAATTAAGAATGATTTGGCTCCTTCAAACCAATATTTATAATCTTCAAGCGCGATTTTCTTTAATTCTTCCGGAGTCAGATTACCTGGTAGGGATAGTTCGCGTTTGTCTGTCTCGAAAAGGATTATCCCTTGTTTTCTGATGTCGCTGAAAAAGTATTGTCCCTGATGGATGAAGTCGTTTACTTCGCTGAGTGTGTGAACGATGATGTTTA
>QZLD01000185.1 GCA_004796385.1 Gammaproteobacteria bacterium | reverse complement strand
CCTTCTATGAGTTTTTAAATGGTGAACTGCCGTTTCACTCGGAAGATCCGTCTGCATATGTTCACTTTCATATGGCGAAAAAGCCTATTCCTCTAAGCAAGATAAACAGCGATATTCCGGAAGCTATCTCCAATATTATTATGAAGATGCTGGAAAAGATGGCAGATAATAGATATCAGAGCTGTAGTGGGCTCAGGTATGATCTTGTTAAATGCAGGGAACAGTTGAGTGCCAAAGGCAAGATTGAGCCATTTACCCTGGGATCTGAGGATTTTTCGGAAAAATTCCGGCTTACTGACAAAATATACGGGAGAGATCAGGAGATAGAGCGACTGCTGTCGGTTTTCAGAAATGTCAGTGATGGTTCTACAACATCGGTTGTTCTGGTGGGAGGCTATTCAGGTGTCGGTAAGACATCGTTAATTAATGAGATACATAAGCCTATTGTCGAAAGGCAGGGGTATTTCATCTCTGGAAAGTTTGATCAGTTTAAAAGAAATATTCCCTATAGTTCCATAGTTCAGGCGTTGGAAGAGATGGTGCAGAAGATTCTTGTTGGGGAAGAGGATGAGATAGATATATGGAAGGATAAGATACTGAAGGCAACAGGAAAGATTGCCAGAATAATAATAGATGTGATTCCCGATGTTGAGTTGATAATCGGTGAGCAGCCGGAGGTTCCGGTGTTGCCGCAGGAAGAGGCACAGAATCGTTTTAATCGTGTTTTTATGAATTTCATAAGATGTTTTGCCAATAAGAATCATCCGCTGGTTATCTTTCTGGACGATGTGCAGTGGGCGGATTCCGCTTCGGTAAATCTTCTGGAGATGCTTATAAGTGATATTGATACCACATATATTATGTTTATAGGGGCCTACAGAGACAACGAAGTTAGCGAAAAAGATATGTTTTTTTCCACAATGAATGGGGTGGAAAAGAGCGGGGTTCCGTTTGAGAGACTGATGCTGAATCCCCTTGAGATAAAACACGTCAAACAGATAATTGATGACTCAATAAGAGCAGATGGCGATAGCTCTAATCCATTGGCAAAGCTTTGTCACATAAAGACTCAGGGGAATCCGTTTTTTCTTAATCAGTTTTTAATTTCTCTTTATGATGATGGGTTCATAACATATGATGCGGCTGCCAAAAGATGGGTGTGGGATATCGACTCTATCCGCAACGCCGATATAATGGATAACGTTGTAGACCTTATGATCAGTCGTATCCGCAAACTTTCCAGAGAGACTCAGAACCTGTTGAAGTTGGCTGCGTGTATCGGTAACCAGTTTGACTTGAGGATACTCTCTTTGGTGGAGGGGCACACTCTGTCAAAAAATGCGGAGTTTATTCTGGAGGCTATACGGGAAGGTTTAATCCTTTCCATAAAAGGGGTTTTCAATCCATCAACTCTTAGCAGTATTGACCTTAAAGATGAGAATATTCCTGTGTGCAGGTTTGGTCACGACAGGATACAGCAGGCTGCCTACTCTATGATCGAAGATGATAAGAGAGAGGCATTTCACCATAAAATTTACCGCATAATGGTTGCAAGTTACTCTGCAAAAGAGGTTGATGAGAATATATTCGATATCGTTAATCAGCTACAGTTTTGTACAGAGTTGATAATGACGGATGAGGAAAAGCTCAGTGCAGCAAATATCCTGTTTAAGGCTGGGAAAAAGGCAGCAGAATCGATGGCATATGAGCCGTCATACAACTACTTTATGATCTGCATGAAATTCCTTAATCAAAATAGCTGGGAAGAGAGATACGAAACGACATTTGCCATAAATTTGGAGGTAGCAAAGGCTGCTTATTTGTATGGCGATTTTCCTGTAATGGAACAAATTGCTGCAGATATTCTGGAAAATTCCAAAACTCTAATGGAGAGAGTTCAGGTGTATAAACTGAAAATATACGCCTATATTGCACACGGAAAACCTCAGGAAGCCATTTATACAGGGCTGCATGTGTTGAAGCTTCTCGGTGTTACTTTTCCTAAAAAGCCGACAAAGCTGCATATAGCCAGAGAGATCATCAAAACAAAACTGGCATTTGTCGGAAAAGAACCTGAATATGTTAATTCTCTTCCCAAGGCTAAAGATCCTTATGCGCTGGCAATAAATGAGATTCTTGCAGAGACTGGAACCGCCGCATTTTTTTCCGAGCCTAACCTGTTTCCCTTAATTGGACTTCGTATTGTTCATACGTCACTAAAATATGGTAACACCTCGTATTCATGTCTTGGATACGGAACCTACGGCATTATGCTCTGCGGAGTCCTGAATGATATTGAAAAAGGATATAGATTTGGAAAGGTGGCGCTGGCAAGTAGTCAGCGCTTTAGAGATAACAATAAAACGGTTTATACCGAGCTGGTTTTCAATGTTTTTATAAAGCATTGGAAGCGCCATGCCAGGGAAACGCTGGAGACAATTAAGGCCAACTATAGTGCAGGAATGGAGTCCGGTGAAATTAAAAATGCCACGATTTCCGCTTATGTTCATTTTGCCAACTCCTTTACTTCCGGTTGCAGGCTTCAGGATGTTGAGATTGAGGGGGAAAGTTATCTTAAGGTTTTTCTGCAACATCAGCAGAAAGTTCCGTATAACTATACATGCGTATATCTGCAATCAGCCAGAAACCTTATGGGTAAGAGTGATTCAAAAACACTATTGATAAGTCATGATTTTCATGAGGATGAGAGGATTCTGTTTTACAACAAAGAGTATGATGCCACTGCGTTGGCGCTTATATATTACAATAAGCAGATGCTTTCCTATATTTTTGGAGACTATAAAAGCTCATTGGAAAATTCCGGTAAATTTGAGGATTATATAGATGCGCTTTTGTCAACTACAGTTATCAGCTGTCATAACTTTCTTGATTCACTTGCAAGGTTGGCACTTTACCATGAGTGTTCTGCTTCTGAGAAGAAGCATTACATGAAGATAGTTAGAGGAAATCAGAAAAAACTCAAAAAGTGGGCCGACATATGTCCTGAAAACAATATGCACAGATGGTCTTTGGTTGAGGCCGAGATTGCCAGAATAAATAACAATTTTAATGATGCTTTTAAATATTATGACAAGGCGATAATGTTTGCCTCGGCAAATGAATATGTAAATGAAGAGGCAATGGCAAACGAGCTTGCTGCCGGGTTCTTTTTAGATCAGGGGGTGACAAAGATAGGCAGATTGCACATAAGTGATGCTATCTATTGTTACAGGCGTTGGGGGGCAGATGCAAAGGCAGATGATCTTCAGGAAAAATATATTGAATTACTAAACTCATTTGAAAAAGATGGGCGTGATATTTCCACATCATCTGTTTCAGTCAACAGCATAACAAATATAAATACTACTACTCATGCGTCTTCAGCAGTTATCAGCGATAGCACTCTTGATCTTAACTCATTTATTAAGGCTGCTTCGGTAATAACCGGAGAGATTGTTCTTGAAAAATTGCTGGCAAACCTGATGAAGATTCTTATTGAAAATGCAGGTGCAGATAGAGGCGTACTTATCTTAAGAAAGGATGGCGACTACTTCATAGAGGCAGAAGGTAATATAGATGGCGATCAGGTGGCAGTGCTGCAAGCCACGCCAATAAGCGATAGTGATTCCATTCCTAAAAAGATGATTAAATATGTGGGCAGGGTGAGAGAGAATCTGGTTCTTAATGATGTTTTAAGAGATGAAAAATTTAATAAAGACAGGTATATACAGAAAGAGCAGCCTCACTCTATTCTCTGTGCTCCACTTATTCATAAAGGCAATCTGATAGGAGTCTATTATCTTGAGAATAGTTTGAGTTCAGGTGTTTTTACGGAGGATAGGTTGAAAATACTGCAGCTGTTATCGTCTCAAATAGCCATATCTATTGATAATGCCTCACTCTACGAAAAGGTAACCGAATACAACAAGACACTTGAAGAGAAGGTGAAAGAGAGAACCAGTGAGCTCACAGAGGCATACAAAAAAATTGAGAAGTTAGCTCTTACAGATCCATTGACAAAACTCTCCAACAGAAGGCATATCCTGGATCGAATAGACCACGAGATAAAGCGGGTAAAAAGGAGTGGAAAACCCTTCGGAATCATATTGTGCGATATAGATCACTTTAAGCAATTTAATGATTCGTATGGACATGATTGCGGTGATTTCGTTTTGGTATCCATTACTAAAGAGATGAAATATATGCTGAAGAATCAAGATCATGTGTCGCGGTGGGGCGGTGAGGAATTTTTAGTGATATTGCCGGATACCGATTTGGCCGGTTGTGGAATTGTTGCTGAGAAGATCAGGCAAAGAATAGCGGAAGAAAATTTTAAATTTCAGGGCATGGATCTTTCTGTAACTCTTACCCTTGGAGTTACTGTATTTGATAATACAGCAGATATAGACAGCTGTATTAAAGATGCAGATAATGCCCTCTATCAAGGCAAAGAAAAAGGCAGAAATCAAGTGGTTATCTGTGAAAGAGGCGCGAAATAGCAGGAGCTATTTTATCTTTACATATTTCTTGAAATACCCATATTCCTTGAAAAGTAGTGTAGTGTGTCGGTATCAATAGCTTTGAAAAGTTTGGCAGGGCGATTGCTGCCATAACGCATTTTCCCCTTAACTTCCTCAATGATCTTTGCTTCCCTTATTCTTCTGCGAAAGGCACTTTTATCTACAGAGTGCCCCAGAATTGTCTCAAATACCTGCTGGAACTCGGTAAGGGTAAATTCTTTCGGCAGCAAGTGCAGGGGGAGGGCAGTATATTCAACTTTGCTTTTTAGCCTGGTGACGGCATTTTCCAGTATCAGATTGTGGTCAAACGCGAGTTGCTGATTATGGTCTTCTGCTTCCAGCCATTTAATATCGGTAACCGATCTTCCGGCTACAGGGGTTATTGAATCAAAAGGGATAAGGGCAAAATATATTACTGTCAGTGACCAGCATCTTGGATCTCTGTTTTTGTTGCCTATTGTTTGCAGCTGCTCAATATATGGGGAGGTAACCCCGGTTTTTTCCTTTAAGATTCTTATGGCAGCGGCATCAATATTGTCATCGAGTTCTGTTTTTATAATGCCGCCCGGTAGTGCCCACTTGGATTTGGCTGGGTATTCCGATCTTTTTGCAACTAATGTCTTGAGTTTGTTATCAATAATGGTGAATATTACCAGGTCGACGGTTGTTAGTGGCGGGTTGTAGTTATGGATATTATAGTTGTCGATAAATTCATTTTCGCCGGAGCTGGTTTTCATAGGTTACGCCTTTTGTGAATAAATTTAAGATGAGTATAACAGATATTGTCACTAAGACAAAAAGATAGTTGCTAAGAGACAATAAGTGTGATTATATAAAGAAAAGAGTGTGGTATATAGCTAAGAGAAAGAATAAGGAGAGCTGATATGAGCATAGTTGAAATCCCTAATGCAGAAAAAGTCGCAAGTTTTGACGTGGATGTGCAAAATACATTTACTCCGGTCTGCCCTGATGAGTTGCCTGTTGCCGGTGGCGATTCCATTGCCGGTGAGTTGAACCGACAGGCTGCATTTGCTGCATATCGCATCGGCTCTAAGGATGCTCACAGTCCTCAGAGTGTCTGGGTTGCAACCGAAGATAAACCGCAGTTTTCAGAGGTTGAAGGGTATGAGAATGTCGATATCAGATGGAATCTGCATGCTGTTCCCGGAACCAAAGGTTTTGAACTCATAGATGGTTTGCCCAGGCCTGCCGAGTATGATTTTTTTGTTTGGAAAGGTGTGGAGCCGGATCTGCATCCATACGGAGCTTGTTACCATGATTTTGCCGATAAAATCAGTACCGGAGTGATTGAGTTTTTACAGGTAAAAGGTGTGGATACGGTTCTGGTTGGAGGTTTGGCTACCGATTACTGTGTTAAATTGACCGCCTTGCAGTTGCGTAAAGCCGGTTTTCGCGTAATTCTGAATCTGGCGGCAACAAAAGGAATTGCTGAAGAAACGGTAAATGCGGCTATTAAAGAGATGCAGTCTGCGGGGGTGGAAATTATCTCTTCTGTTGCAGATTTAAAAGTGATGTAACTGTCAGTATGGTTCAAGTGATGGTTTTAAAACAAGGGAATGTAGGTTGTGACTGAAGAATGAAGCCCAACAATGAAAGGTAGAGTTTCTTTCAGTTAATCCTGAAACAAACAAACAAAATGTAAGAGCAATGAGCAAAAGGAGAAATCAAATGATAATCAAATCCCTGCTGGATACAGATCTCTATAAATTCACCATGATGCAGGTAGTTTTACACCGTTTTCCAGCGGCAAATGTCGAGTATCGCTTTAAATGTCGTAATGCGGGTATGGATTTGCGACCATATGCAGATGAGATTCGGCAGGAAATTGCAGCTCTGTGTACCCTGCGTTTTACGGAAGATGAGTTGCAGTATCTATCTACCCTTCGTTTTTTTACAAGTGATTTTATCGACCTGTTGGGTATGTTTTATCTTCAGGAGAGATTTGTTGATGTAGTAGCTACAGGCGATGATCTGGAGATTATTATAAGAGGGCCCTGGTTACATACCATTCTGTTCGAGGTTCCTGTCCTGGCGATTGTTAATGAGGTCTATTTCAGAAACCTGGTTTCCAACCCCGATATTGAAGAGGGCAGGCGCAGGCTCAATGCCAAGATAGATGCAGTTAAAACCAATGCGAACGCACAGGGTTTTGTCTTGGCGGATTTTGGCAGTAGAAGACGTTTCTCCGGTGATTGGCATGATCAGGTAGTTGCAAAATTAAAAGAGCAGTTGCCGGATAATCTGGCGGGAACCAGCAATGTAAACCTTGCCCGAAAATATAATTTACGACCTATTGGAACCATGGCTCATGAGTATCTGCAGGGTTGTCAGGCATTAGGGCCAAGACTGATCGAGAGTCAGAAGTTTGCTTTTGATACATGGGCGCGAGAGTATCGTGGTGATTTGGGAATTGCTCTTTCCGACGTAGTAGGTTTTGATGCTTTTCTGCGCGATTTTGATCTTTACTTCAGCAAACTGTTTGATGGCGCTCGTCACGATTCCGGCGATCCGTTTGCATGGGGTGAAAGAATGATTGCCCATTATCAATCTATGAAAATTGATCCGCGCACCAAAAACCTGGTGTTTAGTGACGGATTAAATATGGAAAAGGCGTTGGCTCTTTATCAGCAATTCAAAGGCAGAATTAACACCTCATTTGGTATTGGTACCAACCTTACTAATGACCTTGGTTATGAGCCGTTGCAGATAGTAATAAAAATGACCGAATGTAATGGGCAGCCGGTAGCAAAGGTAAGTGATTCGCCGGGTAAAGCGATGTGCCGTGATGATGGTTTTGTTAAGTATCTGCGAAAAGTATTTAAGATCGACGGAGAATAGAATGAAAATAGTAATGGCGCAACTGAATTATATAGTGGGTGATTTTCAGGGTAACAGCGAAAAGATAATCTCCGTAATAAAGGAGCAGGGGCAGAACTGTGACATGATAGTCTTTTCCGAGCTCTGTCTTTCAGGTTATTACCCTATGGATCTGCTTGATCGCAGCGACTTTATTGTCGAGCAAAACAACTACCTGCAACAGATAAAAGATATTACAAAAGATATTAAAGCAGCAGTTGTATTGGGATACATAGATGAAAATATCTGGAGCGGTAAACCATATCACAATTCTCTGGGGCTGTTTCAGAATGGCAGGCAGATTTTTACATATCACAAAAAACTATTGCCGACTTACAATATCTTTGACGAAGCCAGATATTTTGAACCGGGTAATCTCTCTCCGGTATTTGAATACAACGGTTATCGCATTGGAGTATTGATTTGTGAAGATGGCTGGGGGGATGACTCCGAGAATGCCTACAGAATGATGCCGGCCAGAACAATTGCCAAAGAGAATGTGGATTTTGTCATCAGTATTAACGGTTCACCTTCCAGTGTCGGCAAGCAGCAGGAGCGAATGGAGGTATTCTCTAATCTGGTAAAGGATTACAACTTTCCGCTGGTTTACGTTAATCAGGTTGGCGGTAATGATGAGTTGATATTCGATGGTAATAGTTTTGTTATGAGTTTTGATGGTGAATGTGTGGCAACACTCAAAGAGTATGCTGAAGATGTTCAGGAAATCGAGTTCAAGAAAGGAGCTGGTTTCGTTAAAGGAGATGTAAACGAAGATGGGGAATACTATCAGATAATCCTCGATCAGATTTTGCTGGGCCTGCGTGATTATATTAAAAAATGTGGTTTTAGTGGAGTTGTAATTGGTTCATCAGGCGGGATCGACAGCGCAGTTACACTGGCTTTGG
>QZLD01000287.1 GCA_004796385.1 Gammaproteobacteria bacterium | reverse complement strand
TCTGTCACTATCTATTTCACTTTGAATCTTACTTGCAAAATATGATGAGTCATTAAGAAACAGATCTGCGGTAACTGATGTAGAACCATCTCCGTAAGGCAATCCTGAAACGGATGCTGCTGCTGCCCAGTACTCATTGAAAGCTATAGCTTCAATAACAGTCATTGCACCACCTGAAGAGAGGCCGGTTACATATCGCCTTTTAGGATCGATACTGTATTTTGTTTCAACTTCTTTAGCCAGATTATACAGATCCTCAGCTTCCCCTCCGCCTTCATGAATTTCATTATCAAACCAATATCCCCAGCAGTTCTCATTTCTCATCCCTGAGTAAGTTGTAATAAATGGAAAAACTATTATTACATTCTGCTGATCCGCAAGAATATCCAGATCCCAATCCCTGATAGCATCTTCGTGATCCATAGCGCAGCCATGAAGAGCCATAATCATAGGAACTGGCGTACTGCTATTATAAGATGCAGGCACATATACTTTATACTGCCTGTTTTTTGAACCTGTGTAGCTTTTTGCCGAAAACGTATGACTTTCTAATTTCCCGGTACCTGTCATTGTGCCAGCTATTGCAAACTGTGCTGTAATCAACATCAAAACACCAATAACTGCGGAGTGGATTGCCTTTGTCATTATAATTCTCCTCGCTTTGCGCCGTTAATCACATCTTTTGTGTTAACTGGTTATTATTTTTATATGTTTTCGCTTCTCTGAGAATTCATTGTTAGATATCTATCACAATTTTTCCGAGAAGCAGTTCTCATTTTTTCGCAAAACCGCGATTTAATCAATAAAAAACATCAATAAAATCAAAGATATATGACGCACCGCAACAAAAGCAGGCACATATAATCAAATATTTATATGTGTAAATATTGCTATCTACAAATCGTCTAACGCTGGTTTTATGCTGTTTATAAAAGGCAAAAAATAAGGTTTAGAAATTTGCAGCATTAGCACAAACATCCAAACCTTATTTTCAGTGAAGCTTTTTCAGCTATCTGACCATATTGTTAATCATAATTTATTTCATTAATGAACCACCAAGCATTGATTTTATTTGTGCTGAACAACCAATAAAACCATTCATATCTGTTGCCATTGCCATGCACTGCATTGCAGATCCGTAAGTACCCCATTGATTAACACACTGCTGCTTAAATTGTTCTATAAAACCGCTTTGTCCTATTATTCCGGAGACACCACTAACGCCATCAAGCTGTTTCTGCTGTGAAGAATTTAGCTTATCCTGATTTCCGCTAATAGCGCCTATAAGCTGCGGAAGAAATCTTTTATAGTTTTCTGCTGCTTTCTGACAAGTGCTATCTATATCATTATTTCCAGAAGACGAGGTTAAAACCGCTGGAGTCGAATTTTCTATGCTTTTCCCCTGAGGATTCTTAGAAGAACTCATTACATTTCCTGACGAATCTACTTTTATTTCTTTAAGATCATTTTTTTTCTTATCTGCCGGCGGAGTATCGCTCATATGCCAGCGACCTTTTTCATCTTTCCACTTATATACTCTGGCATTTACAGATAATGAAACAACGCAGATAAAAACAATCATAAACACAGTTTTCATAATTTCTCCTGACATAATACTTAATAAATCACCAGCACACTTAAAGGTTATCTTTTTGAAGAGTATAGTCTTATTTTTCAGCAGAAACCTTGCTGATATCCCAATATTCAAATGCCCACTGCCAAATTTCTGCTACCGAACCTCTTTTAACCTCTTCAGGAGGATTCTGCCCCAAGAAAATAAGAGAGTTATAAATAGTTTCCACAATATTATCCAAAGATACTGGTGGCGCATGTGTCTGCTTACTTAGCTTGTCTCCATTTTCGTGGGTCGCCAGAGGAAAATGGGCAAACAGAGGAATTTCGCTACCAAGCAATTCATATAACCTAATCTGCATTGCCGTACAAAAAAACAGATCGTAGCCACGAACAACATGGGTAATACCGGAATCAATATCATCAGCCACCACTGCAATATTATAGGCTGGCAGACCATCCACCCTACGAATTATGTAGTCACCGGATATTTCGGCAATATTCTGTGTTGTCTGCTTTTGAATAAGATCATTGATAAGATAATCTTGCGCCTCGGTTTTCAGGCGTACTGAACGAGCACTCTTTCCCTGAGCCAATCCGTTGCGACATGTTCCCGGATAGATAAATCCTGCTTCTGTTCTTGCAGGAGATATCGCCGATATATCTTTTCTTGAACAACCGCAATCGTATGCAAATCCTTTATTCTTCAAATCATCAATAACATAATTAATATGCTCAAGCACTGATGACTGATACTGCACAGACCCATCCCATTCAAAACCATAACGCTCCAGAGTTTTTACTATGGACTCTTTTGCTCCGGGCTGCTCTCGCTGCGGGTCTATATCTTCAATACGCAGCAACCATTCACCACCGTTTTTACGAGCATCGGAATAACTGGCAACCGCTGCTATCATTGAACCAAAATGGAGTTCGCCCGTTGGCGACGGGGCAAATCGCCCCCTGTATTTCACTTCAGATCGCATAACTCAAGAGATCTTCTCTGCTACCATCACCTGATCTTTTCCTGCCTTTTTAGCTCTGTAAATAGCGCTGTCAAGAGCCTGCAAAATACTATCCGGCGTTACACCGTGATCCGGAAAGGCGCTTATTCCTGCAGAAACTGTAACCTGATCTATCCGATTATCTCCATAAGAAAAATCCAGTTGCCTCATCTCTTCCAAAACCTCCTCGGCCTTTATAAGGCAATCACGCAGCGTAGCTCCCGGCAGTATCTGCATAAATCTGTTTCCGGAAATACGACAACTTATATCATTCCCCCTAAAGGTAGAGATCAACATCCCTGCAAAGATTATAAGAATACGGTTTCCGGCATCCCCACCAAAGTTTGTATTTATTGTTGAGATATCATCAATATCGTAGATAATCATCCCGATTTGACTATTATCACGGTTGGCACGAAGAATCTCTCTCTCAAGTGAGTCTCGCATATAGATATTTGAGTAAAGGCCTGTAAGAGTGTCTTTTATTGCAAGCTCGGCAGAGCGCTCTTTATCATAAAGCTGAATACGGATAGAGGTTATTATTACCACTGTTTCAAGAGTTCTGCTTACAACCTCAGAAATAGATGAAGAGTAAACCAGAAAACGATAATCTCCATTTGCCCATTCCACAGCCGGACTATCATCACCGGTAACATCCCCCCAGCTTAAAACTGTATTTTCAAGTTCTCCGCTAACCCTTTTAATAGCCCCTGCTGCTCCCGGACTAATTTTATCTATACAGCTGTAAAAAGAGTTTAAAATCTCCTTTTCACCAACAGCTGCAGATAATTTTTTAGCGTAGTCGTTTAGTATATTATCCAATAACTCGATATTACTCATCGTCCTTATCCTTTTTTATCTCATTATCCTTTTTAATACCGTGGGAATACCTTTTTCTGGCAATAGGAGCAAAACAAATAATAGGAGCGCCAATAAGGAGGGCTGCAAGCCCAACAAAACCAATCCCCTGCCCCCAGTTAGGTAATAGAGGCCAGATAACCTTCGCCAACAGATAAATAAGGTAAAAATAAAATCCTATTATGCCGAATGCCAATAACAATGCTAAAAGTGACTTCACTGACGCTATCCTCTGTATATTTAAGATTTAAAAATCTATTTTGGTAATTATCACAAAACAGAGAATATACTCTTTCCTCCATCAATTAAACAATTGCGACATATGCTTATTACATAATAAAATCACTCTTTTTGAAGTAGCGGATAAAATGGAAAAGGTAAGACTGGACAAATGGCTCTGGGCAGCCCGTTTTTTTAAAACAAGAAAACTGGCTACAGATGCGATAAAGGGAGGCAAAATTCGTCTTAACGGGGCAAGACCAAAACCCTCAAAAGATGTTGAAATCGGTTTTGAAGTTGTAATCAGCTATGGTGCCTTTGATAAAGCGATTGTTGTAAAGAATCTAAGCGATAAAAGAGGCCCTGCAAAAGTAGCTATAACACTTTACGAAGAGACCGCAGAGAGCATAGCAAAAAGAGAATCGCAACAGGAGATTATGCGAATAGACAACGCGACCAGACCCAAATCGGACGGCAAACCCAACAAACGAGAACGCCGCAAACTATCTGATTTCAAAAAAGGTGGTGGTGGTTTCCCAAAAGACCAATAAACATTATAATCAATCATCATTACCTACACTTGATGTTACATGGATGGATATATCATGACTAATACCGGCAGCAGCGCAACAGAAGAAAAAAAACCGCCACTACAGGGGCTGTTTGAAGAGTACTCAACTCAAAAACAACAACACATCAGCACAAAAGACAGCATCTCACCCGACAATCAGGCTGCGTTAGAAATCATCTCACAATGTATCTCTGGTAAAAAGGCAATTGAAGCAGCCCTTACCATTATTGAGCTTCGCAAGAATAAATCACCTGCAAATAACCAAGAACACTCTGAAAATAAAGATCAAAATAGTGATAATGGTAATGGAGAACTATCGTGATCATCAAAAAACTCAGTGCCAATAATTTTTTAAAATATTCATCCCTTACACTGGATAACGTTCCGGAAAACGGAATAATTGCAGTTTGTGGAGATAACGAAAGCGGCAAGTCTGCTATTGGAGAGGCTGTATGCTTTGCCCTGTTTGGCAGAACCTATACCCTGACAGCAGAAAAAATTCTTAAATCTATTAACTGGGGCTCGGATAAAACCACAGTAACTCTGGAATTCAAGGCAAATAACAACAATACCTACCGCATAAATCGCTACATAAGTGATGAAGGCTACCTTGGCGCAGAACTTCTATGCACAGACGAAAACAGCGAAATATTATCCGGCATAGAGAATATTAACAACAAGATAATAGACCTGCTTGGATTTGATTTTTCAAGTTTTATAGAGAGCTACTACCTGCCGCAGGCAGAACTTAATCTTCATTATGATAATAATAATGCCATCCGCAAAATATCAGAACTGGAAAAGGTCGATGCCATTGCAGCCGATATTGATAAAACAATCAAAGAGAGTAATGAACTGGCAGAAAAACTTGGTGAAAACCTGAAAAACCTTGAATATAAACTTAAAAAATCAAAGGGATTTAAAGAGAGAATAAAAAAACTATCCGACAATATTGGTGACATGGAAAGAACACTAGATATCATTGATAAAAGAAGGATCGAGTTGAATGATGCCAAAACCATCATCCCGAAAAATATAGAAGAGATAAAAGATTACGCATCCGATCTTAGATCCCACATTAAAATAAACAGCTATTCCAACTGGCTGCATATGCTGGAATTTCTAAGAGAAAAATATGACGCAATCGACAGATTACAACCAGAACAAAATGATAACGAAAACGACATTCTTGAAGAGGTAAGAGATAAAATCCACGATCTGGAAACCAGGCTGATAAAATTTGAGGAGCTATTTGAATCCGTTAGCGATTACAGAGAAAAACTGGCGGTAATGTTGGGAGAATCATGCTCATCAGCTAAAACAGATACAACAGAGAGTCCTCTGGAAGCAAGAAATCAACTAAAACACCAAATAAAAAACGGCAGAAAAAACACCCTGATAAGCATGTTGTTTTTTATAGGCATATCCACCGGAACTATTCTTTTACTTACCCTTGCCTCTTTTCCTGTATTTACCGGATTCATCTACTCCATTATCGGCACTGCCGTATCACTAACATTTTTATATAATGCCCACCGCCTGCGGTTAAAATACTTTACCGATAAAGAACAGCTGGAACTTGTAGAACTCCGAATTAAAGAGATTCAAAGACGAGCAGATGAAATAGACTCCCTGATAGAAAAACCGCTTGGAGATGCCATCGCCTTTTTCAGAAATTTTGAAGGTAATGATTTTGCAGAAATGGCAGAACACTACCTCAACAAATACGCCACTCCTCTAAGTGATAATGCACAGATAAGAAACTATTGCAAAGAGTTGGCAATTTGCATAAGACAGTCTCTGGAACCGATAAATAATTCACTGGTGCTTATAGAAAAAGAGCAGGAAGAACTACGCCATAAGAAGATCTCACTTTCTAAAAAAAGAGCCGATCTTAAAGAAGAACTGGAACAGGAAAAGCTGGAACATATTGAACCGGAAATCCTCGAAGAAGAGATCAATAAAGACAATCAAACCCGCAATAAGCACTATGAAATCATCCGTCTACTAAACATAGCAACTACAGAAATTGCGGCCTTTAGTGCTCATCTTCGATTCAAATTCAGCAAAGCAATTACCGCTTCTGCCTCTGAAATTCTGCCTGCACTTACCGACAACAACTACCAATCACTAAAGATCGGGCATAATTTCGATACCAAGGTGTTCTCAGAAAAAAAATCTGACTTTATGGAGATAGAAGAACTCTCCAGCGGCTCCAGAAGACAGATGGCGATAGCTCTGCGCTTAGCATTGTGCAACGCCCTTTCTGAAAAAACAGGCGCAGAGGTACAATATATATTCCTGGATGAACCATTCGCCTTTTTTGATAGCAGTCGCGTAAAAAGCACAATCGACTCATTAAAAAACAATAATGCCTTACCATCTCAAATTTTTGTAGTTTCTCAACAATTTGAAGATGAAACCCTGTTTGATATGATAATAAAATGTCACAACAGTGACATATGGCCTCCGCATCAATCATCGATCTAATTTATTAATAAAAGGAATAAAAATGCCATCTTTTGATATTGTCTCAGAAATAGATATGCACGAAGCAACCAACGCCGTAGATCAGGCAAACAGAGAAGTTGCCAACCGTTTCGACTTTAAAGGAACAGATTCTTCATTTACCCTTAACGATGGCATAATAACCATGACCAGCGAAAGCGATTTCCAACTGGATCAAATGCGCGACATCCTCTTTTCCAAACTCAGCAAAAGAAAGATAGAACTTGGCTGCCTTGATATAGGTAAAATGGAAACCGCCGGAAAGGGCGTAAAAAAGAACATCACTATGAAACAAGGAATAGAATCTGATCTTGCTAAAAAAATCGTTAGACTTATCAAAGACAAAAAACTGAAAGTTCAGGCTGCCATTCAGGGTGAAAAAATCAGGGTAACAGGCAAAAAAAGGGATGATCTGCAAAGCGCAATCCAGATACTGAAAGAGTCCGGCATTGAGCAGCCACTGCAATACAATAATTTTAGAGATTAAATCTAAAACATTTTACCTAGTTTAGTAAGTTAGAATCGTCTTTGATTTGCAATTGATGATTTGGGGGTATAGGAAAGCAGGTTGTCGCTGAAGAATGAAGCCCAACACAAAAAAACAGCAAGCTTATTGGGCTTTGCAAGCTCAGCACCAACCTGCAAAAGAGCAAAAACAAAACAGGTAAATGGAAGGTCATATCTGCAAATATATATTCAAGAGCAAGCCAGAAACCATATAGAAAAGCATGGTTGCAATTTGTTACGAACTTATATACTCACAATTACCCCATTAATCAATATGATTACATAAAGAATTATGCGTATTTGTGAAATATCCGGTCTAGTAGTCTACCAATACAGCATTGGCGGACTATCAAGCTGTTTATATATATTTTATGAACTAAGGTTTATACAACTGTCGCATCTCTTCCGGAACCGAAGATTTTTCTCCGGTCTTTAAGTCCAGTGTTACAAAAATAATTTTGCCGTGAACAATTAGTTTTTCTCCTTTAAAAATCTGATGCGTAAAAGTTACACTGGTATTACCCATTCCACTTATAAAAGTCTTTATTACAAGATCATCTTCAAATTCAGCCGCCTCCATATAATCTACGGAAGAATGAACTTTATGAATCATAAATTTAAGCTCTCTTAAATCCGGACAAAACTGCCTAAGAAAATCACCAAGACCAACATCCATATAGTTCTGATATACAGAATTATTGACGTGCATGTAGTAATCACATTCGTCAAACCTTACTCTAACATTTGTCTCAACAATACTTTTCAATTTACTGTTCCTTATACTCAATCAAATCTTTATCATTGCACCTTTACCAACCCCTTCATACATCTTTACCAATAAACCTGATATTTTCGACTGTTGTTTTATTTTATTGGCAATATGGCAAACAATATTTTCTACAGTGGGGTCTGCGTCTATCACATAGACTAAAATTCCCGGCATTTCTAATCTAAATTGTCCTTGCTTAGCCTTGTAGCCAATAGTTAATCGATCATTACCATGGTCAATAACATCAGCTCGATTAGCTATATATTTTCCATCAAGCAAATTCAGCCATTGTTTTTCTAAACCGGTTTCACAAGGTTCTGTAATTTCCAGAATTGACCTGTGTCCGTGGGCAATTCTCTGACAATTACCCTTATGCTTTTTTAAGCCATGGCTGTAACGACAATGGGCTCTTTCTCTATCCGCCCTTAGATTAACTGAAACCGAAACAATATTATCCGGCAGCACCTTTGCAAGAACAGATTCTGCGTACACTGTTACCGATGCTGTATCAATAACATCTGTATCAATGAAACAAAATCCCTGTGATGGAGACTCTATCAGAATCCCTCCAACTACGGTTTCTGCCTGCAAATTCACTGAATCAGCTTCTTTTATTATACTGACAAAATCAGACTTGGTCGGCACCAGAAGCCTATGATCAATAAGGTCATCAAGAACTTTTTTTATCTGTCCTTTAACATCTGCAAAATCAAACAGCATTCCATCGGTATTTAATTCGCCTATAAGTTCAATATCAACCGACCAACTTTCACCAACGATACCTTCTTTCTTCGATAACAGAGAACAGTCAATTACCGATATGTCATTTACAAAAAGTTTCACATTCATTTACCTGAGATTTATTCAGAAAAAAATCATATCTGTTATAATCTCCGCCGAACCGGATTAACCAAAACCCCTTGGAGACTAAAATGAATTTCGACAATATCGGTCTAAATGTTCCCGAAATTTTCCTACCGAAAAACGATGTAGATATGACTAAATGGGCTGTAGTAGCTTGCGATCAGTATACATCCCAACCCGAATACTGGAAAGATGTAAAAGCTATTACCGCCAATAGTCCTTCAACACTCAATCTTATTCTGCCGGAGGTTTATCTGGAGTCTGATGAGGAAGAAAAGATCATCGAAGATATCAATAAAAATATGGCTGATTATGTTGATAATGGCACTCTTGAAAACAGAGGAAAAGGCTTTGTCCTTCTTGATAGAAAAACCTGTAACGCATCTTCTCGCAAAGGTCTGGTTGTCGCCCTTGATTTAGAAAAATATGATTACTCCAAAGGCTCCAAAACACTTATCAGAGCTACAGAAGGAACTATTGTCGACAGATTACCTCCTCGAATAAAAGTGCGTCAGAACGCATCTATTGAATTGCCGCATATTATGGTTTTGATTGATGACCCTGAAAAAACTGTTATTGAACCTCTTTTCGCTAAAAATCCTGAAAAAATATATGATATTGATCTAATGAAAGATAGCGGCCATATCAGCGGCTATATGATTGATGATGAAGAAACCATCAATGAAATTGCCGAAAAACTGACTGCTCTAACAGAACCTTCTCTATTTCAATCGAAATATGCTGTAGTTGATGACTCCCCTCTTTTATATGCCATGGGTGATGGGAATCATTCGCTTGCAACTGCAAAAGCGATCTGGGAAAAGATTAAAGAAGATGCAACTGATAAGACATCAGTAATGGATAACCCTGCCAGGTATGCTTTAGTTGAATTGGTAAACCTGCATGATGGTGGCTTGGAGTTCGAGGCAATCTTCAGAGCAATCTTTAATATAGACCCTTCGGACATGCTGGATAAGATGAAAAAATTCTACGCAGACCAAAACTCCGAGGTAACTATAAACGAGTTCGATTCTATTGATGCTGCAAAAAAATATTCAGGATCAACCGGTTCTCATATCTTCCAATTCATCACCGAAAACAGATATGGTGCAATTGAAGTCACAAACCCAAATCTAACATTAGAAACAGCAACTCTGCAGAATTTTATAGATACATATCTGCAAGATAATTCCGAAGCATCAGTTGATTATATTCATGGAGAAGATGTTACAGAAGAACTTGGTAAAAAACCTGGAAATATTGGTTTTTTGCTACCTTCGATATCTAAACATAGTCTTTTTAAAACTATTATCTGCGATGGCGCCCTGCCCCGTAAAACTTTCTCTATGGGTGAAGCCAGCGAGAAAAGGTTTTATATAGAGTGTAGAAAAATCAAATAACACTTTTTATTAAAATGGCAGACCTGACTCAAAAAGGTCTGCCTATTCCCGATGATTATTAAATGTCTATACTTGAAATTCTGTTATTAAGCTTATGCCTTTCCACCGATGCCTTCGCTGTTTCAATATGTATAGGCAGCTCTGTAGATTCTACTCATAAACAAATAAACGCTATTAAAGCAGCTCTTTTCTTTGGTTTTTTCCAAGGCATTATGCCGATTGCTGGCTGGCTTGGAGCCTCAATGCTTAATCATTTTTTGGCATCATTCAATCATTGGATTGCAGCAGGACTACTCTTGATTATAGGTATAAAAATGCTATATGAAGCAAGTTGTCAGGATAATAAAAAAACCGCTTACAGCTTGGCCGCTTTTTTATCACTGGCATTTGCAACAAGCATAGATGCCTTTGCTGCCGGAGTAACATTTGGATTTATTAATGTAAATATTTTAATTGCGGTCATAGTAATAACTATAACTACGGCTACGCTATCTTTTTTCGGCGTACTGTTTGGCTCCGAAATAGGTAAAAGATTTGGGGGAAAAACCGAGATTGCTGGAGGACTTATCCTAATATTCCTCTCTGCTAAAATCCTTTATTCGGCATTACTTTAACTCTGATATTGCACACAAATAAAAACGGCAGCTCCTGCAATAGAATCTGCCGTAATTCTGCATTAATAAAGTGCGATCATTTACCACTCAAGCAACTCAAACTTACCGTTTTTTAATACTGTAGGCCATATTTTATGACTCGCCTGATGATCCTTTGCTGATAAGTTGACATCCACCCCTATACCTATATCTAATTTTCCAATTGCCTCAACACCATCTATTACCGATTCTCTGGTTAATGGTGTTTTACTTTTTTTCAAACCTTCAACAAAAACCTTTGCCAATAAATATCCTTCCAGAGAAACAAAATCCGGAATCTTATTCTTAGCATAATTCTTTAGTGCGGCCTTATAAGACTTAACTGCAACCAAATCACTGTCATAGTGAGGAACCACCTGAGTCACAATAACTCCATCCCCCTTATCTCCAAGCTCTTTTGCAAGTGCACGGCTACCAACAAATGAAACATTAAGAAACTTCACTTCCGGCAACTCTTCCTTAGCTAATTTTATAAATGCAGCACATGGCTTATAAGATCCCACCATGATAATTGCCTTTGGTTCGATATCCGAGTCAAGAATAGCTCCTAGTCCATCCTCTACATTAACGGTATTTCGTTCATAACGACCATGCGCTAAAGACCCTGCCTTATTAAAACCTTTTGCCTTTAAAGCAGCAATAGCACCTTTATAACCGGCATCACCATAACCATCGTTTTGGGTAAAAAAAGCTATCTCCTCCGGTTTTATTCCTGATTTAAGAAGCCCTTCAACCATAGCAGCTGTCTCTTCGGCATAGCTCGCTCTGTAATTAATAACATATCTGTCCGGAGGATTTTTTCTTAAAAGTCCTGCTCCAGTAAATGCTCCGAAAAGCATAATTTTCTTTTCATTAACTATAGGTACCGTAACCACAGCTGTCGGTGTACCTACATTACCTAAAATTGCCAATATAGACTTATCATCAATAAGCTGCCTTACATTCGGCCCTACTTTCTTCGGCTCGTAACTATCATCCAGTGCAACCAATTCAAGTTGACTACCATTAATGCCCCCTGCCTTATTTACTTCTGCAAAATAGAGCTCAATACCACTTTTTATGCCATTACCAAGAGCCTTTGCCGGCCCGCTAAAAGCGGCTGAAATCCCAACTTTAATATTATCTGCTGCTAACACTTCGCCTGAAAATGCAAAAAGCGTCAGCACAACTCCAAATACCTTAAATATCT
>QZLD01000099.1 GCA_004796385.1 Gammaproteobacteria bacterium | reverse complement strand
CGGTTTGGGGGAGCTATAGGTATGTCTTTTAAGTATTAAGAATATATGGGGTTATTAGAATAAATCTGTTTATTATGCTCCGGTTCTGATTACTCTTATTACCGGTTTGAGGACCCTTAATCTTTTAATTACCTGTGCAAGGTGGATTCTGTTATTAACGGATATGGTAAAATGCAGGGTTGCTACCATTCCTTCTTTTTCGTTTTCTTCAACGTTTACATTAATTATATTAGCGCCGATATCCGATATATTTACAGCGATATTGCCAAGTACGCCACGCTGATTGGTTACATCAAGTTTTATGTTTACCGGGAAGGATGTATCTGCGTTTTTATCCCAGGCCACATCAACCCATTTTTCCGGTTTTTTTCTGAAATCCGCAACGTTATTGCAAGAGCGGCGGTGTACTACTACACCTCTGCCGCTACTGGCAAAGCCGACTATGTCGTCTCCGGGTATAGGCATGCAGCAGCGGGCAAATGAAATAGTCATTCCTTCTGTTCCTTTGAGCATGAGCGGTTTACCGCGGTTGCTGCTACGTCTTTCATTTTCCGGGCGACGAGTATCGTTTTCATGCCCTGGATCTATAAGTCTTTTTGCTACTAATATCGGGATGTTTTTTCCAAGTCCGATGTCTTCCAGTAATTCATCCAGATCTGTCAGGCCCAGGCTTTCCAGAAAGGTTGTAAGATCATTATTGTCTACAGTGTCAAGAGACGATTCTAATGAGTAAAGAGCTTTATCAAGCAGTCTTCTTCCAAGAGCTACTGCGTCTTCCTGTTTTAATTTTTTCAGGTGGTGCCGGATAGCTGATCGGGCTTTTGCAGAGATAACAAAATCAAGCCAGGAGGCATTTGGTTTTGTTCCCGGCGCGGTAATTATTTCTACTGTTTGCCCGGTTTCAAGAGGGGTGCGTAAAGGCACCAGTCGTCTATCTACTTTTGCCGCCAAACATTTATCGCCAATATGGGAGTGGACGGCATAAGCAAAATCGACAGATGTGGCTCCTCTGGGTAATTCAATAATATCGCCCTTGGGGGTGAAAACATATATCTCATCCGGAAACAGGTCAATCTTAACGCTTTCTATAAATTCGAGTGAGCTACCTGAGCTCTGTTGCATTTCCAGAAGTCCTCTTATCCATTCTCTTGCCCTTTCATGGGCATTGCTGTTGCTGCCGGAGTCGTTTTTAGCCTTATACAGCCAATGAGCGGCAATTCCTGAATCGGCTACTTTCTGCATATCTTCTGAGCGGATCTGAATTTCGATTGGAACTCCTCTTGGGCCAAAAAGAACTGTGTGAAGTGATTGGTAACCGTTTGCTTTGGGAATGGCGATATAATCTTTAAATCTGCCGGGAACTGGTTTGTAGAGGTTGTGTACCGTTCCCAGTGTGCGATAGCAGGTATCTACATTGTTAACGATGACTCTGAAGGCAAACACATCAAGCACTTCTGCAAATGACAGGCCTTTATCGGCCATTTTTTTATAGAGGCTATAGATATGTTTTTGCCTGCCAACAACTCTTCCTGAGATGTTTTCCTGTTCAAGTCTTTGTTCAAGAGTCTCTTTTATTTTTTTTACTATCTCTTTGCGATTGCCCAGAACCCTATCTACCCTCTCTTTTAATACTCTTGATCTCATAGGGTAGATGCTTTTAAAACAGAGTTCCTCGAGTTCTACTCTGATGCTGTTCATGCCGAGTCGGTTGGCAACAGGCGCATAGATATCTATTGTCTCTTTGGCTATGCGTTTGCGTTTATCAATCCGCATTGAGCCGAGTGTACGCATATTATGTAGTCTGTCAGCGAGCTTTATAAGGATAACCCTGATATCGTTTGCCATTGCCATGACCATTTTGCGGAAGTTTTCTGCCTGAGCTTCAGCCTTGTCTTCAAATTGAATTTTTGCCAGTTTGGTAACACCATCGACCAGATCGGCAATGTTTTGCCCAAAAAGTCTTATCATTTCGCCTTTGGTTGTAGGGCTATCTTCAAGGACATCGTGTAGTATTGCTGCTGCTATGCTTTCTCCATCCATGTGCATTTCTGCAAGTATTGTAGCAACAGCAATCGGATGGGTTATATAAGGCTCCCCGGATTTTCTTTTTTGTTCTTTGTGGGCATGTTCGGCAAATGCAAAAGCATTTTCTATAATTTCAATTTCATTATGTTCAAGATAATCTTTCAGTATTGAGGAAAGCTTTTCCATTAGTTTTCCTGGAATTTTAAGATGGATAATATTACTTTCTGATACTTCTGACATGAAACCCCAATATGACTATTTTAAGTGATACACCCTCTAATTATTGATGTGAAAATGTAACAATGTCAAGATTTGGCTTGGTGCTTATTTTATGAGATGGTTGGATTTATGTTGGTAGCGGAGGGATTTGATAATCCCTCCTTCTGATATTGTTATCTTTTGGTGTAGACAAGAATTGCTCGGCGGTTTTGCGATTGCGAAATTTCATCTTGTTCAACTGAATCTGGTTTTTCTTCGCCATAACTGATCACTTTTATGCGATCAGGAGAAACTCCCTGAAGCTCAATCATATTTCTTACTGCGTTGGCTCTGCGTTCGCCCAAGCCGATATTGTACTCTCGGGTTCCTTTTTCATCTGTGTGACCTTCAATCAAAAGAGCATAGCCTTCATTAGCCATTAAAAATTCGCTATGTGCCAAAATTACCTGATGATATTTCTCTTTTATAGTGCTGCTGTCATAATCAAAATAGATTTTCATTGTCGACAGGGGATTGCTTGGATCTTTAAATTCTTTAGGCAGGAGGGCGTCTTCTTCGAATTGAGATTCATATAATTCTTCATCAGTTAGTCCGCTATTTCCCTGTTTTATTCCATTTTTACCGGAAACACCACTGGTTTGTGCGTTTTGCTCGCTGTTGCCTTTGCCTCTTACATTATTGCTATCATCAGGTTTTGGCTTAGGGCCGCAGCCAATAAGTACAAGTACGGCAATTGTTGCAGAAAGGTATAGTTTTAGATTTCTCATTTGTAGCTCCATATTTTTTGCTTAGTTATCTTTCGTATGAACCCCAGTCCGGTTGTGTCATAAAGCCACTTAGGTTGAGGTCTTTTTCTGCTTCACCATTACGGCTGACGCTTTTAAGTACCATGCGGTTTTTTCTTTTGGATGAAAAAATGATGATATCGCCATTGGGTGAGAATGTGGGGGATTCATCCATAGGGCCATGACTCAGTGTTTTAAATGATTCTGTATGCAGGTTGAGCAGGCCGATTTTATAATTGCGATTGCTGTCTCGATGGACAAAGGTCAGCAGGCTGCCATCCGGTGAGATTGCAGGGTTAGAGTTGTAATTGCCACTGAAGGTTAATCTTTTAGCTTTGCCGCCTTTTGTGGGTTTGCTGTAGATTTGCGGACTGCCGCCACGATCAGAGGTAAAGATGATATTGCGGCCGTCAGGAGTCCATACCGGTTCGGTGTCGATACCGAGGCTATGTGTTAGTCGGATCATGTCATTACTGTGCAGATCGACAATATATATTTCAGGGTTACCGTCTTTCGAGAGTACTATAGCTAATTTATCCCCCTGAGGTGACCAGCTTGGCGAGCCGTTTATGCCACGAAATCCCATAATCTGTCTGCGTTGCCTGGTTTCGACATTCTGAACATATATGCGGCTTTTGCGTTTTTCGAAAGATACATAGGCGACCTTTTTCATGTCCGGTGACCAGACAGGTGACATTATTGGGGAGTAAGAAGTAAGTATAGGTTGACGGTTTTCTCCGTCATAATCGGCAATATATAGTTGGTATTGTTTTTTAAAGTCGATTTTTTGAGCAAAGTTTTCTGTGATTCCTACATAGGCAATGCGAGTGTAAAAAGGCCCTTTTCTGCCAAGCAGGTTTTCGTAGATAATATCTGAGATCAAGTGGCAGGCGGTTCGCAGGTAGTCGGCGCTTTCAACTTCAACTGTATCCGAGATTATGGTGTCACCGTTATATATATCAAACAGCTCATATTCTATGCTATAGCCTTTTGCGCCAAATGTTTTGATTCTGCCAAGAACCAGATAGTCGGCACCGATTGTTCTCCATGTTGCAAAACGTACTGCTCCACCGAATGAAGGGGTGGATTTAAAATCTGATGGAGGGATGGGGTCAAGCAGGCCGCTACGACCAATATCGGAATTGAGTACATAGGCGATATCCACATTAGGACCGTTGCCGTTGCCCATCCACTCAAATGCGGGTATGGCAATAGATTGGACTACCTCTTTGCCTCCGGTTACGGTGAGTTTTCTGGGGGCGGCTTCGGTGTTTAATGTGATTGTAAAAATAAAGAACAAAAACAGCATGTGCTGAATGGATAATTTTCTTTTATTTGAATAGACCATATAAAAATTTCCTTTATTGTGTTCGTTCTTGCATTGTTTATTCGGGTGGTTCAAATGTTATTTCATACTCTTTGAATTCGCTGTATAGCTCCGGATCGGAAGGTATTGGAAGCGGTGAGGCAGCTTTAACGGCTGCTGTTACTGAGTCATCATAGCGTTTGTCACCACTGCTCTTGATTGTTCTAACACTGCTGGTTATTACTGAACCATCTGGTTTCATGGTGAAGTATACAACGCATTTTGGGTTTTTTATGTATGAAGCGCCTTTCAGTCTGCGCCAGGCATTGTTTAGAGCTTGTAGAACCTTGGCGTCGTAGATTGATCTGGCTCTGTCCAGTTTGCGCTGATAGCGTTT
>QZLD01000265.1 GCA_004796385.1 Gammaproteobacteria bacterium | reverse complement strand
ACAAAAAAGGTTTGATTTATGGAAAAGATAGGTTTTATCGGCTGCGGCAACATGGCTGCAAGTATTATTGGTGGGATGGTTAGCGGTGATTTTGATCCCAAGATAATCTACGCAACCGATTCTGATAACGCAAAACTGGCGGATATATCAGAAAAATTCGGCATAAACACCCTGAACTCAAATGCAGAACTGGTTTCGGTATGCGATATTGTCGTGCTGGCAGTTAAACCACAGGTAATGCACGATATAATAGACGCTCTATCACCTGAGATTCGCAACTTGAAAAACAAACTCTACATATCTATTGCTGCAGGAATAAAGCAATCAACCCTTAAAAGATGGATTGGTGAAAATGCTACTGTAATCAGAACCATGCCCAATACACCATCATTGATTGGCAAGGGTGTTACCGGCATCTATGCTGAACAGAACACTGCAAGTGAGAAGGTAGAAAAAACCATACAGATTATGTCTGCCGTCGGTACCGACATAATAGTAAAAGAGGAAAGGTTATTGGATACAATTACCGCCATTTCCGGTAGTGGTCCTGCCTACTATTTTATGGTTATGGAGGTAATGATTGATTCCGCGATTGGTCTGGGACTGGACAAAGAGAGTGCAACCAAAGCGGTAATAGGTACAGCCCTGGGAGCAGCTGCAATGGCTCAGGCACAGATTAATGAAACTGCTCCGGCAGCCCTGCGTAAAAATGTTACCTCTCCAAACGGCACAACAGAAAAGGCTATTGCCAGTTTTCAGGCTGATGGTATCGGTACAGTTTTTGATAAGGCAGTTAATGCAGCTTATTCACGTTCGCAGGAACTGGCAGATGATTTTGACAAGGTGAAATAATGGCAGGAATCCTATCAGCTCTAATAGATGCCCTTAGCTATCTTCTACAGATTGCGACAACGCTTTATGTGACCATAATAATGTTGCGTTTTTTTATGCAGTATTTCCGGACAGATTTTTATAATCCGGTAGCACAATTTGTGGTTAAAGCCACAACTCCGGTATTAAAACCTGTAAGAAAAGTTGTTCCCGGATGGCGCGGTATGGATATAGCTTCTATTCTGGTAGCATATCTTATTATGCTCGCCTTTCTTGCCCTGGATTATTACCTGAACAACATCTTCACAGCCAAGAAGTTACCTTTTGCCGGATTACTGCTAAGCACATTGCTGCATTTAATCAAGACCGTGTTGAACCTGTTCTTTTTTGCGATCCTGCTTCAGGCAATTCTAAGTTGGGTACAAACAGCAGCCTATTCTCCGGTAACCCCGATTCTAAGATCAATCACTGAACCGTTTTTACGCCCTATCAGAAAACGGCTGCCTGCAACCGGCGGCATCGACTTTTCCAGTATGATCGCCATGGTTCTGCTAATGGCTTGCAGCATCTTTATTGAAAGAATTCACCTTTATACTTTCGGCTTCTGGAAATAATATGAGCAATGAAAATTGGTTCAAATGGCAGGATGGCGATCTTATATTAAAGATAAAAGTTCAACCCAAGAGCAGTATAAATAAGTTTTTTGAGCCGGAGGAAGGGGAAATTAAGCTTAAGATCACAGCTCCTCCTGTGGATGGCAAAGCAAACGAAGCCGTAATCAAATTCTTATCTAAATCATTTGGAGTCAGCAAATCGTCAATAACCATACTCAGCGGCGAAACCGGGAGACACAAGCGTATAAAGATTGCATCTCCCCAAAAAATCCCCGAAACACTTGGTCTAACAGATAGTTAGTGATTAATGTCTTTTTAGCTCTTTCCAGGATATCCTCATACCCCTGACTGCCGGTGCCGGATCATTTGATCCTGCCTGACAAGCCTCATAATCTGCTTGATTATTCGCATTTATCCAGTCAAGCATGTCATTGTTCGCCCCCGGAAAGCTAAATAGATTTACCGCGTCGCAAAGGGTCATTGCTCTGTAAAAACCGCCTTTGCCGGTAACTGCTGCCTGCGCCATATCATCAATAAAAGCATCATAAGTGGTAAGGCCGGGGGCCGGATTTACATAGCTTGGATTCAGATATTGACTGGTTTCATCATTAGAGCCTTTAGGCCCCATATAGGCAATCCATAATTTCACATGCTGCCCTGTATTGGTGGAGTATGTTCCTGTTACCGGCACATAATCATCAAGTTGTGAAAACATATCTAAATCATAATAGTTATTTGCAACATTTGATAAAGAGGCATAGGTGGTAGCTTTCCCACCAGAACCTGCTGCACTTGTAGCTGTAGATGGGAACGAATTATCACTCCACCGTGAACTGGTAAAAACCACTACGTTGTTTTGTCTGCAATTTTTAGTGGTATCATCTTCATCCAGATTGGATGGGTCGGAAAAATCTTTGTATTGATAAGCTTCGTTATCTTTAAAGTATTTTGATGATTTATCTGTGCCGTTAACTATTAAATTTTCCAAAGTATCCCCAGCTGTTTTAAATGGATAGTTTGCTTTTGCAATAGCCTCCTGCATTGCCGCCTTATTCCCAGCAATACTCATGGAGGCTGGATCAAGAATATTACCGGAAGCAGAACTACTGTATATCCACTGAGAAGTTGGATCATAAGCGATGTTTTGATTTGATGACAACCCTATCCTCTCTTCAGTTGATGCGTATATAAACCGTAAAAGAGCTGCCTTTTGAACATGTCCTCTGGTGCGATAGTAAGTAAACCAGTTGGCATAACGCTGTTGGATTTCTTCACTTTGCATAGATACAAGTTTTGTTACTAAAGTGCCGGATTGGTTAACAGTATACCTGTGAGTTAACAAATCATACTTTCGCAAGATATTGGTATATGGCCTGTTAACTAGGCCTGTATTACATATTGCTTGCCCCTGCGAATTTAGAACAGCACAGGTATATGTGAATGGGTTATAAGTTACGATTGTACCTGTTGGCAATCCTGTACCAGGATCAATTTGTCCGGCAGGAAATGTCATATTTTTTATATCGTGGCAAAAACCAGATGTTAACGTATTTGTATGACATGAGGCTAAATCAGATAACGTGCAACCGGGACAGTGGCTGGTGGCATAAGCTGTTCCGCTTGGAAATTGAGGGAAGAAGTGTTGCCATGCTTCCCAGCTTAAACAAGGCCCATACGGCGACATTTGCCATGGATATGTGTAGGTACAGTTACTGGTTCCGATTACATCAACGATCTGACCTAATTCGGAATATGTTGTTGTAGGATGTATTGGTACAAACTCCTTGCAGCCATGGATATTAGAATCTTGAGCTGCACCCGCCATGCAATCTCTTAAAACACAGTACTTTGAATTTGTCGTAGCACTATCACTATTCAGCTGCGAACAGTCCTGACCTTGCAAGGTATTATCAAAACCCACAAAATATTTTGGGCAATACATATTTTCTTCTGCTGTATTTGATGAATCACTTGACTGCCTGTAGTAACAGACAAAATGACGATTAGCATAAGCAGATCCTGTCGTAGGATCTATTCCAGACCATGGGTAATAGTCAATATCAGGATTAAATGCTAAGGCATTATAGTCGCTACTAAGAGCTTCATATCCGGCACCTTTTCCATAGACATTGTTTACAGACTGAGACGCTCGTGGATTAATAAACATCTCTGAGCCAACTTTACTAAGATCTTCAAACACCTGCTTTCCTAAACTACTTATTGCCGCTGCGGTCCATTGCACCTCACTATTCATAAGAAAAGAGTCATCCATTTGCAGAATAATATTTGGCCTTACCTCTTTTGTATCAAAAGAAGAAGAGCTTCCCGTAATCATTGATGTTGCGCCTCTCCATGCCCCGGGAGTAGAAATATTTATTAGAAATCTTGCTGTAATTGTGCAGCTGGCATTAACATTTGAAATCGTATATGTCCTTATTGCATTAGTACCCCCCGAAAGCACTGAAAGCGGGCAATTTGTAGTATCGCCACTTACAACCTCCTGAATTATATAACCACTGGCAGCATTAACCTGAAACGTCTCCGATAACCCGGAATCAATCGTCAGGCTATCAATTTTAGAAAAAACGGCATCGTCCAGATCACTATCGAAATTACCATTAAGATCGCCATTGGTATCGGGCTCTACTGTCAATGTTACGCTATAAGTACCACCACTACCTGAACCTTCTGCACTGCCCTCACTGGAGCCTTCCGAACTGCCCTCACTGGAGCCTTCCGCACTGCCTTCACTGGAGCCTTCCGCACTGCCCTCACTGGAGCCTTCCGCACTGCCCTCACTGGAGCCTTCTGCACTGCCCTCACTGGAGCCTTCCGCACTGCCCTCACTGGAGCCTTCCGCACTGCCTTCACTGGAGCCTTCTGCACTGCCCTCACTGGAGCCTTCTGCGACAGAACAATCACCCGGGTCAGATGTATAACCTTTTCCGTCACTGCCAATATACAAAGTATCTGGGCTCCAGGAATAACAATTCAAACTATTTCCATCACCTGTTGCATCAGTCGAAGTCCACCAGAAACCACCTGACTCAGCAGCTAATCCCTGAGCTATATGAGCATCACAATCCTGAGTTACTGAAGAACATGAATCTGCAAAAGCTTTTTCAGACATAGGTAAAAAAAAGGCAAAAGCAAAAAATAAATGAACAATGTTAAAACCGATTTCTTTATTTATTATTTTTAAACCACCTGATTTCATGGCTAACTCCTTTTTGGCGCAAAACGTAGTTAATCCATAATAATCAACATTATTATATAAGAAACATCGAATGGTTCACGGCAGCATTTT
>QZLD01000182.1 GCA_004796385.1 Gammaproteobacteria bacterium | reverse complement strand
TTTTGGTATCGTTAATCTCTTCCAGCCGATTGTCGGTGACATAATAATTAATGGTGATGATGTAGCAATTCTTGTATTTGTAAACATGTTCAATTACAGCTAAATCACCGTTTTTATAACGAATATTCAGGGTTAAATAATTTGCTTTAAGATCATCTTTTCTCTCAACCCAAGAGTAGTTTGCTACGTTTTTATCTTTAATCTCATAAGTGGTAACGTATCCATCGCAGTAGTTGTAATAGTGATTACAGTCTTTCTGTTTAACTCCGGCTATGGAGGTATGAGCAAAAACAGAGAAAAGCAGGATAATAAAATACTTCATGAAAATCTCCTTAAATACAATTATTTTAAAAATGCCGTTCTCAAATTATGTTTAGAGAACAGCAGATAATATTCCTATTAAATAGTAATAGCTCTGACTAGGTTTTTGCGACTACTTTTCAATTGATGCAGCAAGAGTTCTTTCAAATTTCTCGGCATAGTCAGCAATATCTTCCCCATGATCAAGTTTTCCAGTGTCTTTGTTTATTCCGTTAATACATTTTCTGGCATTATAATAATCTTTTTTTGTATCTGTTACATAGTTACTCAATTTTTTGCCAGTAAATACTCCCGTCTTAAATCCATATATCATGATTTTATAGGCTATTTCGGGTTTAAGAGCCAGATCAGGATTTTTGACAAACTGAAGACCGTAGCCAAGGCGTTGACCAACTCTTTTATAGTTATCTTTCCATGTAAGTTGCACATATCCGCGACCACGATATGTATAGCCATCGCCTTTGGTCTTGTTTCCATGTCTCTTTGCTTTATCGCGTTGATCTTGAGTAGCAGCTAATACGGGATCATACTTATTAAAATATGATTTTCTGCCTCGCTCATAAATTGGTTCAAATGTATGCCCGGTTTCATGTTTTGTAGTTGCAAGCATATAGGCAATTTGTCTAAGGCATGTGGTTTCGCTATCTGCCTCAAAAAAATCCAAGAGTTGATTTAGGGCAATTGTTTGTTCAGGTTTTAATATGCCTCCAAACTGGGTTTTATATTCATCAAAAAATACATTACGATTAAATTTTCCGCATGTTAGGAATGGACGCGCCAGTACATATGACGTTTGATATTCTGGTAACATTAAGAAGTCTGGAAGCGCTGCGCCAGCTTGAATAGTATCAAGAAATTTAAGGGGAACCGGTCCTAAAGGTCGACTCCCGGAAGTGTTGGCGATTTTTTGGCCTTCTGGTGGTAAAGCAATGTGTTGTCCAGGGCGAATAAGTTGAGGATTTCTAATTTTGTTTAATTTAATGATTTCTTTTAGTGAGGCTTTGTACATCTTGGCTATTTTAGATAAGCTATCACCGCTTTGAACAATATGTTCGCGTTTTGATTGACTCGGTGGGGTTGCCGTTTTTTGTTCTGTTGAAGGTAATATGATGCGTTGGCCGGTTTTAATGTTATGCCGATTTTTGATTGTATCCTTGTTTAAGCGCATAAGTTCGTCGACGGTGGTTTTATGTATTGTAGCTATTCTGGATAGGGTTTGGCCCTTTTCAACAATGTGTTCATGTTTCATTTGTATTACCTGTAAGTTTAATGTTTGTGTGGTGTTTATTACTCATTACTCATGAGTCTAATGGCGTCGTGTTTTTGAGCATGTCCATTGATCAGCATAGTAAATTCAGTTCCATGTTGTTTATCTGCAGATTCCTGTTAATTCAATAACTAGGATGTCTGCAGAGAATCTCATCTAAATCAGGTGATCTAAGATATATTATTTTGCACAATAATTTCAAGTTGTATTCTTTGATATTTTTTGCTGTTTTTCTGATTTTTCATTGATTAATGCAATCAATACTCTTCAGAAGAGCCAATTTTGTTTGCCCCATTGATTTATCAACAGAAGTATTTAAGCTATCCCGCCAACGCCAATATATAAAGAGAAAATGGTTGAAAAAATTGTAGATTTCTCCCAAATATCGCTTTCTGAAACATACAGATCCAAATTTGAAAAAATAGCAAAAAATGGTATTTATATTTATGTATTATAATGCTTTTTGCCAAAACCATAGTGAAAAATATTCAAAGCAAAAACAGGAGTGTCAAACAGTGAAATTAATTCGGTTGTTATGCGGTATAGCTCTTTTTGCGGCGTTGAGCGTCGGTGGTGCTGAAGTAAATTCTAATGTTGATAATTCCGGTAAAGTTAAAACCAAGGCGGATAGTTCTGCGGCAGAGATAAAGAGTTGTCGCAATGCCGGTAAACAGTTTTTTTATTGTGAGTCAGGTAATCAGGAGTTTATTCTCTGTGGGGTAAACGAGGAGACGCTGCTTTTTGAAAACTACAGAAACAAAAAGCTGCAAAGCAAATATCGAGGAACTATTGCAAATGATTTTAAGCGAGAAGTTTATTCTCGGGCTATGGTTTCCAGTAATACGATAAAATTCAGTGATGGTAATACGGAGTATGAAATTTATAAATATAATAACGAAGAGGATAAATCCAGCATAATTGATCGGTATGGTGTGCTTATTAAAATGCAGAATAAAGATCCACAGGAAATAATATGTAAAAAAGCTAAAAGTGATTTAAGTGGTGCAGTGGAGGTTGTTACACCTTCAGAGTATTAATCGGGTTAAATGTAAGCAGGGTTGAAAATTAAGTCCGGCAGGAATGACGGCATATATATTTTAAAATTTTGTATGTTGGTATTGCGATACGGTTTTGTGCGCTGCTATGAGGTAAACGTTATTATTTTAATAAGATAAAAGCTTTACGGCTGTATTCTTTGCAGCAAAAGCCGGAATCAAAATGACTTTTATCTAAACCGGGTAGCGGTTATCTGGATAATTTTTTCAGGTGTGCTAAAATTCGCGATCATCAAAATAAAAGTATTTTAATAATTTCTTATAAAAGGGATGAGTATGAAATTCGCTAGGTTTCTTTCGGTCTGTTGTCTGTTTTTCGGGAGTTGTTATTCAAACGCTGTTGAGCTGTACGCTGATAAGTATCAGCCTGAATTCAGGACGGCTGAAGAGATTCTGAATAAGATTTCTCCTCTGTTAAGCAGGGAGTCCAAGGTTTCCATTGTTGATGGTGCTTTGCTTTTCAGGGCAAGCAGAGAAGATATTTTAAATCTTGAAAATGTGTTAACCGATCTGGACAGGCCTGTTCAGGAGTATGTGGTCTCCATCTCTAACCGTAAGGAGGTGGAGAATTATAAAAGCAGTTATGAGATTAATGGTTTGGTTCCTGTTGGCAGGCAGGGCGGCGTTAGATTTGACGGCAAATATTCAACAAAGGGCAATATTAAATATTCCAAATCTGGGGAACAGGATAAGCCTTCTTCTCAGATTGCGGCTACAGAAGATAAGACTCGTTTTATAAAGATAAGCAATGATACAAAAGTTAAGATTAAAAGAACTAAAGTTGATGAAAAAACCCAAAAGGTAATTGGAGAAGAGATTGTTTACAGGCTTTACAAACAGGGGTTTTATCTGACTATAGAGCGCATGAGCGGTGATAATCTTGCTCTTAATGTTTCTCCGTTTTTGGGAGGAAGGACCTCTTTTCTGAAATCGCATCAACATGAGGTAATGACATCCATATATTGCAAAGAGGGTAGTTGGGTAAAGCTATCTTTTTCGTCCAGTGCTTTTGATCAGAACTATAGCGAAGCAATTAGTCCTGAAGATATCGATATCTGGGTTAAGGTTGATAATATTCGTTGACCTGAAAATTCCGGTTAATTTGGTATAGGTTGCATTCAATGTATCTGTTTTACCCAGGCTTCATAGTTCATCATTATTCCGAAGTGGTTATATAAAAGCAGAGTTGCAGTAGATAGCAGTGTTGAAATCATTGCTGCCAGCCACTTCTTATCGGTTATTGTTTTCTTTGTCTGTTTTTTAATGGCGGTGAATATCAGGAAGATAATTAGCGCCAATTCCATCCAGATAATGATGTTTAAGTTAAAACCTGTATGGTTGCCGGTGTTAAGCTTAAAAACATAAATGTTATATCCGGTGATGAAGAAAACCTGACAGACAGTGATAAGTGTTTCTGTTTTGTTGTATATGACAGGTTTTTTCATCGTTTTCGGAGGCCTAAATAATCAGCCTCACCCCGCCGAGATC
>QZLD01000155.1 GCA_004796385.1 Gammaproteobacteria bacterium | reverse complement strand
CACTACCAGATCCCCCTCCCCCTGTCTGCTCACTTGCTCCTTCTCCTTCTCCTTCTCCTTCTCCTTCTCCTTCTCCATCATATATTAATGCGGAATAAGCATTTATCCTTCCTCCACTAACAATTTTGCCATCCATTGAACTGATTTTATCTACACTTTCCATAATTATGTTTTCGACATCAGCTGCATCTCTAGCCGGATCTTGTGCAAAAAGAAGAGCCACCAAACCAACTGTGACTGGTGTCGCCATAGATGTTCCACTCCCATAAGCATATTAATTATCAGGAATGGTGCTTAATATATATTCTCCTGGAGCCGCCACATCAACACTTGTTACTCCATAGTTAGAAAAGTCTGTCAATTCATCTTTGTGACCGGAAGCAGCAACAGCCAGAATGTTTTCATTTTCATAATTTGCAGGATATGCTTCGTTTGAAGTAAACCAAAATCCACTTGCATCAATATCAACACCGTCGTTTCCTGCTGCTGCAACAATTAATACCCCTCTTCGTTGGCATACTCTATGGCATCTTGAAGAGATTGAGAATCCAGAACACTAAGACTCATATTTACAACTCTGGCGCCATTATCTACCGCATAAGTTAAACCCTCAACAGTTGCTGCAGTAGAGCTGTCGTCTTCATCGCTCCAGGTTTTTATCGCCATTAATTTCGCATATTGAGAAACTCCAACCACCCCAATACCATTATTGGCAACCCCTGCAATTGTTCCGGAAATATGAGTTCCATGATGCTCCATTGGATTTGGATTATTATCCTGATCTGCAAAGTCATAACCATTTACATCATCAATATAACCATTACCATCATCCAGGACAGCAACAATCACTTCATTACTAGAGCCATCCTCTATTTTCCATGCGCTAAACAGCTCTATATCTGCACCAACAGTGGCATCAGAATATTCATCCTGATTGTTACTGCCAGTATTATCAAATGCCCAAAGCTCATTAAGATATTCATCATTAGTTGGCAGTTCGAGCTTTTTTACGGTTTAATTCAGCTCAACAAATTCAATATTTTCGTTTTGGGAAATTTGCTCGATAAGTTCGGAGATATCTGCATCTGGATCAACTTTTACTTTTATTATTCGCTCAATTTTCTTTAACCCTGATGATGCTGATCTTTGTTCACGAGAATTACTTTTAAATATATGATCATAACTTTTTACCCCAATATCCTTAAGCCATGTATCTTTTGTAGAATTTACTGTTCTGGCTTGCCTGCTATCAAGCGAACCAGCTTTGTACCTAATCAACAACTCCCCGGCAATGTATTCTTTTCCAAGATATTCTGGATTTACTGATACAGAATCGGCAAATGCACAATTAATGCTTATCAAGGAAAAAAAGAATAGGGATTTAGAGCCTGGACTAATTGTTCGCAGCAAGATGAGTCATGTAGAAAATAGCTACCATCTAATCAAAAAACAATACACACACTACCAGCTAAACTTCAAGTGCGTTGGTTCATAGACAGGTGATAATAAAATATATTTTCAGGATATTATTTTGTTGAGATAGGAAAATAGTCTTCCCTGCTGATAAATCATAATTACCAGCAGGAAAAACCTAAAGAGTTACTGTGGAAGTTCGCTCTCACCCATAAGGAATTTATCGACTGCATGAGCGGCCTTGCGTCCTTCACGAATCGCCCACACGATCAGTGACTGTCCGCGACGCATATCACCAGCTGCAAACACCTTTGGAATAGATGTTCCGAAGTCTTCCATATTTGCATTAACATGGCCGCTTCTATCCAGATCTACTCCAAGCTCTTCGATCATACCTTCATGCACAGGATGAACAAACCCCATTGCCAATGTAACAAGATCAGCCTTGATCTGGAATTCACTGCCTGCAACTTCCGACATATTCCAGTTGCCATTTTCGTCCTGAGACCATTCAACATTAACTGCATTTACTGCGGTTATCTTGCCATCTTTACCTTCAAAAGACTTGGTGGCAACACTCCACATACGCTCACAACCCTCTTCATGTGAAGATGAGGTACGCAGTTTATTGGGCCACTCCGGCCATACACCTTCCTGATATTCAGGAGGCTTCGGCATAATTTCAAGCTGAGTAATGCTGGCTGCACCTTGCCTTACTGAAACACCAATACAGTCGGAACCGGTATCGCCACCACCTATCACAACAACGTTTTTATCCGTTGCCAAAATCTCTTCTTCTGCTATCTTCTCGCCACCAACTCGTTTATTATGTTGGGTTAGAAATTCCATTGCAAAATGAACACCTTTAAGATCACGTCCTGCAACAGGAAGGTCCCTTGGCTTCTCTGCACCTGCTGTAAGTACAACAGCATCATATTTATCAAGCAACTTAGCAGCGGGAAAATCTACGCCGATATTAGTATTGGGGTGAAATTTTACCCCTTCCGCTTTCATTTGCGATACGCGACGGTCAATCAATCCCTTATTGAGTTTAAAGTCAGGAATACCGAAACGCGCCAAACCGCCCATTTGACTGCTCTTTTCATAAACAACAACATCATGACCGGCCCGGGCAAGCTGCTGAGCGCAAGCAAGTCCTGCCGGACCTGCGCCAACTATCGCCACTTGCTTTTCTGTTCGCTTATCAGCTATCTGCGGCTTTATCCAGCCTTGCTCCCACCCTTTATCTACGATTGCACACTCAATGGTTCTGATAGATACACTCATGCGATCAATATTCAGTGTACACCCCTCCTGACATGGCGAAGGACAAACTCTGCCTGTAATCTCAGGAAAGTTATTGGTTGAATGCAATACTTTGCAAGCCTTCTCCCACTGCCCTCTGTAAACCAGATCGTTCCAGTCAGGAATATTATTACTTAAAGGGCATTTGCTGTGACAAAAAGGTGTGCCGCAATCCATACAGCGGGCACTCTGATTGTTAAGCTCCTCTTCGGTCAGAGGAATAAGAAATTCATCATTTCCCTGCACCCTCTCTTCAACTGGAGCATATTCCCTGTCTTTCTTAGGGAACTCTAAAAATCCGGTAGGCTTACCCATGTTATTGCCCTCCTTTTTCGGCTGCAGCCTCTTGCTGAAGTTGAGTTAATGCCCTTCTGTAATCAATAGGCATAACCTTAACAAATTTAGGCAGATACTCTTTCCAGTTATCGATGATATTTTTGGCAACAGTACTACCCGTATATTTATAGTGATTTTCAACTATTGCCTTCAGACGAGCTGCATCGTGACGCAAATGATCCGTCATTGGATCAACGCCGGCAGGCACCTCCTCTTCTACAATATTCTCAAGCTCTACCTGAGCCATATTACAATAATCCTCAAAATCACCTTTTTCATTAATCACATAGGCGATACCACCGCTCATACCGGCCGCAAAGTTTCTGCCAACAGAGCCAAGAACCACAACAACACCACCTGTCATATATTCACAACAGTGATCACCTACTCCTTCTATGACAGCAGTAGCACCCGAGTTTCTCACTGCAAATCTCTCGCCGGCAACACCTCTGAAGTAGCAGCTTCCACCAGTAGCTCCATACAGCAAGGTATTACCCACGATTATATTTTCTTCAGGGGTGATTTTTGCTTTTTCAGAAGGATAAATAATTATCTTACCGCCGCTAAGCCCCTTACCTACATAGTCATTGGCCTCACCTACAAGTTCGGCAGTTACGCCATTTGCAAGAAATGCACCGAAACTCTGGCCTGCGGTACCACTGAATTTCATCTTTATAGTATCTTCCGGCAGACCTTCGTAACCGTAGCGCATAGCTACCTCACCCGAAAGCATAGTACCAACTGTTCGGTTTTCGTTGCAGACGGCCATCTCGATCTCAACTGGCTCTTTATTCTCAAGAGCTGGCTTGGCAAGTTCGATAAGCTTGTTATCCAGAGCCTTATCCAGACCATGATCCTGCTCCTCACAGTTATATACCGCGACAGAATCATCGACCTCAGGTCTGTGGAATATGGTTGTAAAATCAAGACCTCTGGCCTTCCAGTGTTCGATAGCCTTACGCTTGTTAAGCTTATCTGAACGACCGATCATTTCATTGACTGTTCTGAAGCCTAGCTTAGCCATTATCTCTCTAAGCTCTTGTGCAACCATGATGAAGTAGTTCACAACATGCTCAGGTTTTCCTGTAAAGCGCTTTCTCAGTTCCGGATTCTGTGTTGCCACACCTACAGGGCAGGTGTTTTGATTACATTTCCTCATCATTACACAGCCCTCTACGATGAGAGGCGCAGTTGAAAATGAGTATTCGTCGGCACCAAGAAGTGCTGCAACAGCAACGTCACGCCCGGTTTTCATACCACCATCGACCTGAACACAGACACGACCACGAAGGTGATTCATAACAAGTGTCTGATGTGTTTCCGCCAAACCGATCTCCCAATATGAACCCGCATGCTTCATTGATGTTAGAGGTGTAGCTGCTGTACCACCATCCTGACCGGAAATGGTTATATGGTCGGCATGCGCCTTGGATACTCCGGCGGCAACGGTACCAACACCAACTTCCGATACCAATTTAACACTGACTCTTGATTTAGGATTTACATTTTTCAGATCATGGATCAACTGCGCCAGATCTTCAATAGAGTAGATATCGTGATGCGGCGGAGGTGAAATCAGAGCCACACCCGGAGTGGAGTGACGTACACGACCGATGGTTTTATCAACCTTATGCCCCGGAAGCTGACCGCCTTCACCCGGCTTGGCACCCTGTGCCATCTTGATCTGAATGTCATCGGCATTAACCAGATATTCAGTAGTCACACCAAAACGTCCGGATGCAACCTGCTTTACAGAAGATCTGGTTGAATCTCCGTTTTCAAGTGGCTTGTAACGCTCAGACATCTCGCCGCCTTCACCGGTATTGGATTGAGCTCCAAGACGGTTCATGGCAATAGCGAGAGTTGAATGCGCCTCGTAGGAGAGTGCTCCGAATGACATTGGGCCGGTTGAGAATCTTTTCACGATAGATTCTATAGACTCAACCTCTTCCAGCGGAATAGATACATCTGCATAATTAAAGTCAAACAGACCACGGAAATTTGTCAGAACCTTATTTTGCTCATTAATGAGCTTTGCGTACTCTTTATATGACCCACTATTATTCTCTCTGGTTGCCTTCTGCAATGTAGTGATCGCTTCCGGTGTCCAGGCGTGATCTTCGCCTCTTTCACGATATGCATAATCACCACCAACATCAAGAATATCTCTGTAGATAGGATTATTTCCATAGGCGTTTCTATGCCAGCGCACTGCCTCTTCTGCAACCTCTGTCAGACCAACACCTTCTATAGTTGTAGCTGTACCAGTAAAGTATTTGTCGATAAAGCTGCTGGATAGACCAACCGCATCAAATATCTGTGCTCCACAGTATGACTGATAGGTGGAGATACCCATTTTAGACATAACTTTAAGAAGACCTTTACCGATAGCTTTTATGTAACGCTGATGCACCTCATCAACAGTGAAATCACCGGTGAAATAACGATCTTTATGCATATCCTGCAAGGTATCAAGGGCAAGATAAGGATTAACCGCCTCTGCACCATAGCCGGCAAGCATTGCGTAATCATGAACCTCTTTGGCTGCACCTGTCTCAACAATCAAACCTGACTCAGTACGCAAGCCGTTTCTGATAAGGTGATGATGAACCGCTGAGGTAGCCAGTAGTGCAGGAATCGGAAGATTATCCGAGTCAACCTTTCTATCTGAAAGAATAAGGATGTTATAACCCTCTTCAACAGCTGCTTTTGCATTTTTAAGCAGCTCATTAAGGGCGTGATCCATACCTTTGGCGCCATGTTTTGCTGAATAACAAATACTAAGAGTTTTTGTTTTAAAAGCACCATTGGAGTGATCTTCAATCTGACGTATTTTTTCTATGTCACCATTTGTAAGCAGGGGTTGATTCACTTCAAGCCTCATAAGTGAACCTGCACTTTCAGGATCAAGAATATTTGGCCTTGGCCCGATAAGTGATATCAGTGACATTACCACCTCTTCCCTGATAGGGTCAATGGGCGGATTTGTTACCTGCGCGAAGTTCTGTTTAAAGTAGTTAAACAGAGGTCTGGCTCTGTTTGACAAAACTGCCGGAGGATTATCAGCCCCCATCGCACCAGTTGCTTCCTGACCTGTATTAATCATAGGAGTCAGAATGATCTTAAGATCTTCCTGAGTATAGCCAAATGCCTGCTGCCTTTTAAGCAGAGTATCCTCATCAGGGATCATCGCTGCCGGTGTACCTGCCAGCTGCTCAAGCTTAATCTGACTCTTATCCAACCACTCCTGGTATGGTTTTAATGTGCAGAGCTGCTCTTTTAGCTCGATATCATCGATAATTCTTCCCTGTTCAAGATCTGCAAGGAACATCTTGCCCGGCTGCAAACGCCATTTTTTAACGATCTTCTCTTCCGGAATATCAAGCACACCCATCTCTGATGCCATTACGATAAGGTCATCATCGGTAATCAGGTAACGGGCAGGTCTTAAACCGTTTCTGTCCAGGGTTGCACCAATCTGCTTGCCATCGGTAAAGGCAACCGCAGCAGGGCCATCCCACGGCTCCATTAATGCTGCATGATACTCGTAGAATGCTCTTCTGGTATCATCCATAAGATTATTGCCATCCCATGACTCTGGAATAAGCATCATCATAGCGTGGCCCATAGAGTAACCACTCATGGTTAACAGCTCCAGAGCATTATCAAAGCAGGCTGAATCAGACTGGCCTTCATGAATAAGTGGCCAGATCTTTTGCAGATCATCACCAAATAGCTTGGATGACATAGAACGCAATCTGGCTCTCATCCAGTTGATATTGCCGCGAACAGTGTTGATCTCTCCATTGTGAGCGATCATTCTGAATGGGTGTGCCAGTTCCCATTTAGGGAAGGTGTTGGTTGAAAAACGCTGATGCACAAGGGCTATTGCTGAAACCATGCTCTCATCAAGAAGGTCAGGATAGTACTTGTCTACCTGATCTGAAAGAAGCATACCTTTATAGTTAATAGTACGAGATGAAAATGATGGGATATAGAATGTCTCTTTATCTCTGGCGTCTATTGTTTTGATCTTGTTTTCTGCCTGCTTTCTTATCAGGTAGATCTTTCTCTCGAATTCATCCTGATCCTTGCAGTTTTCGCCCTGAGCAATAAACAGCTGCCTGATAACAGGTTCGCAGGCAATAACCGCCTTACCTAATCCCTTATTAATTGTAGGGACTTCTCTCCAACCTATAACACTTTGACCTTCAGATTCAACGAAATCGACAAGGATCTTTTCACACTCTTTGCGTGTTTCATTATCCTGCGGCAAAAACAGCATTGCAACGCCGTACTTACCCTCTTCCGGCAAAGTAAAATCAAGATTTTGCGAGCGGAAAAATGCGTCCGGCATCTGAATCAGAATACCTGCACCATCTCCAACAAGAGGATCTGCGCCAAGCGCCCCCCTGTGAGCGATTCTGGCAAGAATCTGGATTCCCTGCGCTACTATCTGGTGACTTTTTCTACCTTTGATATCGGCTACAAATCCTACTCCACAACTATCGTGTTCATTTTTCGGATCGTAGAGACCCTGTTTGGGCGGTAAAGTCCCTGGGATCATATTTAGACCTCCATAAAGATTATCGTTAGGTAAGCAACAAGTGCTGTGTGTTGAAATATAAATTCTTTGCGCCCGGATAGTAATTATATCCGGCTTCGATCAGACAGGTTTCTGCATACAAAAATCCAGCGCCCCTACCTGTCGCGCAAATCAAATGCGCGAAAACGGACGCATTATTATATAGATAATGACGTCAAAAGAAAGAGAAATATTGAGAAAAACCCCTTATCGTCTTTGAAAAAACACGACTTTTAAATAGCTTATGCAATTGCAAAAATACTTTACTCAAACAACTGCATCAATAAAAAAATCCGCATATCGCAGCATAAGAGGGTTTCTATCTGCCTTTTTCAAACCTTTAACAACCAAACGATATGATTTCTCCATCATCCCCATAATCTCTTCCTTTGGAATCGTTTTATCAAAGATAACCGTATTCCAATGAAGCTTATTCATGTGGTATCCGGGAAGAACTGCCGGAAAAAGATCTCTCAACATGAACGCCTCATCAGGATCACACTTAAGATTAACCTGCGGAACCCCCTTTCTCACACAAAGAAGGGCGAACATTTTATTCTTTACCTTAATAACTGCAACATCTGGCCCAAATGGAT
>QZLD01000097.1 GCA_004796385.1 Gammaproteobacteria bacterium | reverse complement strand
TGTACTTTCTATATTTCTACTGAAAGTGAGAATCTTTTTAACTAGAAGGGCTGCCCTCCTTGAAACATTTTCGATTCCTTTCAAATTGTCACAATTTTCACCACGTTTCTCACATTCTATGAGCAGAAGTTGTGTGTAGCCTGAGATGGATTGAAGGAGATTATTAAAATCGTGGGCGATACCACCAGCAAGGTTACCAATAGCTTCCATTTTTTGTGCCTGGAATAGCTGTTGTTGAAGTTGTTTGTTTTTCTGTTCGGCATTGACCTGGTCAGTTATGTCCAATACCAGTGAGGCGATCCCTATGAGCTTTCCATTGGAATCTTTAAGGGCAGTGTTGTACCAGCTACAGGGCTTTATTGAGCCGCTCTTTGTCAGGTTGGAATTAACAGATCGTTCCCCACCTTTTTCACTGAGGAGGTGCTCCCAGATGGTATGAATATTTTGCTCTTCTTCTTTTGGCAAAAGAAAGCCAAATGGACGCTTTCCAAGGACCTCTTCTTTTGTGAAACCAAAGATATCCTCTGCTGACTTATTCCACTCTATTACTTCAAAATCAGGAGACCACTCTACAACCCCAAGCGGAGTTCGTTGTACGTGCATGGAAAGTCTTTGGGCCTGATACTGTAATTCTTTTTCTGTGATCTGATGTTTCTGTATCTCTTTTTCCAGTTCAAGTGTTCTGTCTTTTACCCGTATCTCCAGAAGCTGTTTCGCATCAAGAAATTTGAGATAAAGTGCAATCCCGTTTATGAGAAGGACAATGCATAAAAGGATATCTGGTTACCACTGAAAATCAGTTTTTAATAGGGTCGTCACTATATGACACCCCGGCTATGGCATAATTACTCTAAAACAAAAGAGGAAATTATGCCGAAAAATAAAATTCAATTTCAAAAAGGTTTGAGTTTGCCTGATTTTATTGCAAAATATGGAACCGAACAACAATGCCAAGAGCATTTATTTCGACTCCGCTGGCCAAGTGGATTTGTCTGTCCACGATGCCACTCAAAACAATATTCAAAACTCAGTACAAGACCTTTATATCAATGTAAAAAATGCAAATATCAGAGTAGCCTGATCAGCAACACAATATTTGCCTCTACTAAACTTCCTTTAACAGTCTGGTTTCTTGCAATCTACTATCTCACGCAATCCAAGAAAGGTATTTCTTCACTCAATCTTTCAAGGATTTTAGGCATTTCTGCTAATGCTTCGTTGAGATTAAAGCATAAACTTCAGCAAGTGATGAAAAACGAAGATGATGCACACCCCTTAACTGGAAATATCCAGATTGATGATGCATATTGGGGTGGAAAAAAGCATGATGGAGTTAGAGGCCGAGGAGCAACAGGGAAAACACCATTTATCGCTGCCGTTTCAACTAATAATGCTGGTCATCCTATCCATATGCGCTTGAGTCGTCTTTCATCATTTTCTTCTGAAGAAATACGTTCCTGGGCCTTAAATCACCTCCATAATTGCCAGACTGTCCTTTCTGATGGTTTGCGTGGTTTTACTGGAATAAAAAAAGCAGGCTTCAACCACATAAGTATTACCACTGGCGGTGGCTATCAAAGTACGCAGATTGAAGCATTCACTTGGATAAACACCATTCTTGGAAATGTTAAACGCTTTCTCCATGGGACTTATCATGCGATCAGCAGCAAACATCTTCCTCGATATCTTGCAGAGTTTTGTTATCGTTTTAATAGACGATTTCATTTGGAATATATGCCTGCGGCTTTAATAAGAGCTGCTGTTAATTCAAAACCTATCCCACAGCATAAACTTCAGAGAGCTGAGGATTGGTGGTAACCAGAAATAAAAAAGCAGAGCAGTTAATGCCTGACTTTTGTATGTAGTTTTTTTCATTTGGGAATCTCTTTTTACCATATATTTCAGATGAAAAACGCTGCCTCATGACAGAGACTTTACATTATTTTCCAGAGGTTAAACGTTTTGTCGTTTACTATTTATCTATCTGATTTTATGCTTGCCAGTGTTAAATCTTAAAAATTATCAAAGAGGAGTGAGATACGTGCGGCTAAACAATCAGAAAGGTCTGGCGATTTTGGCCTTTGCAGCACTTGGGATAATC
>QZLD01000176.1 GCA_004796385.1 Gammaproteobacteria bacterium | reverse complement strand
TGATCTTAATTAGGAGAGACAAAATGAAAAGACAACAAAAAGGTTTTACACTTATTGAATTGATGATCGTTGTGGCGATTATCGGTATTTTGGCAGCGGTAGCACTACCTGCATATCAAAGATATGTTGCTCAGGCTAAGGTTGCAGAGGCTATTGCATTTTCTGGTGGTCCGCAAACAGCTGTTGCTACATATTATAACGTTGAAAGAGTTATGCCTCAATTAACAACATGGGCTGGCGTTGAAACAGTTACGGATATTGATTTGGAAAATGTTACAGGCTTTAGCCTTGGCTGGTCTTACACAAACGCTACAAATGTTACACTTACATTTACAGGTACAATCAATAACGGAACTACCCGTATTTCTGGTACACTTGCAGGAAATGGTGGTGCTAATGGGCGAGTAATTTGGGGATGTGCTGCAACAGCAGGTACCGAATACTTCCCAACTACTTGCGACGGAAGATAGGCAAGCTTAAGATTAAGTGCCAAAAAGGTGCGCAATTGCGCGCCTTTTTTGTTTTCAGGGATAGAAAGATGTGAGCTAAGTGCGATGTTGAAGGGAAAAAATCAAAGCAGTTTTGTTATATGGAGGCAATTATTTAAATCAACATTGGTTCTAAGTATTCTGGTAATAGTTGCTGTTATATATAGCTATGGATTGCAGGGGCCATTTGTATTGGATGATAGGATAAATGTTCTTCAGGCAGTAATCTCAGAACCAAGCTTAGAGGCGTTTACTTATGCTGCAACATCAAATCTGAGTGGTTTTTTGGGCAGATCGGTTAGCGCAGTTACATTTGCTATTTCAAGTATATGGGCTGGCGTACCTGCACAGCCATATATATATAAGTTACATAATCTGATTATTCATTTGGTATGTGGGCTGGGTATTTTAGCTGTCATCAATTTATTGCTGAATTATCTTGACGCGAGCAAATCCAAAACTAATTTTTATATTTCATTGTGCGTCATGTCTGCATGGCTGATTCATCCTTTGTCTGTTAGCACTGTGCTTTATGTTGTGCAAAGAATGGCGCAGTTATCATCGCTATTTAGCATATTAGCATTACTTATGTATTGTATAGCGCGATGTGGGGTTGTGCAGAAAAAAATAGTGAAGTTTGTGTTGTTGTTTCTATTAATTCCATTGTTTATGCTGTTAGGAGCTCTAAGTAAGGAGAGCGCAGCAACGATGATATTGTTGCTAGCAATAACTGAGTTATGTGTCTTCAGGTTTGATTACACAACGAATTTTGATAAAAAAAGCAATACAGCATTTTTATGGGTACTGATTATTGTGCCGCTTATTTTAGGGAGCGGATTTTTAATATTAAATACTGATAAGTTTTTAAACTATAGTGGTAGAGAGTTTGATTTATGGCAGCGAATTTTAACCCAAATTCATGTGCTTCCCTATTATCTAAAGATGATACTAATGCCAGATTTGTCGGATATGGGGCTGTTCCATGATGATTTTCCGGTGCAAACAGGGGTGTCCATACTGACGGTTATATATTTATTAATATTTTTCTTGTTGTTTTGTGTTGGGGTGAAGCTTAGAAAAAAGCACCCGATTATTATATTTGGTTTTTTATGGTTTTTTGCATGTCATGCAATTGAGTCTACGATCTTTCCCCTTGAGTTGGTATTTGAACATAGAAATTATCTGGCGTTAATGGGGCCGTTGCTGGTCGTTATATATTTGGTATCACTAATAAATGATAAGATATTTTTAAGTGGCTGCACGATTGCTATATTAATTCTGATTGGCTTAACGAAAATGAGAGTTGAAGTTTGGGGTGATGAACAGCTTTTGTATTACTATTCAGTAAAAGATCACCCAGAGTCTATAAGAGCAAATATTTACTATTCAAATGTGCTTGCTGAAAAAGGGGAGTACTCAGAAGCAAAAAAATATATTGAAAATATCTTGGATGATGAGATGGCTGGCGTATATATGCACCTTGCAGTACTTGATTGTCACTTAGATGGAGCGGATACAGCAAACTATATGAAAAAGGCGGAAAATAATATTTCAAATGTAGGAGCTACTCCGTATGTATTATCAAATTTCAGAATGCTGGTTCGTGTTGTGGAAAAAAACATATGCCCGGGGATGATTGATAATGCCCAAGTTAAAAAGTTAATGCAGAAATTTATAGCAGGTGGCGGTAAAAAAAGCGGCGTTAGTTACTATTATTTAGGGCAGGTAGAATTTCTTGATGGTGATCCTGAATCAGGAAAGAGGGCTTTCATAAAAGCATATGAACTGGTCAGGGATGCTACTGTTCCTCAAGTATTAAGCATGTTATTACAACGACAAATTCAAATGGGATTGTTCGAAGAAGGCTGGGAAACTATTGCTTTGGCAAGGGAGTTTAGTGAGCAGACGCGTGATATAGCATATTACATAAAGAAGATGGAAAGCTTTTATATGCGGAAGAAAATAGAGGCTGAAAATAGCTCTTCAATAAATTAGGCAAAAAACAAAGGATAGTATATATGTTTTTACAACAAGGGATAGAAAGAGCTTAATGCAAAAGTTATTGCAGTTGAAATGGCCTTTGTTCAGTCAGCATCTATATATTTCTTTACTGATATTGGTTTGTCTGGGTGTCTATTGCAAAGGGCTAAATGGCCCATTTTTACTAGATGACAAAATTAATATACCGCAGACGCGAACTAGTGATCTAAGCCTTAGCTCATTGAAATATGCCGCAGATTCTAATGCTAGCGGAATGTTAGGCAGGCCAGTGAGTGCGGTTTCATTTGCCATTTCGTGGCAATTTTCAGGCTCTGAAGATGGAGCCTATTATTTCAAGCTGCATAATTTATTAATACATTGCTGTTGTGGCATTTTGATTTATTTAATAGCCTCACAACTTCAAATTTTTACGGAGCAAAATTCTAAAAAAAGATATTGGGCTGTCCCGTTTTTTATTGCTGGTTTTTGGTTGCTACACCCTATTCAAGTAAGTACTGTGCTATATGTTGTGCAGAGGATGACGCAGTTATCGGTGCTTTTTTCATTGTTGTTCATTCTTAGTTTCATGCTTGGTAGGAAACAGTTGGAGCGCAAAGTATGGCAGGGATGTGTGATACTGTTTGTTTTTGCGCCTGCATTTTTACTGCTCGGTTTGTTTAGCAAAGAAAGTGCAGCGCTATCTATTATTCTAGTTGCGATAATAGAGATATTTATTTTTCGTATGAGATGCACGGAAGGGAGAGCAAAAAAGGCACATGCTTTTTTTTGTATTTTGATAATTATCATCCCTCTAATATCAGGATGCATTTATTTTTTAGCTAACTCTACCAGTTTGCTTAATTACAACATACGCAATTATTCTATGCTAGATAGGATTTATACGCAGGTTCATGTACTTCTTTTTTATTTAAGAATGATATTTATACCTGACATTTCTGTGATGAGCTTATTTCATGATGACTTTCCAATTCAGCGACAGTTTCATTTTTCAACCTTTATAATGGTTAGTGGAATGGTAACGTCCTTGGTTTTAGCTTGGATTATTAGAAAGAAAAGACCTTTGTTGGCGTTAGGTGTGTTTTGGTTTTTTAGCTGCCATTTGATGGAATCAACAATATTCCCTTTGGAAATGGTGTTTGAACATCGAAATTACCTTGCTGTTGTCGGCGCTGCAATGATTCTGACATCAATGCTGGTTGAAAGGAAAAGAATACTAGATAGCTTAAAAGTCATGATAGTAATAGCTGTACTTATATGCTTGGCAGTAACAACAGCTATAAGAGTAAGTTCATGGTCAGATAAAAAGGTGCTCATTTCGCAGGCAATAAAGAGTCATCCAAATTCAGCCCGAGTTCAAAATAATTACGCTAATATTATGATTAAAGAGGGGCGTTTGGAAGAGGCAAAAACTTATTTATTAAGGGCGATGCAGTTGACACCTGAGGATCTGGGACCTGGATTGCATATGCTATTAATTGATTGCAATCTTGGTAATGCAGTAACGGATGTTTTTTTTCATGAACTAGCAAATAGGGTAAAAGATCGGCAAATTTCTCCATATGCTGCGCTCGGATTTGAAACGCTGATAGACAAAGTGCATAACGGCGAATGTTTGGGAACAGTTTCTTTTTCACAGGTAAAGGATTTATTGTTATATGGGATTGAAGGAGAGAATAGAGAGTTCGGAAGTGTCTATGTTTATCTTGCGCGACTGGAAGCATATTCTGGTAATTATGAGTCTGCCATGAATAATTTTGTTAAAGCTACAGATTTTGAGTCCGGAACAAGAAAGTTAAATGTATTATTTAATAAGATTCAAATTCAGTTTGCCTTTAAACGTTTTAAAGATGCCAAAGATACATATAGTGAGATTTACGAGAATAAAAAAGACTATGATAATGCATATCTGTTGGCTAAAATTGATAGATATTATAGTTATCACCAAAAGTTTGGTATTAGAAAGTAGTGCTAGGCTCGTTGATTTTAGTTAAGTAAAAGAATTTAAGATATTAAGGACAAGGAATGCCAGATATTTCAATAGTAATACCAGCCAAAAACGAAGCAAATGGCCTTGCCTCTTTTTTACCTATACTCAAAGCGTTATATTCAGATGCTGAGATTATTGTGGTTAACGATGGTTCGACAGATAATACATCTGAAGTATGCCAGAAAAATGATGTAATAGAGATTATAAATAAATACAGTCTTGGGAATGGCGGGGCAATTAAAGCTGGGGCTAGGTGTGCTACAAAAAATATTGTTGTTTTTATGGATGGTGATGGACAGCACGACCCTAAAGATATTGAACGTTTGGTTGCAGAGATTGAGAACGGTTATGATATGGTTGTAGGAGCTAGAGATAAAACATCGCAAGCGAGTGTTGGCAGGTCATTTGCAAATCGTTTTTACAATAGACTGGCATCATGGATGGTCAGACAAAAGGTGGAGGATTTAACATCTGGCTTCAGGGCTGTAAAAAGAGAGAAGTTTCTGGAGTTTTTGCACCTTCTGCCAAACGGCTTTTCATACCCAACTACCAGTACTATGGCTTTCTTTAGATCCGGATATGCGGTTAAATATATCCCGATTATAGCCCATAAAAGAATTGGAAAAAGCCATATAAATGTCTTAAAGGATGGTATGAGGTTTTTATTGATCATATTTAAGATTGGAACCTTATTTTCCCCTCTTAAGCTGTTTGTACCTATTAGTGCCAGTTTGTTCGCAACTGGTGTTTTGTACTATTTTTATACATTTGTTACTGCAGGCAGGTTTACTAATATGAGCGCAACTATTTTATCTGCATCATTATTAGTATTTTTAATAGGACTTGTTTCTGAACAGATAACGCAGCTGGTATATAAAAAATAGGATTAAATAATTTCTTCAATTAGCGTTGAATATTTATCTGAGATGCAAGTCCAATCAAATTTGGCCACTGACTTCATAGCATTTGTTGAAATATTACTGACTAAATCAGGGTTAACAAGTAATGAAGTTATTGCTTCTCCAAGATCTTTAGGAGAGTTCTGCTTAACAATAATCCCTGTTTTGCCATCTTCAATAATATCTGTGATTGCTCCATAGTTTGATGCAACTACTGAGCATCCACAGCCAATGGCTTCAACGCAGACTAGACCAAAACCCTCTCTGTCTCCATTGTCGGCGGTAATAGATGGAACTATTGAAATTGGGTATTGCCTATAAATAGCCGGTAGTTCATCATATTTTTTTGCGCCTAAGAAATGAACTTTATGGTTTAATTTTAGTTTAACAGTCAGCTCTTCTAAATTTTGCCTTTCAGGGCCATCTCCTACAATATCAAGTCTAAAATTTGTAATCGTGTCTGGAATATATTTTAATGCTTCGATTAATACATTTACCCCTTTTTTGGGAACGAGTCTACCCACAAATAAAATACCATTGTCTTTTTTTTGTATAGACTTATCGTCATAAAAGCAATTTTTTAGATCGGTTCCCATAGGTAAAACAGAGATTTTGTTTGCATTTATACCCCATGAGACTATGTCATCTTTCATCATAGAACTGACTACGCTAATAGCTTCACAGCGCTTAAGAATAAAGATCTTAAGCTTCCTAAATAGCCAGTTGTCAAAGCAATATAAATCACCACCATGTGAAGTGCATAAAATCGGAACGTTTTTGTTGCAAATAAATCTGGCAATTATTGCCACTAGCGCTTGAGGTATGATCCAGTGTGCATGAATCGCGTCAATTTTTTCACTTTTTAATATTCTAATAAGAGCAATACAGTTAAAAAATAGAAAAAAAGGTATCAATAGTGCAACTAAACGATTATTTTTTATATTGTTTGCGATACCACCATCATAGGCCAATTTTTGCATTTTACTAAAAAAGTATTTAAACCGTTTAACGACTATGCCATCAATAGTTTCTTCTGTTTTTGCATCTAGAGAGTGCGGAGCTAATACTATTACTTTGAAGTTAGATGTAAGTCTTTTGCAAAGTTCATAAATGAACTTTGGCTCGGTATCATTTTTCTTTCGAGGGAAAGTCGATGCCATTTCGATGATAGATTTCATATTGCTGCTTTTGGATAAATGATATATGGAGCAGGATTATTTTCGTGCTGTAATAACCATTTGGTGGCAATGATAAGGGTCAAGCTTTTCAAAAAAAGGCTGGGTGAATTTTGGAAATGGGTATAGTCCGAAACCAGAGCCTTTTACTTCGCTAAAACCTATCATCTTAAGGTAGCCTATTAAAACTCTGTAACTAAAAACAATTAGATGACGGTGAATAGGAGTGTCTGATTCGGAATCTGGTTGTATGCAGTCATGACTAACTTTAATAAGCTCTTCATTTTTTAAGAGTATATCTGAGTCTGGGTGCGGGCCAGAAGACGGCATTTTCCCAAGTAATAGAAGAATGATTGTAAAAAATGTACTGATATTTGGCGTCAGCAGTATAAGTTTGCCACCTTTGTTTAGTACGCGGTGACATTCTTTCAGGTGATTGCATGGGTTAATTAAATGCTCGAGAACAGATAAGCCAAACACGCATTGGAATCTATTGCTTTCAAAAGGCAGTTTGTTATTCAGATCACCCTGAATAACATTAAGATTATTTTCTTGAGCTTTAAGAACAGCCTCCATATTCCATTCTATGCCATGATACGAACTATGGTCTATATCTTTTATGCGGTTGAGAGAATAGAATTTTTCGCCATAATGTGCTCCACAATCAAGCATATCGCCTCCATTACCAAGAGAGCAAATTATTTCTTTGTGGGCAAGAGAATATGCTTCATCCATAGTTCTTTTATATAGTGACTTGAAGTATTTTTGAAGCATATAGTGACTTTCCTTGTGTTTTACGGCTTAATTTTAGTTTTTCTGTTTGTGTAGGTCAATTGCTAGAAAAAATTATAATTCGGACTTACAAATAGAAAGTAAAGCGACATATCTTGCTAGCTGCGATTTAACAGTTTGCTAAGAGCTTTTGCAGACTGTTTCCAGCTAATTTTTTGTGCGTACTTAGGGTGATTATTTGACAGAATAGCATTTTCAATTTTTAAAGCTGCGGAATTGGTGTCGGTAAAATCTACAGTATAACTATCCTTTTGAAGGATCCATTTTATACTTGGTGTATCTGAAGCAATGATAGGAACATCTGACGCTATGGCTTCATATAGCTTTGAAGGGTAGCTATAGTCTCCAAAGCTAGAGGGTTGATTAACTACTGCTAAAACGTCATAGCAATTAATTAGCTTAGGCATTTTATCATCTTCAATATAGCCAAGGTATATAGATCCATCTGGGGTGTTTATGTTTTTGTCTTTTCTTCCAGATAGCACCAGAATGGTATTTGGTAGCCTTTCTTTTATGATTTGATAGATACTGAAAAGATCTTCGATTCCTCTGCTTTGGTATATCGAACCACTATAACCAATGATGTGTTTGTCCAAAGGCAGCCCTAGGTCAGTTCGACATTTTTGTTTGTCTCTAGGAAAAAAGCATGGGTCTGCGGTCATAGGGATAATCTCTGCTGGTTTGCTTCTGTTTTTTCCCAGCAAGTCAGCAAGGCCTGGGCCAGCAGCTGTGACTAAATCTGCATATTTTAGAGCCCTTCGCCAGAGTAAGTGAATTGGTTTTGCCCAAGGGATATAACTTTCATAGTTGTCATAGGCGTCAATCATATATTTGCAGTTATGTTTTTCAGATAGCTTTTGTGCAAGGATTCCGTACCATATGTCTGAAAATCCAATTATCCAATCCGGCTTTTCTTCTTTGACTATATTATTTAGCCTATTCCAGTATCTAATAGGATTGAAGTTGCAAATTTGCGGTGATAAATTTTCAGAGTACCAGGTAATTCCATCTTTTTTGATGCGTTCTCTAGTGTCGTTTTTGTAACTTGTAAGGATAATTGAAACGTTATGGCCTTCTTGTGATAGGAAGAGAGGTATATGATAAAAACGACCGTAAGGGCGTGTAAGTAAATCTCGTCCTTGAGGTCTTCTTTTGCATAGGCATAAAATTTTCAATTAGGTAGCCTTTTTTCCAAAGAATTATCCAATAGCCAGTTTTGATTTAACGCATAATTAGTTTGTTCAGTAAAGGGCAAACTACTTATATTTACGGTGGGTGCCAGTGACCTTAATCCTAACATTCTAGTCTTATTATTAATAATCTTCAAAAATAAGGTTGTTATTATCCAAGAATTTTGAGAGCCATAGGTGTGTTTTTTCAGCAAGAACCACAGTCCATAATAAATTTCACCTATAAAAGGCCACATTTTAAACCAAAAAATACATAATGATACAAATTGGCCAAGCCGATTTGGAGTTTTGCTGCTGTTTTTAACTTGAAAATAATAGCTAAAATAAATATATTAAGGCATTAGTGAGCTGGTAGATTGAGGGAATATGAAAGCAGTTATATTAGCCGGAGGAAAAGGCACTCGTATAAGCGAAGAAACCGCGTATAAGCCAAAGCCAATGATCACAATTGGCGGCAAACCTATACTTTGGCATATATTGAAAATTTATTCTTCACATGGGATAAATGATTTTGTTATTTGCTGCGGTTACAAGGGATACTTAATTAAAGAGTACTTTGCCAATTATTTTCTCCACATGTCAGATGTTACTTTTGATATGCAAAGCAATACCATGGATGTTCATGAAAATAAATCCGAACCATGGAAAGTTACTCTAGTTGATACTGGCGAGGAAACTATGACCGGTGGAAGGCTTCTTAAGGTCATGAAGTACTTGGGTGATGAAGACTTTTGCTTTACTTATGGCGATGGTGTTGGTGATGTAGATATAACATCGTTAATAGAGTTTCATAAATCTCAACAAACACTTGCAACCTTAACATCGACTTATCCTCCAGGCCGATTTGGAGCATTTCAAATAACGCAAGAAAAAAAGGTTTCTTCCTTTAAAGAAAAGCCAAAGGGAGATGGGAATATGGTAAACGGAGGTTTTTTTGTTTTATCCCCTAAAGTTGCTGAATATATAAAGGGAGATGATACTGTTTGGGAAAATGAGCCTCTCTCAGGGCTGGCTAATGATGGAGAGCTATCTGCCTATGAACATCACGGATTCTGGCAGCCTATGGATACCCTTAGAGACAAGAATCTTTTGGAAGAAATGTGGGATTCCGGTGAAGCTCCATGGAAAATGTGGAAGTAAAAATTGAAAAATAGCTTATTTTCAAATATATATAATGGAAAAACCGTTTTTGTAACTGGTCATAATGGATTTAAAGGCTCCTGGTTAACTTTGTGGTTGAAGTTATTAGGAGCAAAAGTTGTTGGTTACTCTCTGGAACCAAACACTTCTCCAAATCATCATAATATACTCTCTAATACAAATAGCTGCGTTAATATAATAGCTGATATAAGAAATTTGGATGCATTGAAGAACTCGCTGCGCGAGCATTCACCAGATATAGTTTTTCACTTGGCGGCTCAGCCTCTAGTGCGAGAGTCTTATATAGCTCCATTGGAAACGTTTAGTACGAACATTATAGGGAGTGCAAATCTTTTTGAAGCATGTAGAGAAATTGAGTCAATTAAAGCGATTGTAAATGTCACAACCGATAAATGCTATGAAAATAGAGAGTGGTGCTGGGGCTATAGGGAAAGTGATCCTGTTGGTGGATACGACCCTTATAGTGCCTCAAAAGCTTGTTCTGAGCTTATAACTTCATCATATAGAAATTCATTTTTTAATGGAAAAGCACTTATAGCAAGCGCCAGAGCTGGAAATGTTATTGGGGGAGGGGACTGGGCAAAAGACAGAATAATTACAGACCTCATGACGGCGATAACAGATGAAAGTTGTATGTTAATAAGAAATCCTAAGGCAACGAGGCCTTGGCAGCACGTATTAGATCCCCTGTCAGGATATTTGTTATTAGGTCAGCATTTATTAGAGAATAAGCCTGATTTTGCTCAGGCATGGAATTTTGGTCCAAATGACGCTCCTGTTAAAGTGGTTGATGTCGTTAAACATATGCAGAAAAGGTGGTCAAAAATTAAATATAAGATCTGCCAGGATAAAAGCGAATTCCATGAAGCTACTTTGCTCAAACTTGATTGCTCAAAATCGAATAGCATTTTGCATTGGAATAGTATCTGGAATTGTTCAACAGCTTTAGATAAAACTGCAGACTGGTATCGTGAATACTATGAAAACAATAAAATTATTACTGAATGCCAATTGTTAGAATATTGTGATGATGCTTGCAAAGCTAATGCTGTATGGGCTAGGTGAAGAGATAATGGAAAGTCCAGAGAAAATAAAGCAGGAAATACTTAATAAGACGAAGGAATATTTTGATATAGCATTTAGACGAAATGATTCTTTTATTCCTGGGACATCAAGAATCAATTATGCGGAAAAAGTGTTTGATGAGAATGAGCTCATAAACCTTATTGATAGCACTCTCGAGTTTTGGCTGACACATGGTAAATATTCAAAAGAATTTGAAGATGAGTTTGCAAGATTTTTAGGAGTTAAAAAATCATTGCTTGTGAATTCGGGATCATCAGCTAATTTGCTTGCATTTATGGCGCTTACTTCTCCGCTGCTGGGAGAAAAGAGAATATCTAGGGGAGATGAGGTAATAACGGTTGCAGCTTGTTTTCCAACTACAATTACACCAATCATTCAGTATGGTGCTGTGCCAGTATTTGTTGATGTAGACCTTGAAACTCATAACATTGATGTAAGTTATCTCGATCAATGTTTATCAGAAAAAACCAGAGCGGTGATTCTTGCTCATACTTTAGGTAATCCATTTAATATAAAAGAAGTAAAGGCTTTTTGTGAAAGGCATAATTTGTGGTTGATTGAAGATAATTGCGATGCTCTAGGAGCTAAATACCAAGGCAAATTAACTGGCACATGGGGTGACATCGGAACCAGCAGTTTTTATCCTCCTCATCATATGACTATGGGAGAGGGTGGTGCTGTGTATACTAACGACGAATTGCTCCACAAGATCATGCTATCTATGCGCGACTGGGGGCGGGACTGTTGTTGTGAAAGTGGTGAAGATGGTCGCTGCGGATCTCGCTTTTCACGTCAGTATGGAGAGCTTCCTATCGGTTATGATCATAAATATGTATATAGCCACTTCGGATACAATCTGAAAGCATCTGATATGCAAGCGGCAATTGGGTGTGCGCAGCTTAAGAAACTTCCGCAGTTTGTGGATGATAGGAAAAAGAATTTCAGTTACCTGCTAAATGGTCTTAAGGACTTTGAAAGTTACTTTTTGCTACCAAAGGCTACTATTAACAGTGATCCTAGTTGGTTTGGTTTTATGCTAACCATAAAGGAGGGAGTTAGTTTTACAAGAAATGAAATAGTAAACTTCTTGGAACAACGGAATATCCAGACTAGAAATTTATTTTCCGGTAATATCATTATGCACCCATGTTTTTCGACTATGGTTGAGAATGAGGATTACCGCGTTTTGGGAAGTCTTGAGAACACGAACAAAATTATGAATGATAGCTTTTGGATAGGCGTTGCTCCAACAATGACTCAAGAGAAGTTGCAGTACATGGTTGATTCAATTTCTTGCTTTGTAAATAAGTCATAGTGCTTGTAAATGGAAACAATACTCATAACAGGAGCTAATGGGTACTTAGGCAGTCATCTGGTTAAATCCTTTTTGTCAAAAAAGTACAATGTAATAGGCCTAGAAAAGAACTGTGCCTGTAATAGCAGAATTCAAAATATTTTACCGAAAGAAAAAATATATTTTGTGGAAGAAAATGGCCTAGATGCAGTTTTCGGTAATGAAATTGACACGATTATTCACACTGCTACTTGTTATGGCAGAAATCTTCAGAGTAACAGTGAAGTTGCTGAAACAAATCTTTTGTTTTCAATAAAACTTCTCGAATTTTCAGTAAAATACAAAGTTAAATCTTTCGTCAATATTGGTACTTCGTTGCCTAAGTTTATTTCCTGTTATTCTCTATCAAAGAGGCAGTTTAGCGAATGGGGAAAAATGCTGTCCGATATTCAAGATATTCAGTTCATTGATGCCGAGCTATCGCATTTCTATGGCCCCAATGATGATAAACATAAATTTATTGCATTTCTTATGGGTGAGATGCGGAAAAAAAATAGCAAGATAGATTTAACTACCGGACAACAAAAAAGAGACTTTATCTATATTGATGATTTGGTTGCTTGTTTTGTATTGATAGTAGATAAAATAAAATCCTTGAATAAGTATGAATGCATTCAAATTGGAACGGAAGAGGAATTATCGATAAAAGAAATAGTTCTTATGTTAAGAGGTATTTTGAAAAGTGATGCCACTCTAAATTTCGGTGCAAGAGAAAGTCGCCCTCTTGAGCCAAATAGATTAGTAGCAAATACTGAAAAAATAAGATCTTTAGGTTGGAACCCAAAATACACACTCAAGGCAGGGTTAAAGAAAATAATTCAATGTGAAGGAAGATAAGAGTGAAAATATTAATTACGGGAGGATGCGGTTTTCTTGGGAGCAATTTGGCATCAAATGCGATAAGATCAGGAAATAAAATCATAGTATTTGATAATCTTAGCCGATATGGCGCCTCTAATAATTTGCAGTGGCTTCAATCTATTGGTGAATTTGAATTTATCCATGGTGACATAAGATCATTTAATGATATTGCACAGGTGATTAAAAAAACGAAGCCTGATGCAATTTTTCACCTTGCAGGTCAGGTTGCAATGACCACGTCCATTCAAGATCCCAAGAAAGACTTTGAAATAAATACGGTAGGAACACATAACTTGCTTGAGTCGGTTAGAAAATGCTCTCCTGACTCAATAGTTATATACTCTTCAACAAATAAGGTTTATGGAGATCTGGAGCGCTATGATTATGTTGAAGATGATACAAGATATAGGTGCCGTGAGTTTCCTATGGGGTTTAATGAGCAAACACCTCTTAATTTCGAGTCTCCATATGGATGCTCGAAAGGAGCTGCTGATCAATTTATGTTGGATTACGCCCGTATGTTTGGGCTTAGGACTGTAGTCTTTAGGCATTCAAGCATGTATGGCGGACGACAATATGCTACTTATGATCAGGGGTGGATAAGCTGGTTTTGCCTGAAAGCCATAGAAATTTCCCAAGGTAAATTGATCGATGGCTTTACAATTTCAGGTAATGGCAAACAAGTTAGGGATGTTTTGCATGGGGATGATATGTTTAAATTATACGATTCCGCCATTAACTGCATTGAACGCGTGTCCGGTCATGTTTTTAATATTGGAGGCGGGATTGATAATAGTCTCTCATTATTAGAATTATTCAATATTTTAGAAAGAAGACTAAATATTAAGATGAAATATTCGAAATTACCCCCAAGAGAGAGCGATCAAAAAATCTTTGTTGCTGATATATCAAAAGCAAAAGAGCTACTTGATTGGAAGCCACAAATCAGCATTGAAGCAGGAATTAACAAGGTAATAGAATGGTCTAGCAATCTATGACAAAGCCGACAGCCTCAGAGCATAGATCAAAAAATTATCTTGTACAGGAAAAAAGTTGGTTTTATTCAATTTTTTTGTTATTGTCGCATCTTATGTTCTTGTAAATACATGGAATTACAATTTTGCAGACTTAATAAGCAGTACAAATAAAATTCATCCACAAACATATTCAGCATCTATTGCTTGCGTAATAAATATTCCAGTATCTCTGTACATGGCCAAAAATGCTACCCATGATTCATCAGGAGTAATTTATGGAACAATTATTCCTTTATCGCTTTTTGCCATAATTAACACAATTCAATCGTATCTATTAATTCGAGATGAAAATGCAAAATAATCTCCCTCTTGTCAGTATTCTAATTCCTGTTTTCAACAGAGAACAATACATCTCTGAAACTATTCAAAGCGCGATATCTCAGACATATTCAAATATTGAAATAGTTATAGTTGATAACAATAGCACTGATAATACATGGCAGATTATGAAGGACTGTTCATTAAAAGACGCAAGAGTTAAGATCTTCCGTAACAAACAAAATGTAGGGCCAGTTCGTAATTGGCTACGATGCATTGAAGAAGCCAGGGGGCAATACGGAAAAATTCTTTGGTCAGACGATCTGATTGCCACAGATTTCATTGAAAAATCCATATTAATGTTTGAGGAACACAACGAAATTGCCTTTGTTTTTTCCAAAGCCGAAATTTTTTCCGTAAATACAAAGAGAAATCGCACCGTTTTCAATTTTGGCAAAACCGGGATTTATAAATCATCAGAATATATTGACGGAATTCTGTTATACGATGGACTATTGCCTGTCTCTCCGGGCTGCGCGATTTTTCGAATAAATGATTTAAGAGAAAATCTGCTTGAACAAATCCCTAATACGATTAATAGCGATTTTAGTATGCATGCCATCGGAAATGATTTACTTTTATTTCTATTAACCGCAAATAGATACAATAGTTTTGGATTTGTTAATGAAACACTATCATTTTTCCGAGAACACTCTTCATCTATTACTATTTCAAGCCCCAAAGCAAAACTGATTGTTATGTACGAAATATCGAAAATATACTTTATCTCGCAACATAGAAATAATCGCCCATATATAAGGAAATTCAGCGCCACATTACTTTTAAAATGGATTCTATTCATTAGAAATAATGATTTGGGAATTAGTGAAATCAACAGCCTGTTTCCTTGCGGTATGTGGCATGGAATTAACTATCTATTCTTTCTTGCATATGCCGCAAAAAAAGCTCTCCAAAAGATTAAAACGTTTGTTTTTTAGTAAAGGTCATCAAAATCTGCCTATTCATTAGGCGCATGAGTTTTATAACTTTTGTTAAGAAGCTATTTCCATAAACGAAATGGAATGCTTTAAATATGTGTTCATTAGGCTCAATATTTTTATTAACAGCCGGCAAATCTGCTGCTAAAATATCGGAATAATATTTGTACCCACTCTTGCTATTACAGTGAACTCCTGAACCATCAAACCCAATGTTTTTGACATATGGTTTGACTGGATAAATGCAATATGATTTATTAACAAAGTGAGCATAGCAGAAGCGTATAGCCCAAGAGTTGATTTCTCCAAGCATCTGTCTTTGCAGCATAGGGAACAGATCATCCCCGCCTTTATTAAACTGATTAATCTTTATTTTATCATTTTTAAGCGTTTGAAAATCTCTTACATTCCAGTCTACTTTTTGCCACCTGTCTTTCCAAGTTCCCCAGCCCCATGACATTGCTCGGTAACTTAGATAAAGGTCTTCTTTATAGTTATTAGGAATTTTCATTGTAGTTGAAGGAAAGTTATATCCAGTCACCGAAAAAATATCCGTTCTACTTTCAAAATTTGATAAAAGTGAGTTCATATATTCTATAAATACTGGGCTGGCTACAATATCATCTTCAAGTACTATCACCTTTCCATAAGTCTGGACTATTTCTGTTACGCCTTGTATGACGTTATTGGCGAGGCCTATATTTTCTGCACGTTCTATAATATTAACGGATTTAAAACCAGTTATATTTTTTAAGCAGTTCCTGACTTCATCTACAGCTACTTTATCGCTGATGGTTTTGGGGCCATCACTAAAAATGAAAAGATTGCTGTCTGAGGATGCTTTGTTGTTGCTTAATGCTTCGATCGTTTTTTTAGTGTGATCTGGTCTATTATAGACGAAGAGAACAATTGGTGCGGTCATAGTCGTGTCCTTTTAATAAAAGCTTGTTCCCATAGGAATGGGGTCAAATCGTCCATGTTTGTTGTGCACTGGAGTATTTCATATCTTTTCTATTAGCAATATTTACGATCCTGTTTCGCAAATTATTATGGCTTTTTAGTTCAAAATGCCTTTTTCGCATCTTATCTTCAACTGCTTGAAAGTATGATAAGGAAAATGAATCATTATTAATAGTGCTGAAAATATTTTCTTACATTATGTAATCCTTTTACATATGATAGATGCGGAAATATCTTTAAACATAATCCGAGTATCCTTAAAAAAGTATAGGCAGAAATATGCAGATACAAATTGTGATATTAAGGTCGCTACTGCCGCACCTTTTCCGCCGTATGTGGGAATTAATATAAGATTCAAAATGATATTTGAAATTGCTCCAATAAATGTATTTATAGAAGAAAATTTTTGCAGGTTTTCTGTTATTAGTCTTTTACTGTTAGCTACGCCAATGGATACAAATATTCCTGCCCAAATATGCAAAGTTAGAATATCTGATGAATTTCTATATTCTTCGCCGAATACAACAGGGATGATTATTGGAGCTAGAAGGGTTGTCGGTATGATAATAGCTGCAGATATTATTAACATTAATTTATACAACCTAGAGAGTCTTCTTCGATATAAATGAATGTCTGTTTCGTATGAATCAATAATTGCCGGGAATAATGATGCGGTAATAACGATAGGTATAAAATACCATGCTTCACTTATTTTTGTTGCTGCCGCGTATATTCCAACTTCATTGCTATCAAAAAATGCATTAATCATTACTTGATCAATTCTCATATAAAGAATGATTGAAATGCTGCTGATAATTAATGGCCAGCTTTTGGAAAGTAATTGCCGAGCAATTGCTAATTTAAATACCCACTTGTAAATACTTAGTTTGTTTTGGTGATAAAAAAACATTAAACCTATTGATAAAATTAAACTGTCCAGTATTGATGTATATGCAAAGTAAATTAAGGGAGAGTGACATAGGATAAGAATAACTTTAACCGTAGAAGAAATTGATATCACTGCTATATTGCATAAAGCTACATACTTGCCTTGGACTTTAGACTGGAAATAAAAATCAATAACATTCATGCTTTGAAATATTAATCCGGCAGCGATTATTATAACCATAAGTTTGGTATTATTATCACTAGATGAAAATTCAATTGATATAGCAATAATTATAATGCTAAATAGCGCGCCCACAAGTTTAAGGATAAAGGCTGTCCCTAATATCATATTCCTTTTTTCTGGTTTTTTTACTAGCTCTTTTATTGCTATACTATCTAAGCCTAGGGTAGAGAAAACTAAAAAGAGAGCAACAAAGCTTTGTGAAAAATTAAGTATTCCGAATTGTTTGGGCCCTAAATATCTAGCTACCCATATCCATACAAAGAAATATACAATTACCCTTATTATTTTTTCAATTAATAACCATGACGTATTTTTGAAATACTTCATAAAACTGCGGTCGTTTTTGAGGCTTTTAATCTTATCGGCAATTAGCATTCTTTTTTGCTAGTCCTTGCGAATATTTGAGTGTTCTATAAACCATTTGTATGTTGATATTAGTCCATCTTCCAGTGATGTTGAGTACTTGTAGCCTAAAGAGCTTGCTGTTTCTGTATTTAATAGTTTTTTTCGGAGTCCCATCCGGTTTAGATGTGTCAAAATCAATGTCACCGTCATAACCAATGGTAGCCGCAATGGTTAGAGCAAGTTGTTTGATAGAGCAATCAGTTCCAGTGCCTACGTTTATATGGCTAGCCATTGGAGTAGTGTGCTTATCATATGTTTCTTTATTAAGATTCATTATGTGGATTGAGGCTTCAGCTAAGTCATCTACATGCAAAAATTCGCGCCTTGGATTGCCGCTTCCCCAAATGGTTACCTTATTCAAGCCATTGATTTTTGCTTCGTGAAAGCGTCTTAATAGGGCTGGTATGACATGGCTATTTTCAGGGTGAAAGTTGTCATTTGGACCATAGAGGTTGGTTGGCATTATGCTGCGGTAATCTCTGCCATATTGGCGGTTATAACTTTCGCATAGTTTAATTCCAGCGATTTTTGCAATTGCATACGGCTCGTTAGTTTCTTCTAGTTTACCTGTTAATAAAGATGATTCAGTAATTGGTTGTTGCGCATGTTTAGGGTAAATGCATGAGGAACCTAAAAATAAAAGCTTGTCGATATTTGCTAAGTGCGCGCTATTGATAACATTGCTCTCAATCATTAAGTTTTCGTAAATGAAATCAGCTGGGTACGTATTATTGGCATGAATGCCGCCAACTTTGGCTGCCGCAAGATAGACTTGATCGATTTGTTCACTTTGGAAAAAATTATGGACTTCTTGCTGATTGGTTAAGTTTAGCTTTTTCCGATCCCGTAAAATAAACTCGCAATTGCCCTGAGATTTAAGCTTACGAATTATTGCTGAGCCAACCATTCCGTTATGGCCAGCAACGAATATTCGATTTATATTTTTTGATGTCATTGCTGCTCTTTATTCTTCATGCGGGATAGAAGGTTTATAACCATGTTGTTTCAGCAAAGCATGCTGTTTGGCAGTGTTTAAATCATTTTCTACCATTTCTGCGCACATCTCTTCAACGGTGATCTCAGGTTCCCATCCTAATTTGATCTTTGCTTTAGTTGCATCTCCAAGCAGCGTTTCAACTTCAGCAGGGCGGAAATAACGAGGATCAACTCGTGCAATTACATCGCCAACTTTAATTTCTGGAGCCTGATCGTTGTCTATTGAAATAACTGTCGCAATTTCATTAATTCCATGGCCAGAAAACTCGAGCTTTATTCCTGCTTTTTTTGCCGATAGTTTTAAAAATTCACGAACGCTAATTTGTTTGCCTGTAGCAATTACGAAGTCTTCTGGAGTGTCTTGTTGAAGCATCATCCACTGCATGCGAACATAGTCTTTGGTATGCCCCCAGTCGCGCAAAGAGTCCATATTTCCTAGATATATACAATCTTCAAGGCCGTATGCGATGTTGGCAATTGCCCTGGTGATTTTACGAGTAACGAAGGTTTCACCTCTTCTTGGAGATTCATGGTTAAATAATATGCCATTGCATGCATACATGCCATAAGCTTCTCTGTAGTTTATTGTAATCCAGTATGCATACATTTTTGCTACAGCATATGGTGAGCGTGGGTGGAATGGCGTTGTTTCTTTTTGCGGGGTTTCTCTAACTTTGCCGAATAGTTCTGAAGTGGAAGCTTGATAAAAGCGAGTTTTCTTTTCAAGACCTAAAAATCTTATGGCCTCTAAAATCCTAAGCGTCCCGAGTGCATCAACATCGGCTGTATATTCTGGAGAATCAAATGATACTGCAACGTGTGATTGAGCGCCTAAGTTGTATACCTCATCAGGCTGCACTTCGTTTATAATGCGTGTGAGGTTTGAAGAATCTGTTAAGTCTCCATAATGGAGGTACAACTTCTTGTTTTTTTCGTGAATGCCTTGGTATATATGGTCTATTCTTTCGGTGTTGAATGATGAAGATCTGCGTTTAATTCCATGTACTTCATAACCTTTATCTAAAAGGAGTTCAGCAAGATAGGAGCCATCTTGACCAGTAATTCCGGTTATTAAAGCTGTTTTCATGTTTTTCCTAATTTCATCCATGAATCAATAAAGACGCCTTGCCAAATACAAGCATCTTTTGATGTTTTTCTTGATTGGCAATAATAGATGTTATTGTGAGCAATGTCATTATTTGCGTGTTATTCTTAATTTAATTGCCCGTAATGTTCATTGTTTGCTATATTTTATAAGTATCTAGATATAGTTTTGTGGAATTTAATTATGATGCCGGCAGGTATAAAACTCGGAGGATTAGCTGGGAGGCTGGTTGAGGATGGTATCCTTGCAGAAGATATGGCTATTACGTGTTCTGATGAGGCGCGTAAGAAAAAGGTCTCTTTTGTAAAATATATTGTAGATCAGGGATATGCCGACAGTGCAAAAGTGGCGCAGGTCGCATCTTTTGAATTTGGCGTCCCTCTTTTTGATCTATCGGTGATGGATCTTGAGCAGTGCCCTGTTTCACTTGTAAAAGAGAAGCTTATCCGACAACATCATGCGTTGCCCCTCTTTAAACGAGGCAAGCGTCTGTTTGTCGCAGTATCTGATCCAACTAATGTTCAGGCTTTAGACGAATTTAAATTTCATACTGGAATAACTACAGATCCTGTTTTGGTAGAAGAGGATAAGCTTACTAAGGCTATTGAAGACAGCCTTTCAGCTCAAGACTCAGCTCAGATGGGAGAGTTATTGGATGAAGACTATGAAAACATAGACATTGCTGCAGGTGAAGAGGAGGATAATGCTCCTGATCCTGATGCGGATATTGATGATACGCCAGTCGTACGTTTTGTTAATAAAGTGCTTTTAGATGCTATCAATAAAGGCGCTTCAGATATCCACTTTGAGCCATTTGAGAAAAAATTTAGGGTAAGGTTCCGCCAGGATGGTGTACTGCATGAAGTAGCGTCACCGCCGGTTTCTCTGGCAAACAGAATTACTGCGC
>QZLD01000053.1 GCA_004796385.1 Gammaproteobacteria bacterium | reverse complement strand
TCACTGCCTTCCGGTTCTTCGCTGCCTTCCGGTTCCTCACTACCTTCCGGCTCTTCACTGCCTTCCTCACCATCTGCAGGTTGATCTAATCCCCAGAATTTAGCTATGTGGTATGGCAGGTACAAATCAACGTCTTTGGCCAACATTGCATACATAAATTTAAACGGTACCAATCCACCTTGCTCTTCCCCATTACCCGGATCAACAGGAATTGCGTGCCCAATATTACTGATATCGTAATGTTTAATTACCGTTTTTCCATCTTTTACATATGTGTTTATGGTTGTGTATGGCTCTACTGTTTCAGTAGTATCAGCATCACCTTCAATTCCATGTATTGCCTTTAACTGAGACAGAAGGTACTGAGGATAACCGGATGGCAGCATAATATCTTTTTGTCCGGCGTAAAATAAAACAGGAGGATATTCGCCTTCATATTCAGGATAACTCTCCTGAAACCTGGCTTTCCACTCTTCAGGAGTTGCTGTATCAGCATCATCTTCCCCAAGGTCTCCAAAGAATGGTCCTCCTGCTATAATCCCCCCAGAAGCGAAAACATCAGGATATGCAGCAATCATTGCCATTGACATCAATCCACCAGACGAAAAGCCCGTTATATATATTCTCTTGTTATTTATTGAATAGTTATTTCTAACGTAATCTACCATCTCCATAATACTGGCGGCCTCGCCCATGCCTCTTTTATAATTGCCTGGATCAGTAGAATTAAAGCATGTTACCAACATCGGATTTCCGTAGGAGTGACACCCGCCTGACAAAGCTTCTACATGAACCACATAGAATTTCCAGGCATCTGCAAGTTTTGCCCAGTGAGTTATCTCGGCCTGCCCGGCGGCTGTCATATTGGAGCCATGCAGCGAAAGAACAAGAGGAGCATTTTGCGGCACATCTTCAGGAGCATACAGATACATACCCAAAGAACCGGGGTTGGTTCCGAAATTTTCAATCTTGGTGCCGGGATCTTCCGGCTCACCAGCCATTGCTATTGCTACATGCAGCATAAGCGTTGTAAATATCATCCCAATAGCTATTAATCTCATCTTATTATTCCTCCAAACGGATTAGCGATTATCCCAAGATAAAATCGCAGGTGAATTAAATTATTTTTTGTTATATATGGTATTGCTGCCCGAATTAATAAAACTTTTTGGACAACTCATTAGATTTAGTATATTAAAATAGTATATTCAACAACAACTAGCCAAACGGGTAGTTTCTATTATTATCATTTAAAATCAGTTATTTATGCTGTTATCGTTTTTTATCAACCCCATGTATTGCGCTTTTATTACTGCATTTATTCTATTACTGGCACCCAGCTTTTCCAGGATTTGGTCTATATGATATTTTACGTTTGATTCGGTTAATTGAAGAATATTGGCAATCTCCCAGTTGGATTTTCCCTCTTTCATCCACTGCAAGATTTCAATCTGCCTGCCTGAAACTAATTTCTTATCCTTTATAATTGTCGGCCACGCCTCAATCCCTTTTAAGGCGCGCAACAAAGCAATATGCATCATTGGCACTATTACTTTTATTAGTTCTATCTGCTTTTGCCCAACCTCTTCTGTAAATCTGGAAAATATGAAAAAACTGGAAGAGATACCGGATACATCCAGTACTCCATGTCCTATTTTATTACGCAAATTGTGCTTGTTAAAAAGAGCAATCCAATCTGCCGGGTACTTATCATCATCTCGACCACTTTGAAACACAACCGGCTCTTGAGTTTCCCGCCATTCCTTCATTAATGGGCTATCAACGGTACCATCAACAGGATTAAGAATTTCCCGAAAATATCCGTAGGGATAATCAAAATTGATAAGTTTATGTATACAGTTTCCTCTTGAGCTGGTTCCTCCAACACCTGCAACCATTATTTCAAAGCCAAGAGCCTCTTTTAAAGTACCTTCAACCAACTTTGAAAATTGTGCTTCGTTTTCAACTGCAGCAAAACTATGAATTAAGTTAATAGTTATATCTTGTTTTGAAGAATACATAATCATCTGTTTTTTTAGAATATGTTTTATCCGACCCTGATTTTTATAGCGTTATTGGGCCGGAAGATAATTTCCGGTTAAGAAGTTATATCATGCTCTTCTAAAATACGCTAATTTCCCAAAAAAATAGCCGCTTCAAAAATGAAGCGGCTATTTTATACAGAATAGAAAAGTTTTGCTTATCTTCTTCTCTTAATTCCTGCAAAACCTAAAAGACCTGCACCCAAAATGAATAATATAGCAGGCTCAGGAACTTCGTTTGAAACTCCTTCATATGATAATGTTGCCTCTACAAAGGAATTTGCAGTAACTATATTAACGTCTGAAGCAAGATCAAGAACAAGGACTGCACTCAGGCTTTCTGTAATTTCATCCATCAAGCTCTCTCCTATTGTAAACTCGATTTCAAAAAGAACATCGTCATAGCTATAAGTATTTATTACGTTTCCATATTGAGGAGCTGCTATTCCGGTAAATACTCCATCAATATTAAAACCCAAATTTTCTATTGCTGGCCAGGCTACAGAGTAGTCGCCTCTGGCTTTTATGTATAAAGAGCCCTCTCCTGTGGAATCAAGAATAGGGTTATATTCAAAGTTGAATACTTGTCCTGCTGCTGTTTGTGGAGCTGATTCTGTGTATGAAACCGGAATAGCATTTGCTACTGCAGTCAATGCAAACAGAGTGATTACTGATAATGTTTTTACAATATTGTTCATGGCTTTCATTCCTAAATTTTTATTGAATAAGAAAATACTTAATTCCTAGCCTTGCAAATTACAGGCCACAAAAAACAAGATATTGAATTATAACAATTAAACGTGGATTTGCGCTTGCATTTATTCATTAAGTGTTAAAAAAACAGACATCTAAATATAGATTCTATTTTTTATCATGCGATCTTTTTATTTGAAGGGAAGAGATAAGTTTTTTGATTTTTGTTGCATGTTGAAAATATTTTTTCATGGTCAAAGCCTTTTTCAAATACGATATGGCATCACTATCTTTAAGATACGCAAGTGCTTCAAGCTCTGCGATCGGACTAACTTCACTTGGGTTTCCAACCAAATGCTGGCTATAGTATTGTGCCGGATCTTTAATATCCTCAGAACCAGAGGTAATTTCACCACTCCATGGATTGAAAATAAATTCTTTCTCTGAAAACAACATAAGCTCAGCAGGAACTCTTCCGTCTGAATCCGTTTTGTGAGTTAACAGCATATCGCTTGATATATGCAGATATACATTGCTCCAATGTTTTAAATCAACTGTTCCCGGATATGGATCAATCTCCTGAATAACTGACGGTTCATTATCAAGTAATTTTTCCGTATCAATTACAGTTATCAATGGATGCCCTTCACCATACGAAAGAATGGCCATGAATTTTCCATCGGCAGATGCCTTAATTTTGTCTATGTATTGAAATGTTGCAGGAACATTAACAATACGTCTGATATTGTTTTCTGACCTGATATACCATTGCGGCTCATCATTTTCAGGAGAAAGAATCAGCAGATATTTATTTGTCGCGCAACCTTTTTTATCTTTAATTCTATGGGTTATCATGCCGGAAGAATCAAATATATCATTATTAAAAAGATCTTTTTTAGAGTTAAAACAGCCTGATAAAAAGATGAAACAAGCAGTTAAAAATAGATTTTTAACTATTTGTCTTTTCCCAATCACCATCTTGCTGATGCCTTTGATATTCCGAGCACTGACTCCAGCTTCTCTTTTCTACCGGGAATGCGGTAAAAATCATTTTTTATAGAATCTATTATTTTATCTTCCGTATAAGCTTCGCTGCTGATAAGAAACTGATAGATGTACTGCGTCAGTTTTTTTAGTGAGAATTTAAAGGTCTGTCTGGTGTTGTTCCAGAGAAATTCGGATAGTTGCATAAATGCCTCAAATTCATTTGGAGGCATCGCCCACAACAACTCCGTAGTTTCTGGAAAATTACCTGAGTTGTAGTAGAGATCGAAATATCTGGAGAATTTTTTCAGGAGCAACATCTCTTTATAGGAGATATCTTTTGTTTGCAGCACTTCAAATGGCGGATATGATGAATAGATAATCTTGAAATTTTCCGTATGGCGATTTATCGGAGTTCCCTTCAGTCGCTTGAGAAAACCGATCTGAATCTCCTGCGGTCTTAATTTTATCAGTTGATTAAAACCATCGGCAAATGAATCTAAGGTTTCATCCGGCAGACCAATAACCAGATCGGTATGCACCAATGCTCCGGTTCTGTTCATCAGATAATGAATACTCTTTTCCGACTTTTTAAAATCCTGTTTTCTGGAGATAAGTTTCTGGGTCGATGGGTTGTAGCTTTGCACCCCAACCTCAAGATGCAATCCCTCATCAGGAAATAGAGACATCTGCTCCAGCAGCTCCGGCCGCATCTTATCCGGCACGATTTCAAAGTGAAGCTGCATCCCGTCTTTCCAGTTTTCAAGGAAAAAATTCAGGGTTCTGCTGACTCTGTCCATCTCCAGATTAAAGGTGCGATCGACAAATTTAAAATGGTGTACACCACGATCTATCAAAACCTTCATCTCGGCAAGAAATGGCTCAAGAGGGAATTTTCGCACTTTCTTATCAAGTGATGAGATACAAAATTCGCAGCTAAACGGGCAACCGCGTGAAGATTCAACGTAGATCACTCTGTTGGCGATATCACTGTCGAAATAATATCTATAGGGCATCTCAATAGTCGATAAGTCTTCTATTGCCTCGCAATTAATAACTTTTTCGGATCTTTGTCTGTTTGCAGTTATATCTGAGCACAGATTATAAAATTCTATCTCACCTTCACCCCGCAGCAAATAATCGACAAATGGAAACCACTCTGCCGTTTCATATTCGTAGCTGGCTTCCGGGCCACCAACTGCAATAGTAATTTCCGGCCTTAAAAGTTTTATGGTCTTTATAATCTCTGTGGTCTGAGCAACATTCCAGATATAGATGCTGAAATTAACAATAACAGAATCATACTGCAGCAGCTCTTCTATAATATTTTGATTCTGCTCACCAAGGTTAAACTCTTTGATTATTGCTTGCGGTATCAGCTCTTTGAGATTGGCGTAAAGATACCTAAGCCCGAATGCTGTATGAATATAACGAGCATTTATGGTTGCAAGGATTATTTTGGTGTTCACTTGTTTGTATGCAAGATATATGTGAGATATTAAGAAAAAGCCGCCTCATTATGAAGCGGCCTTTAAGATGATTCTGCCTATTTTTTTTGCAGAGATTCTACATAGCTTTGATTCACCCTTTCTCTAAGCTCTTTTCCCGGCTTAAAGTGAGGAACATATTTCCCCGGCAGGGCCACAGATTCGCCAGTCTTAGGATTTCTGCCTATTCTTGGTGGCCTATGGTGTAGAGAGAAGCTACCGAAACCTCTTATCTCGATTCTTTCACCGCTTGACAGGGCTTCACTCATCTGCTCCAACAGAGTCTTAACTGATAATTCCACATCTTTAAAGGCCAAGTGTGGTTGCTTGCTGGAAACAAGCTCGATCAACTCTGATTTGGTCATAGCTTTATTTTCGTCGGACATCGATCTTACCTTTATAATTTCAATCAACTGGGAAGTCAGACTTCACGACTGCTTTATCACAGCCGTGAAGTATAAGGAGTATTACTCTTCTCCGCCTTTATCCATCTGCGCCTTGAGGATATCCCCAAGAGTTGCGGTTCCGGCTGAAGCTGTTCCCTTGTTGAAGTCCTCAATTGCAGAGGCCTCTTCAGCAACATCTTTTGCCTTGATTGAAAGGGTAATAGTTCTGTTTTTGCGATCAACACCAGTGAACTTAGCTTCGATTTCATCACCTGCATTAAGAACCGATCTGGCATCTTCAATTCTGTCTCTGGATAGTTCAGAGACACGAATACTGCCTTCTACACCTTCACCAAGATCAATCATTGCACCCTTGGCATCAACTTCGGTAATGATACCTTTAACGATGCTGCCCTTAGGATTATCTGCAACGTAGTTGGAGAAAGGATCTCTTTCAAGCTGCTTGATACCAAGAGATATTCTCTCTCTTTCCGGATCTACAGAAAGAACCACAGCTTCAACTTCAACACCTTTCTTATAGTTTCTTACTGCATCTTCACCCGCTTCGTTCCAGGAGATGTCTGAAAGATGCACAAGACCATCAATGCCGCCGTCAAGGCCAACAAATATACCGAAATCGGTGATTGATTTGATGCTGCCGGAGATCTTGTCGCCTTTATTGTGTGTAGCCGCAAACTCATCCCAAGGATTAGCACGACACTGCTTCATGCCCAGCGAGATTCTGCGACGCTCTTCATCGATATCCAGAACCACAACTTCAGCTTCGTCACCAAGTTGAACAACTTTATTAGGATTAACGTTTTTGTTGGTCCAATCCATTTCAGATACATGCACAAGACCTTCAACGCCATCTTCAATCTCAACAAAGCAACCATAATCGGCAATATTGGTAACCTTACCAAAGATTCTTGCTCCTTCAGGATATCTGCGAGCGATATCAACCCAAGGATCTTCACCCATCTGCTTAAGACCTAGTGATACACGACTTTTATCTTTGTCGAACTTAAGTACGCGAACTTCTATTTCGTCACCAACTTCAACAACTTCCGACGGATGTTTAACTCGCTTCCAAGCCATATCTGTAATATGGAGCAGACCGTCAATGCCGCCAAGATCAATGAACGCACCGTAATCGGTAAGATTCTTGACCACACCTTTTACTACGCCACCCTCTTCCAGATTCTCAAGCAGGCTCTCTCTGTCTGCGCTATACTCTTCTTCAACCACAGCTCTTCTTGATACAACCACATTATTTCTCTGGCGATCCAGCTTGATAACCTTGAATTCGAGATCTTTGTTTTCAAGATAGCTGGTATCTCTTACAGGCCGAACATCTACCAATGACCCCGGCAGGAACGCTCTGATATTCTTAAGTTCAACTGTAAAGCCGCCTTTAACCTTGCCACTGATAATACCTGTAATTGTTTCACCAGATTCACAAGCCTTCTCAAGATCAATCCAGGCTGCTGCCCTCTTGGCCTTTTCGCGGGAAAGTCTTGTCTCCCCGAATCCATCTTCCAGTGAGTCCAGAGCCACATCGACTTCATCGCCGATATTTACCTCTATCGCTCCTGTCTCATCAAAAAATTGCTCTGCGGGAATAACTCCCTCAGATTTCAGGCCGGCATTTACGATTACGAAATCGCCCTGAATATCAACTACTGTACCGGTTACAATTGATCCGGGCGTCATTTGTGTTTGTTGAAGACTCGCCTCAAACAGTTCTGCAAAACTTTCGGTCATACCAAAAAATCCTATGATTCTTTCAAATCAGCTAATTATCCGCATTAAACATCCTATGTTCTTACGGGGTAAACAATTAAAGCCGAAGGCCATCCAGACCTTCAGCCACCAGTAATCTCGTAATGATTATTTTCCGATTACCAAGCATAGTAGAACCGGATTTGCAATGTTAGAGATGGTTGTAACCACCCATTGCTAGATCAATAAGCTAAACTAAATCAATATGTTGCATTATCTGCTGCACCACCTGATCTATATCAAGATTTGATGAGTCAATAACAATAGCATCTTCAGCAGGCTTTAGTGGAGCCACCTTGCGGGTTGTATCCCTTAGGTCGCGCTCCTCGATCTCTTTTACGAGCGCGGCAAGGTTAACATTAAATTCTTTCTGCTTCAACTGCTTATAACGTCTTTTTGCTCTTTCTTCGGCCGACGCAGTTAAAAATATCTTGGCGGCTGCAGAGCTGAAAACAACAGTGCCCATATCCCGACCATCGGCAACCAACCCAGGTTCTTTAGCAAAGTCTCGCTGCCTTTGCAGCAGAGCATCTCTAACCGGCAGAATCGCAGCAATCTTTGAGGCGGTATTGCCACATTTTTCAGTTCTGATCTCGCCAGTCACATCTTCACCATCAAGAAGTATTCGTATCTCACTACCTTTTTGCGGTATAAACTCAACATTTAGCCGCTTTGCCTCTTCTGTGAGAAGCTCGCTGTTTTCAAAATCAATATTTTTCTTTATTGCCGATAACGCCAGCAATCTGTAAATAGCACCGCTATCCAGCAGATTCCAGCCAAGCTTTTCGGCAATTATTGCAGCAACTGAACCTTTGCCTGCACCACTGGGACCATCTATAGTGATTACTGGGATCTCTTTTGTCACTTGCTTGCCTCTCCTGCCTGCTCTTCTAAACAAACCCCAAGTTGCTGCGCGGTTTTCACAAATCCGGGGAAAGATGTCTCTACGTTGGCACAGTCTTCTATTATTATCTCGCCTTCGGCAATCAACGAGGCAATACTGAACGACATGGAGATACGATGATCTTCATGACTATGAACTCTGCCGCCCTTAATGACACCGCCAACTATAACTGCGCCATCCGGCGTGCCTTGGGCATCAATGCCGACAGCCTGCAGACCATTAACCATTACCTCTATTCTGTCGGACTCTTTAACCCGCAGCTCTTCCGCCCCGCTCAAACGGGTTGTTCCACCGGCTGCTGCGGCTGCGATAAATATCACTGGAAATTCATCTATCGCCAATGGCACCAGCTCTTCGGGAATATCTATCCCTTTTAAAGACGCTGACCTGACCCTGATATCGGCAATCTCTTCACCGCCAATCTCTTTTCTGTTTTCAAGGGTTATATCTGCCCCCATAAGCTTTAGAATATCAATAACTCCGGTACGGGTCGGATTAATACCAACATGCTGCAATAGCAACTCGGAATCTCGCGCAATAGTAGCTGCAACCATAAAGAATGCAGCCGAAGATATGTCCGCAGGGACATCAATATCACACCCCTGAAGACGCCCGCCACCACAAATGGTAACTTTACTGCCATCTTTTTTAATGCCGCTTTTGCCATCAATCTTGTAACTGAATCCGGCAAGCATTCTTTCGGTATGGTCTCTGGTTGGTGCAGGTTCAATTACAGTTGTCTCGCCTTCCGCATAGATTCCGGCAAGCAGCAGACATGACTTAACCTGCGCGCTTGCCAAAGGCATATCGTAACTTATTGGCTTCAGATTATTATTGCCGGATATTTTTAGTGGTGCGGTGCCGTTTTCTGTGGTTTCAATTACCGAGCCCATCTCTTTTAACGGCAGAGTAACCCTCTTCATAGGTCGCTTGGAAAGAGAGCTGTCGCCAATAAGAACCGAGTCGAATTCCTGTCCTGCAAGAAGCCCACTCAAAAGACGCATTGAAGTACCGGAATTACCAAGATCAAGCGGCGATCGCGCCGCCTTCAGGCCATCCACACCTACACCTTTAATTATGATCTCTTCACCGTTCGGATCGGATATCTCCACCCCCATCTCTCTAAAGGCATTAAGGGTTGCTACGCTATCTGCACCTGTAAGAAAACCTTTGATCCTGGTCTCGCCATCAGCCAAAGAACCAAGCATTATTGAGCGGTGCGAGATTGATTTATCGCCGGGAACTCTGACTTCGCCATTAATCCTGCTTCCCGGTTTTGCGATATAACGTACATTTTTTTCTGCCATTATCTATTTATCCTGTGCAGTAAAACTACCATTAAGCATGTCGTTAAAGCGATCTCTGACAACCTTTGCCTGAGAAAACATCTCAAACAGAGCCTCTTTATCACCATTTCTGACCAAATCCGTTAAGTTCTGCATATCGGCAGTATAGAGCTCCATCATCTCAATAATTGCATCCCGGTTATGAATACAAATATCACGCCACATTGTGGGGTCACTGGAAGCAATTCTGGTAAAATCCCTGAATCCTCCCGCAGCATATTCAAAAATCTCCTGCCTGTCATCCATATTGGCAAGGGTGTCAACTATACCGTATGCAAGCAGATGAGGCAGGTGTGATGTTGCTGCCAGAACCTTATCATGATGCTGTGCATCCATAGTAATAACCTGTGCCCCTGTCTGCTGCCACATCTTCTCGACAACTGCCAATGCCTGTGGAGATGAACCGGAATCCGGGGTAAGGATTATCTTGCGATTACGATAGAGCTCGGAAAACGATGCCTCCACGCCACTTTTTTCCGTACCGGCAATCGGATGTCCGGGAATAAAATTTTGTGGAATCTTACCAAATGCCTCTTGAGCAGATCTAAGCACGCTGACTTTGGAGCTGCCGACATCGGTGATAATTGCGCTCTCTTTTCCTGCTGCCTTAATCTTCCCGAATACTGCCGTCATTGCACCAAGAGGCACACAGGCAACTATAACATCAGCCTCTGCAACCGCCTCGGTAATATCAGTAGAGTAATCATCAATAACACCAAGCTCTACTGCACGCTGCAAATTTGCCTCAGACCTGCCGGAACCTGTGATGCGCTCGCAACCTCCAGCAAATCGCAGTGCTCGCGCCAGAGATCCTCCGATAAGACCAACACCAATAATCGTCAGATTTGCAATCATCTACTTTTCCATAAGTTCTTTTATTGTCTGCATCATGCGCTGGTTTTGCTCCGGCAGCCCAACTGTTAGTCGCAGATACTGCCCCATACCGTAATTATCAACTGGTCTGACGATAATTCCTGCTCTCAGGAGTGCTTCATATATCTCAGCAGCCTTATCGCCAACTTTTACACAGATAAAATTACCCACAGATGGTATATAACCAATGCCGTTGTCATCAAAGAATCCGGTAAGTTGCTTAAGTCCTCTACTGTTATTTTCTACTGATTTTTTAATGTGTTCATCATCTGCCAGTGCTGCTGTTGCTGCTGCCAATGCAAGTGCATTAGCATTAAACGGCTGACGCGCTCTATTTAACAAATTAGTTATATCCGCACTACTTACACCATAACCGATACGCAGTCCGGCAAGGCCATACGCCTTGGAGAAGGTTCTGGTTACAACAAGATTCGGCAGCTCGTCTATTAGCTCTATTGCTGAAGCATACTGCTCCTCTTCGACATATTCCAGATACGCCTCATCCACTACTACTACAATGTTTTTCGGAACACCTTTCAGAAATGCAAACAGCTCAGCTTTTTTAAGCCAGGTTCCGGTAGGATTATTAGGGTTGGCAATAAAGATGACCTTGGTATTTTCATCTATCTTCGCCTTGATTGCCTCAAGATCATG
>QZLD01000166.1 GCA_004796385.1 Gammaproteobacteria bacterium | reverse complement strand
CTTCGGTTATATTGGGGTTTACATCATCCGGCATTGATATTTCAAGATTAAATAGTCCGGATATATCCTTGATGGTGGCTTTAAGGTTTGTGTGTGTCTTTTTTATATGGTTTCTGAAGTTATAGAACTCTTTGCTGTCTTCTTTTTCTTCTTCTTCGTGGTCTTCATCGTTAACGAAATAATATTCCCATTGAGCACGAATCTTTTCGTTTTCTACCTTTACTTTTATCTCTTCTACAAGGTCGTCGTTCCTGTCATGGTCCATTTCATAGATTGATATGACAGCTTCCTGCCCATCTTCAAAGCCAATTGCCTCTGCGGTTAGTTTTACAATATCTCCCGATCTGGCCTCTTCCTGTGACCATTGTGCATTATGTACATACTGGAGGATGGTGTTGCATTCGCCGGATTTGGCCAGCCGTTTTCTTTTTATGGTGCCGTCACTTTTGAGTCTGTCTTTATCTTCTGTCTCTTCTGTGTCTGCAAATAAGTATTTAACCCCTTCTACAGGATGTCCGACAGAGTCAAATACGTTGTATTCAATCCAGTATATCTGGTCGCAGGTGACGCAATTTTCGGCTGCTCCGCTTGCCGGTGGTGCAGGCGGTTCCGGTTGTTTTGCCTTGACTTCGCCATTTGTTGATACTGAATGAGTATCACTGTTTTCTTCAAAAACGTCACTTTCGCCTTTACCGTCCGTTGCCGGATTCTGTTTTTTCTCTTGTGCTTTCTGTGCTCTGTCCGGTGATTCTTTTTCAGGGCTAAGTCCCAGCGGGTCAATGTATCCGGTGGGGTTTTTACAGTAACTATATTGGTTTCTGCCTCCAAGTATTCCGATTGGGTCTTGTGATATGTATCGGCCTGTTGCCGGGTCGTAATATCTGTGACGATTGTAGTGTAGCCCTGTCTCTTTGTCGAAATACTGTCCCTGAAAACGGAGGTTATTCTGAATGTCATTTACCTCGGTTTTGATAATCTGGCCATATGCGGAGTAGTTGGCTTGCCAGACAATATCTCCTTTGTTGTTTGTCAGCTCTTTGGGGGTGCCAAGGTGATCAAGATGATAGTAATAGATGTCATGGCGTAATATTTGTGCCAGAGGTCTGAATGTGTCGGGTTCAAACAGATAGAGTTTTTTGGAGTTGTCGCGTTGTTCCAGCAGCAGTACATCCTGATTCCAGTAGAATGTTTTTTGACTGACTTCGTCTCTTTTTTCTATGCGTCGTCCTAAAGCGTCATACTTGTACTTTGTGGACATTCCAAACCGGCTTGTTTTTACCAGTTGGTTTTCGGCATTAAATTCAAATATCAGCTGCTTTCTTTCATCTTCTGTGGAGATTTTTTTTGTCAGATTACCTGCATCATCATATTCGTATCTGTAGTTATTATCTCTATTGAGACGATTGCCTTTTAGTTGACTGTTTTCGCCAATGATGTTTCCTGCCAGATCAAATGAAAATTGTTCTTCAATGATTCCATTTGCTGATTTAATACGGCCATTACCGTCGTATTGGTATTCGGTTATTTCACTGTTGATGTTTTGCAGGCGTTTGAGGTTTCCGCAGTAATCGTATTCAAAACTGCGCTCGATGAATGGTTGCTCACCGTTGTTTTTGTTATAAACCATCTGTTTTGATAAGCGGCCAAACGGGTCATGGCTATTGCTGCTTGTAATGTCATTTCCGTGTTGTATCTCTTTTTCTCTTCCCTGGGTATCGCGTTCTATTTTTGTAATAACTCGTTTATTAAAAAGCACTTCTGTGCATATGTTATTGTGATTATAGCGATAGGCGATGCGGTTACCATCAGGTAGCTGGGTTTCTATGCGGTTGTTATTTTTGTCATATCTGTGTTTTATGCAGAATTTATCTTGCCACTCTTCTGTCAGGTTTCCTACTGCATCATATTTGAATGTCAGGTCACGTTCTTTGTTATTGGCTGCAATCATTCTGCCCAGATCGTCATAACGATATTCGCAAATCAGCTCTTCTCCGGTTTTGGTATTGGTGGAGACTTTTTTCAGAAGCCTGCCTTCCTGATCTCTTTGGTAATCTGTTTCGAGAAATTGACCACATTTGCTGTATATGAGATGCCCTGCAGCGTTATAACGGTATTTATGTCTGCTGTCGTCGAAACCGGTTTCGCTGGATATGTTTTCGTTTTCGTCATAGGTGAATTTCAGGTGTTCACCGTTTTCATTTACCAGTTCGTTGAGGTTGCGTTCTGCATCGTAGTTGTACTGAAATTCACTGCCGTCCGGTGCTATTTTTGCGCGAATCTGTGATAGGCCATCATATTTGTATAGATGGATATTGTTTTCCGGATCAGTATATTTCGTTAGCCTACCAGCTATGTCATAGCTGAATTTATGGCGAATTATGTTTCCGTCTATTTCGTTTAACGGTGTTTCATAGTTTTCCAGTTTTACCCCTATGGCTATCTGGGTTATTCTGCCTACAGCATCGTATTCATAGCGTGTTAATTCTCCATCTGCAGTTATAGAGTGGGTCATTCTGCCAAGATTATCGTAGAGATATTCTTCCAGTGTATTTGTTTTTACATTCCAGTCGCCAACAAAATCACCAAATTCGTTCCATATGAGTTTGCGCTCATTTCCTTCCGGATCAATAATTCTTTTAATAGTGCCGTTAAGGTTGTATTCGTAAATTGTGCTTCTGCCTAACGGATCTGTTAGCTTGATTATGTTGCCGAAGGCATCGAATTTTTTTTCCCATACTCCTCCGCACGGGTCGATCAGTTTTACCGGATCGTCAATTTCATTGTATAGATAGAGAGTGGTGGCACCGTCTTTTTCTTCTGTTTGTGCAAGTTTGCCGCTGTTGTCATATTCCATATATCGGGAATAACCATTTTGATCTATCTCTTCAATAATATGACCGTTTTCATCAAATATGGTTTTTATGGTTCCGCGTTTGCCGTCTACTTTTTCTACCAGCATTCCCTTGCCATTATAGATATAGGTGCTGCTGATTCCTCGGCTGTCTGTGCAACGGGTACGATTCAGTTTTGGAATATATTCAAAACTGTAGTTGTAGTAACCATCATCTCCATACTGTTTTATACATTTTCCCTGAGGAGTGTATTCGTCCCATTCTAAAGTTATTTTGTATCCGCTTTTTAGAGTTCTTGTAACAAGTATGTGGTTATGATAATGGTACTGCTCTTTGCCTTCGCATGGGTCAGTTACAGCAATGAGGTTTTCCGATTCATCATATTCGTAGTTGATATAGGTGTGTTTCAGAGGTTCCGCTTTTTTTGTTTTTTCGTCAACAAGTCCTGCTGCCAGTGAACGTATATGCCCACTTTTATAACGTTCGACATATATGCAGCGACCAGCTCTATTGTCTATACGGCTGATATTTCCTTTTTCGGTATATATCATTTCAATGGCATTGCCGCATGGTTCGGAAATACTGGTTATACGATATCTTTCTCCCTGCTTTTTAAACACATGATGAATTTTATTGGTTTTCATCAAGGTGTATTCGTTGCGACTATCTCTTCTTAGAATAAGGTTTTCAGATGGCTGTTTGCTTTCTCCTTCAGGTAGAACAGGGGGAAAGGGGATACTGCGGCCATCTTCATCAATCAGAATTATTTCATCATTGCTGATAATCAGTTCTGAGTCGAATATTGTATGCCAGCCAAATCCCAGTCCGTTATCTACATTTGCTCTGGTGGTGCGGTAAGTTCTTTTCCATACAATCGGCATTGGTCCGGGAACAGTGAAGTCCGTTAGTTGTAATAGTTCTTCTCCGTTAATCAGGCTTACCGGGTCTCCTGCAACAGGAGTTTTATCTGTTGGTGGAACGCTGCTGCCGGAGACCGATCCGCTTTTCGATGTGCATTGATTCTCTGCAGGT
>QZLD01000015.1 GCA_004796385.1 Gammaproteobacteria bacterium | reverse complement strand
TGTATCAAAAGGGTCAGAGATGATGATTTCAGAACTAACATCGTGTTTCAATGAGTATTTTCATTCGGAAGCCCTGACCCCTTATATGACTTATATTGAAGGATCAAAAAAAGGGGGGTAGCAGTTGATTTGTAACGCTCACTAATAACAGAAATGTATTTAATATCAGCAAATCAGTCGACTCTAGCCCCACTGATCGACAATATACTGCTAAATTTTGAAACCCCATTAATTAATACAGCTTCACCTCTAAAAAAACAAATTTCCCCTTTTTTGCATTCTTCATTAATATACAAATTCTTGCTGTCGTTATTATATTTTACAACCCTCAATAGCAAAGAATCACCGTCTGAAAACACAAACTCGAACACATATGCATTAACTGGTAATGCGTGGGCTATTTTACCTGAATTAATATTTTTTAAATTCTCGACTATAGTTTTTATTTTATTTGGGCTCTTTATGAAAAACTTATTTCCTTCATTCGTATTAGTTATAGTTATAAATGAAATGTCTTTTTTATACAGATTTCTAACACCATCAACAAATTTATATGGTATAAAGATATGCAATCCAACAAAAGAACACACCCCTATCAATAGGAACAATTTCACTAAATCTTTAACATTAATTTTTACAATCATAACAAACCATTATCAACTTTGACCCTCGCACAGTGTAAGAACGATGGGAAGCCATATACAAAATCAAACGTTGGGCTTCGCAGGCTCAGCACCAACCTACAAAAGAGTAAAAAATGTGCCGCTTGAAGCACTACATCCGTAAATATAACCCTGAAAGACCACATTAACCCTGCGTTACTTCAATATCCACACCTTGTTCACCATAACTTATATGCAGTGTTGTTTTGGTTATATTACGGTTTTTCAGCAACCAGCGGCTAAGTTTGGTGACAATGGTATCTTCTACGGCTCGTTGGAGTGGTCTTGCGCCATATTTGGGGTGAAAACCAACAGCTGCCACATAGTCAATAACTGTTTGATCAAATTTGAGTTGCAGTTCTCGCTTACTGATGCCCTCGCGTTTACAGATGGCATCAAGTTCAATTTTGGCAATCTGTTTAATCTGTTCCGCTCCAAGCGGATTAAAACCGATTAACTGGTCAATTCTGTTGTAAAACTCCGGCCGGAAGTGCTGCCGTATAGCCTGCTGATCGGTTGCATTACTGTTTGTGATAAAGCCGAGTGAGGCACTGGACTGTGCTCCCAGGTTGGTTGTCATTATAAGGATGGAATTTCTGAAATCTATCAACCTTCCTAGCGTATCTGTAAGCCTTCCTTCATCAAGCAGGTTTAACATGACATCATAGATACTGGCATCTGCCTTTTCTATTTCATCAAACAGTATGACGCTAAAAGGGTGTTTGCGGACATGTTCGACCAATCTGCTTGGCTGGCCTGATTCGTCTCCCAGTAAACGCCTGACCTGAAATGGGTATTGAAACTCACTCATATCCAGCCGGAAAATCGGGTGTTCCCTGGCTCCATTATCAAAAAAGTAGTTGGATAGTGCCTTGGCGGTGGCTGTCTTTCCTACACCTGTCGGGCCTGAAAACAGGAGCGTAGCAATCGGTTTATCGGGATCATTCAAACCGGCTTTAAACATACAGATTATCGAACAGAGGTTCTCGATAGCATGCTCCTGCCCAATAATTCTCGCCTTGAAAAAGGCTTTCAGAGTTGCCATTTCCAGCATTAATTCATCTTTGAGGAGTATTTCCGGAAAGCCAGTATTCTCAATAAAACGGGTTTCTATCAGTTTCTGATCAATGCCGGAACGTTTCTGTTTGCGGGCATAATTGATACAGTCTGTAAGAAAAGTGATTGCCTTGCCGGGAAATGAGTCATAGCGAATATAGCGATTCAGCAGACGATAGGCGCTCTTAATTGCATCCGGCTCAAATTTAATATGGTGATTGGTCTCAATATAGTTGGAAAAACTGTGCATAACCGCCAACGTTTGCGTCTGGTTAAGTGCCTCGATAGTAATTACCTGAAACAGTTCGACAAATCCCGGCAGGAGTCGGCGCAGGGTCTCATACTCTCTAATGGTTAATTCCCCGATTATCCTGATATCTGAGTTTTGAATGGATGGCAGCAGATAGCTGGCAATGGAATCTTCCGCTCCTTCGCCTCCAGTTTTTGCAAGTTGTACCAGATCCTGAATCCATAGAATCCCGCCAACAACCTGCAAATGGGCAACCGTGCGGTCACAAATCTCCTGCCATTCTCCCAGATATTTGGCATCAGCAACCAGACGCTGGGCTGTAGTTCTCCAGAAACTGATTCCATCTGCATTTTTAGTCTGTTGATATGCTCTTTTTATGGCATCATTAATTATTGCGGTTTTTCCAACCCCGCTTTCCCCGATAACGATGCAATTGCTTTTATTATCTGTAAGCAGATCAACTAACCGGCTTACCTGTTCGGTTCGCTCCCAGGCGGCTTCCGGTATAATTGACAAACTACTTCTTACTGAACGTGTTACCGGTAACTGCTCGGCTATATGCTGCAACTTTTCAAAAATTTCGCTAAGGTAATGATCCTTTCTGTTCTTCTGTCGTTCATACGTCGGCAGCTGAACCCTGATTGTTTCGAGCCACGGCTCGCTTCCGCGTAAAAAACGATAGATGTTCTCAGGTGTATCTCCTTCAAGGCATTCACGCACGAAATGCTCAATGAGACCTGATAGCTGTCTCTCTTCATAATAGTAGAACTCTTCGTCCAGCCATGGGATATAGCATTTGTAGGAGGAGTCCTCCTCGGAATAACCGTACACTACAGGCACGTTGAGAGTTACCGGCTTCGGCAGAGGATATGATCCCTTGCTCTCTCGATATGCCATACGTAACCGCACCTTTTTTAAGAGCAGTTCGCCTTTGTCAATTTCAGGTTCATACATATACCCCCAATCTTCATCACGCAGTTTTTGTGAAAGCCACTCACCCAGCCTCTTTCTGACTGCTGCCGCCGTACGCTCAATACACTGTAAATCGGTACCGATCAGGACTCCGTATATCTGTCCGTTTTCAATTGTCTGGCATATAATTGGATATTTGTACATCACTGCTCCATGAATAGAGATAGGGCCGGATAAAAGATCATCCGCCAATTATGGAAAAGTTCATTTGTAGGCATTAGTAATCCTGTTCTCAAATCGCTCACCATGCCGTCTTTAAGATCCGGAGCGGCTGACATTCCGTATACTCGCAAAATTTGATACTGTTCTGCTGAGCCGGGCTTGTCCATTTCTGACTGATCGAGCTCAACTTGTAGCGGAACACTGCTTCCGTCCGGCTCTGAATAGAGGTGAACTCCGATCTCTTTTTCAAAGAAAGTACGCGCTCCTGCCCCGGAGATCTGAAGTTCACATTCACCTTCGTTTTGATTAATCTCGACTGCGTATTCCATCTGATTACAGCAGTGCCGGTAAAAGTCACTTAAAAACTTAATGCAACCCTCTCCTTTATGTGAGACTAACAATTTTAATAACAAGGAGACCTGCTGCTCCCCCTCATCCACTAACGCCCTGAAGTGATACCGGCCAAGGGCAAATTCGAGATAACTCTCCATATAAAACTGCTGATCAATATCGACAATATCCGCTGCCTGCTCATAGAGTTGCAGCATATAGTCACGCATTTCCGATTGCGCGATCAGATCCTGATTATTTACCGGAAGACGTTTTGGCAACCGATGTTTCCCACGCCCCGGCTTCAGCTTAAATGAGGCAGTTGCCCCCCTGCTCTGCCATTGCTGAATATCCCATACAATGCCGGATATTCGCTGCTTAACCTGTCTGATTGAATCCTGAATTATCCACAGCTGTGATTTAATATCGGATTCCGCATCATCAATCTGTCTGTTTATCTCTTCTTCGGCACTTTCAATCTGTGCGAAAAAACCTGAAAACGCAACCGCCAGATCGGTATCTATAACAGGTAAATTCTGTTTGCCAAGCTGAGCATATACCATCTCTGTGACTGTTGAAGCAATTTGCCCCTGCTTTAGCTCAATATCAATAACAATAGGCACATCACTCGGTATCTCAACCATCTGCATAGCTGCCAGCCTTGTCAATGCCTGTTCCAGGTTGCGTTTTAAGGCGCGCGCTCCCATTGCCGGTTCAAAGGCATCGTGCACCAGTTTTTTCAGTGCCTGCTGGTCAACATTGAGAAATGTCAAACGCCTGACAAATCCATCGCGCGACAACAGCTTGTTAATCATAAGATAGCTGATATCGATTATCTGCTCTTCCGTTAAGGAATCAAATGCCACAACATGATCTATGCGATTGACAAATTCCGGCCTGAAAAATCGTTCGACTGCCTGCCTATAGCTGGAGGCCTGATCTGATCCCTGAATAAAACCGGTCTGACTGGTTGCCTCCTTGGCGCCAAGGTTTGATGTCATGATAATTACGCATTGGGTGAAATCGGTCGTCCTGCCGGCAGCATCGGTCAGACGCCCTTCTCCGATAACCTGCAACAACAGGTCGTGTACGCTCGGATGTGCCTTTTCAATTTCATCAAGCAGCAACACGCCGGTACGCTGTTGCCGTACGCGTGATGTCAAAAGACCCTCAGGTTGCTGAAAACTGCCAATCAGTCTCGATAAGGCATCGGCATCGATAAATTCATTCATATCAAAGCGAATCAGATATTTATCATTATCAAACAGGATTCTGGTCAACACCTTGGCTGCTTCAGTCTTACCAACCCCGGTCGGCCCTATAAACAGAAATGATGCAAAAGGTCTGCGCGGATCATTTAGCCGCGACTTAATTCTGTGGAGTGTATCCGACATTACCTGCTTTGCCAGAGGCTGTCCGATTAAACCGCTATTAAGCTCTTGATCTATAGACTCCTGATCAAGCAAGATATCATCATTAACAAATCGCTGCGAAAAGTGATTCTGGTTCTGGTAAAACCTGTAGATATCTTCGGCTTCAATCTTTTTATCCTGATGCTTTGCACATAACAGCTTCATTGGGTCGATAATAGCCCCGGGCAATTTCCTGCCAAGGGCAAGTCTGGGTAGAAATTGCCAGAGTCCGGCAATGGCTGAACGTGTCATTTCGCAACTGTAACGCTCTTCCAGCTCACCACGTTGCCATGTTGTAGCATTCATTACCTCATCGGCAGACATCTCATCGATACGATATACCTCAAACAGATCAGCAAAACGGCGGTCAAGTTCCTGCACCTTTTGCCACTCTTCGGGAGTGGCCTCTCCGATTACGGTTAAGGTTCGACGTTCTAAATACGGTTTAAGCACACTTGCCAGTGTCAGACTGTTCTGGCTGCTCTTTCCAATCCGGAACAGGGCTACCAAATTATCAATAAAGAGTTTGTCGGATATATATTTCCCGCCCTTTTTTTTCTGCCGAAAACGGAGGTGTTCTATTATCTTTTCCATCCGTCGTTGCCACATACCAACCACACTCATGCCGCTGATAACCCTTAACGGATCGATATGCCAAACTCTGGCTGCCTGATGTTGTTTATCGGAAGGGATAGATTGCAGACGTGATGCCACTGAACCATGAATCATTGAGGTTTTACCAACGCCTGTTGCGCCAACCAGAACAACAGATTTTCCTGAATCTGCATAGAGGCTCTGCTCAATTCTTTTAATAAGTTTGGTGCGACCTATGGATTTAAGCAGTTGATCCGGATAAAGCTCATTCAGGTTTTTAGCTACTGCCGTTAATTCGGTATAACCATCCATCTCCTCAAATAGAGAAACTGAATCATAAAAATCGAATGTTTGCGGAATAAACGAAAATTTCTCATGTTTAACCTGAAGGTTAAGCCTGATCTCGACAAAGCTGTCATCCGGCTTTGACTGATACAATTCATGATCAATTTCACCTGCTTCCTCTTTCTCTTTACGGAAAAACTCCTGTAAAAATTGGGCTATCTGATTATCGGTATATTGCTTGTCTTTGGGCTTCTCCAGAATCAGTGCTGTGTGTCTTAACTCCGGAAAAACCACATATTTGAAACCATTAAGTTCAAACGAAGCAGAAGCGTATCTGCCATCTACCCAACGTTTGCCGCTCTTAAATGAGACATCCAGTATTTTAAATTTAATTTTTGGGTTAAAACCATACCAAAGCAGCTCTGCATAATTGCTACGGCTGACGCTGGTCATTCTGACCACATCCCGAAACTCTTTGCGAAACAGTTGCAGCGCCGTGGCATATCGTGGTTTGGAAACATCCACCCCTTCAAACAGGAGTGGACGTATCCGGTAATCTGAATCTCTGCGAACAACCAACGCAGGAAAGGTCAAATAGACATTACTCATTTGCTTCCCCCTCAAGAGCACTGTTTAATCGCAACTCAAAATCCTGCAATACCATTTCGGCATATTTTTGCACCTGTTCAAAGGCATACTCATCCTCACTTTTGGCAAACCTGATCTTACCTTCCCGAACCGTTCTGGATGGCTGGCAATTAGTAAAATAGGTTCTGCGATGCACACCTTGCGGTGGCTCATATTCATCTCCTAACGTATCACTCACATCTATCAGCAGATCGTTTCTTTGATTCGGCTCCGGAAAATAACGAACAAATCCATGCTCACCTGCGATCAGCATTTTGCTGTTAAGGGACTTCAGATCGAAGCGCATTCCTACTCTGGTCAGGTTCTTTTGCGTATTCTCTTTTGGAAGCGGCAATTCCAGCACCTCATACTTTTCTGCCTTAAGAATTATCAGGTGCTGCTTAAACTCAATATTGAGCGCCCGGAACAGCTCTGTATAAAACCTTGTCCACCTGTCGAGGATACGGTCGTGAGAAAATAGTGCCAGGGTACAGTGTTCATTATGGTAAACCGCATCATGCAGGCGACGCTTAATATCAAAAAATGCTCTCTTCCACTCTGCATATTTGGATGGCACACCGGCAACATCTGACGCCATTCCCGTCAGTCGCTTCATTAAAGCTGTTTCATATCCGATTATCTCGCTCTTTTGTATTTCAAATTGAGTTAATCTCTTTTTGATATTCAGATATCGTTGCGCCCGGGCTTCATCTTCCCAAAAGTCTCTCTCGCTTCTCCTAAGCTCCTGCTCATAGCGGTCATACTCACTCAGCACATTAAAATAGCAAGTGCCTTGCTCAATACGACAAACCAGTCTGCGCTGCATTGCGACCTGCTCTTCAAGAGCCAGCAGTGAGTTATCATCTCTCTTTTTTTGATGTCCACCAACTGAGTCGATAACCACCCCTGCTGACTCATCTGCATGAATAGTAAGCTTTATCATCTCTTTTGCGGGATAGCGGTTCAGCTCCTGAGCAAGCGGATTTACCAGTTCCTGACGCAAAGAGCGCTGCATATGGCGAGCTCCATAACGGGGATCATATGCTGTGCGCGCCAGATATTCGTATGCAGAGTCATCAATGGAGATATCAAGCTCGCGGTTTACAACCCCTTCACTACGACACATAAGTTCAATTTCCCGTTGAATAATAGGCCGTTGCTCATCCATTCCAAGAGCATGAAACGGCACAATTTTATCCAGTCGATTGAAAAGTTCCGGCCGAAAATACTTCTCTACTGCATGGCGAAAGTGGTTTGTAACCTCTTCACCTGTTCGGCCTGCCTTGGCAAATCCAATAGATTCTCTATGATTCTCTTCGGCACCGATATTTGAGGTCATTACAATAATACAACTACAGAAGTTAGCCAATTGACCATCACCACCGGTAAGTCTGCCTTCATCAAGTATCTGCAACAGAAGATCGAAAAATGAGTAATGCGCCTTTTCAATCTCATCAAAAAGAACAACTGCAAAGGGGTTCTGACGAATTTTTGTCACCAGCGAACTACCGCTATTACCAAGGTCTCCGGTTAATCTGACTGCTGCTAGTGGATCACTGTATTCACTCATGTCAAACCGAAGCAGACTGCTTTTATTACTGAATGTATACTCGGCAAGGGTTTTTGCCATTTCAGTCTTACCTACTCCTGTTGGGCCGACAAACAGAAAACTGGCGATGGGACGGTTTGGCTTCACCATTGCCGCCTTAAACGAAAGGATCATATCGGTTACAATTTCAATCGATTGCTCCTGCCCAAAAATGCGACTCTTAAAGAACTGTTGCATCGCCTCCTGATCCAACTGTACCTCTGGATTTATCAATACCTCAGGCACACCTGACTCTTCTGAAAAGCTCCGGTACATATCGCTCATTGTAATATGATCAACCGGACATTCATTTTCAGGATTGGTGAGTTTCAGCATCATCGCTTCAACAAACCGAATTGTCTTACCGGGGAAACCCGAATAGGGATTAAACCTTTTTTGCAGACGCAGCAACTCTTCTATTGCCTTGGTCTCAAGCTTAATCTTTAAACGCTCAGCCATCGACTTAACCGCTTTTTTCACAAGCCCTGCCATTTTTTTCTCAGGCATATCGACCAGGCGAATATGGCTAAACAGATTAATAAAACCGGGAACACGTTTATCCAGCAGCGCGACCTCATCATCTGTGGCTTCAGCAATCAGAATAATCTCACCACGACTTATATGCTCACGCATGGCCTCACCAATACTAACCGTATTCCCGCAATACTGCCCCACTTCAAACAACTCAATGAGGTGGTTAACATACAACAGCTCCTGACTATCGCGCAGCTCGCGACATGCAAGTACAAGCGCCTTTTGCCATCCAGTGCTGCCGGTAAGCCCCTGAAGCATCATCGAGGCCGTTGTCTCCCATACCTTGGTGAGTTTTTTCCTGTTGCGTTTGCGAACATAATCGGAGATCACAGCCGTCTTCCCTGAACCGTTACCACCTATAAGAAGCACACTTCTGGGATACCTTCCTTCAAGCTGCTCGGCAACGGTTTTTAGGATATCGTCCAACATTACCGTTTCTGTTTCTGAACAGGCAAAATGGGTTGCCATATCCTTGAGGGTAGATTCCGTTCCTGACTGATTCAGTTTCTCAAGCTCTGCCGGGCTGTGTAATCTGAAATCCTGATTTTCAGTCAGCACCTTGGCATTTGCAAACCAGCCAACCTCTACCATATTGTGTACCCGATTAAGTCTACCCTTACGGATAAACTCTAATTGTGCCCCAGATATTGCCTTTTCGATTAGCTTCTCAAATGTTTCTGCAGAGATATTTATACCCAGCTCAGGAATCATACCAATAAGGCAATCATCAGTAATCTGCCAATATGCCAGATGCAATTTATGCTTATATTTATTAAACATCTTGTTATTTTTTGGAGGAACAACTTCCGCCTCAAATGTAGCCAGCGCCACTTCAGAAGGCATATATGAATATGTCAGATCTGAATAATTACCTTTATCCAACAGGTGTTTTTGAATATCTTCTGCCAGCCTTCCTGACATAATGTAGTCGCTCTCATTTATCCACACACTTTGTGGACAAAACAGCGGCACACAAACATTGCACCCGCTTTCTGTCTTAAGGGTAATAACCGTTACCGGCAATGAAACAATCTGTGGCATCCTAACCTCGTTATTTTGGGGAAAACTTGAAGAGTCAAACATATTACTACTTCAGCACTATCATGCCAGCAGTAATATTACATTTTATCACCCATATCTGCATTTCATCGCAATACTCTGACCTTATCTCTACAAAAAATTATCCTGTGAACATCCCAACTTGTTCTTAAAAGGAGAATTATATGTGCGATGTGGTTTCAATTAGCAATGGGCATAAAAAATATCACCTGGGTGAAACAACAGTTCAAGCACTTGCAGGGGTGGATTTAAACATTCAGCAGGGTGAGTTTGTTGCCTTAGTCGGCCCTTCCGGAAGTGGCAAGAGTACCCTGCTAAATGTATGCGGGCTTCTGGATACCTTTGATACAGGTGAATATCAACTTAATGGTATTGATGTTCATAAATTACAACCACAACAACTATCGGATTTCAGGAAGGATAATATTGGGTTTATCTTCCAGAGTTTTAACCTGTTTCCAGTGATGTCCGCTTTTGAAAATATTGAATACCCTTTGATTCTTCAGGGAATTCCCGCTAAAGATCGCAAGCGCCAGGCAAGTCAGGCAATTGATGATGTTGGTCTGGAGAAATTCGCATATCACATGCCGGATAAATTATCCGGCGGCCAAAGACAAAGAGTAGCAATAGCCAGAGCTTTGGTAAAACAACCGAAACTTATCATTGCGGACGAGCCTACTGCCAGCCTTGATACCGACACTGCCAATCAGGTAATCGACCTTATGCAGGAGTTGGGAAATAAAAAAGGGGCCACCTTTGTAGTTGCAACCCACGATGAACGCATGACAAAAAGATGCAAGCGCGTAATTCATCTGATTGATGGGGAGATAAATAATGAAATGGTTTAAATTTGCACTTAGAAATGTATTAAGAAATCGTCGTCGCTCTCTGGTTACTATTGCCCTGATTGCAGTTGGAGCAGCAGCAATACTGGCCACTCAGGGCTTTAGTCATCACACCAACAAAATGATACTTGAGAGAACCATAAACAGCACCGGCGGTATTATCATAAGCCATGCCGATTTTTTTAAACGTGATGAAGAAAAAGCTCTGGAGATGGGGTTAAGCGATTATCCATCTATTATCAGTTCTTTGAAAGCAAATTCCAGCATTAAGCACGTACTACCGTCAATCCATTTTAACGGGATGATCAGTAACGGTGATAAGACTGTGATTTTTTACGGCATTGGTCGCAATGCCCTCTATTTTCACAGAGATGACGCCGAGATAAATTTTGTTTCAGGAGTCCCTTTATCAATGAAACCTGATCCCAATAAAGAACCTGAGATCATATTGGGCAAAGATCTGGCGAAATCATTAAAAGCAGCCGTCGGCGATTCCCTTACATTAATGTCGACTACTGCCAATGGAACATTAAATGCCATTGATTTTACTGTTGTCGGAACAGTTGATGCAGGTATTAATCAGCTCAACAAAACCTTGATCTATACCCACATATCCGACACTCAGGAACTTCTGGATACTGATAAAATTCACACCTTATCTATCTACTTACATGATTTTGCACAAATACCGATATTGTTGACCGAACTACAGCAAAAGCGGCCTGATATTGGAATTACTCCATGGTCGGATCATGCTGAAACGTACAACAAGGTTAAGAAGATGTTCGGTTCAATTTTTGGGGTAATGGGAATTATAGTATTTATTATGGTTGCCTTCTCCGTATCCAACACCATGTCACAAGCAGTGGTGGAACGCACCAGAGAGATAGGGACTATGGGGGCACTGGGAACATCCAAAATTCTAATCATAACCAATTTTATAATTGAGGCATTAATAATTGGAGCCATTGGTGTTGCAATAGGGATTATTCTTGCCTTTATGGCCGGATTTGGTCTGGAGATTCTGAATGCACAAATGCCGCCAGGTCCGGGATTTACCAATCCGTACCCTTTGCGCCTACTCATATCAGCCTCACTGATTATTGACACACTTATCAGTTTATTAGTCGCATGTTTTCTGGCTTCGTGGTTTGCTGCAAGTCGTGGTGTAAAAAAACCCATAGTGGAGGCTCTGACTCATGTTTAATAAATTAATAATTTTATGTATAACCTGTCTGACAACCACAGCTATGGCACTGCCAACAGGCAATGAAATTCTCAAGAAAACCGACAGTTACCGCAAATCTTCAACTTCTTTGCGTGTTGAAATAGAGATAAAAAACTATAAGGGCGAAAAATTAGACAGCGAACGCAGATATCAGGTTTATGCAAAGACCAATCGACGCTCACTGGTACTGTCGCAGCATATAAAAGAAAAAGGGCAGAAATTTTTAATGGTCGATGGCAATTTCTGGATCATTATGCCTAAAAGCAAACGCCCGATTCGCATAACCCCGCGCCAGAAGATGCTTGGAAATGCAGCCCTTGGAGATATAAGTCAGCTGACTTTCAGTGAGGACTATAATAGCCGGATTGTTGAAGAAGAAGTATTAATCAGCAATGTGCCTACAATTAAATTAGAACTGACAGCCAAGGCCAACGGCACCACCTACGACAAGATTCATCTATGGGTTAACAAAGAAAATTTCTTTCCAATAAAGGCGGATTTTTTTCTTAAATCCGGAAAGTTGGCAAAAAATGCGGATTTTCTTTCCATTGACGATAAAGATGGAAATCCACTGGTAACAGGAATAGTTTTACGGGATCGCATTCAGAAGACGCAAAAAACTGTTATGACATATCTCAATGGTGAAACCAAAGAGATACCGGACCGCTATTACAACCCAAGTTACCTTATACGCTCTAATCTGGAATCATTCTAAAATGAAAACATCAATCACATTCTGTTTGACGTTGTTAGCATTCAGTTCCATTGTTAGTGCATACGATATGGATCTGAGACTCCGGATTCAACCGGGGCACACTCAGGCAAATAATAATAGTCCGTTCAGTTACTACCAAAATGGATATACATGGTCACGTCAGGATTTAATAACAGAAATCCATCATAATGGATGGGGGCTTGAATGGACTG
>QZLD01000116.1 GCA_004796385.1 Gammaproteobacteria bacterium | reverse complement strand
TGGCTGGTTTCACCTTCGGTTTTTTCCGTATAGGTGTTTTCATCTATTATGCCGTCACTTGATGTTTTGTATATTCTGTAACCGTTCGCTTTTTCCATATTAGACCAATTCAGAAATGAAGCGCCGCTTTCCTGATTATATGTAATGTTTATTTCTGTTGGTGTAAGAGGGGTGTTTGCGATGAAATATCCATATGACTTTTCATATTCTTCGCCTTCATCATCGGTTGCTTTTATGGTGAAGCCGTAGCTTTTGCCTGTTTTTAATATCGGTTTTGTAAAGGTGAATGAATTTGTTGCTGTCTTTGTATTAAGGTTTTGCGGAGAGATATCGCCTGTAAGTGAGCCTGTTTCCGTCCATTCAAGTTCTTTGATTGTGCCGTCACTGTCTGTGGCGGTTGCTGTTATGGTAACTGTTTCGTTGTTAATATCTCCGTTAATAACGATGGATGGTTTTGTGTTTATCGGTTCTACTGTCAGTGATAGTGTTTGACTACTGCTCTGTTGTGCTTTGTCGAGGGCTCTTATTGTAAGCGTATAGTTTCTGCTGTCATGTTTTTGTAAAGGAAGCTGATAACATACACGGGTTTTAAGATTATTATCACTGTCATTGAGAATGGTTTCAGTTTTCTTGATGAATATGCCTTCTTCGTTGCCTTCATCTGCTGCGGACCAGGTAAACTCGAAACTTTCCATTCCGGTGTCGGAGTCGGTTGCTTCTGCAATAATGCAAACATCTGTTTGTTCATTTGCAGTGTGGTTTTTAATAATGGTACTGTCTGCTTCAAAGCCGAGATTTTCCGATGAGAATATCGGGGCCTTATTTGCTGCTTCGGGAACTATTCCGATAGTGATTTCCTTGTAAGCACTATAACCAAGATTATTAATGACGGTTAATCGGAATTTAAGATCTTTGCCTTTTTCTGCATCGGCTTCGCTTAGTGTGGGCAGGGAGATATCAATATCTCCTCTTGGAATCTTTTCTCCTTCTGTTTTTTCATCCCATTTAGGAATAAGTGGGACTATGTATGGTTCTTGAGGGGCTATTTGTTCCCACTGATAATCTGTGATAGTGCCTTCGGAGAATGTGCTGTTGCTCCCTATAAGTCTGATCGTATCGTCTGATTTGCCATTAGCAGTATTGGATGATACATATGCCTTCGGTTTGACCGGTTTTACCGTCAGTTCAAAGTTCTTTTTCCCCGGAGTGTTACCTGCATCAAAAACATTCAAAACAATGCCATATATTTTTTCTTCATCAGATTCAGGAGTTACTATTGTTATTTCTGGTGACTGTTTGTCTGTTGATGAAATTTCATCCGGTACATCCCAGAAATAACCGGAAACCCCTCCGTCATAATCTATACTGCCGGAACTGCTGAGGTTGATTTCTGTTCCTCCGCGAAGAACGATATTATCATCTGTCATTCCCTGAATTTTTATGCCGTCAACCGTGATTAAAGAGAGGTCGATATTTGCCGTAGGAGTAAGATTATCTTCTGTTGGTTTTACTACAAATGGTGTGGTTGTTGTGAATGATTTTTTGCTTGTTATCAGGGTTCCTGTGACGACAACGCATTCGGGGTTTTTTTCAGGGCATGCTTTAATTGCGATAAGTTTTCTAAAACGGTCGCTTTTTGTTGTTTTTTCAAGCTTAACATATTCGTTTTCTGCTGTTCCTGCGCTCCACTCAATATCGCCGGAATCAAAACTTTCAAATGCAGAATCACTGCCTTTTTCACGGTAAAGTAATTCCAGTGTCATTTGGTTGTTTTTGCAAGCAATATCTGATTCCTTATTGCAGGTCACAGCAAGCCAGTTCTGATTTTTAGCTATCATTACTTCAAATTCACCACTTGAATCTGAACCTCCCGAACCAGAGCCTCCTCCGCAAGCAGCCAAAATGAACAATAGTAGAAAAACAGAAAGAAGTCGAAAATGCATATTTGTACCCCCCCCCAGGATATTAGTTAATTTGTAAATTAGAGTAAATTGATATTTTAGAGCGGGCTAATATATCTAAAAGTGTGAACTACGTCAATGAAATAGAGGGAAATAGAGGGATTAAGGTTTTTCCGCATTGTTCAATGTTGGCTTATATAGTTATGAAGAGCAAAATTTTGTCAAACTGATTTTAGAAATCGTGTTATCTGATACGACTTCCATGTCGTACCGAATGATAGCAGTTATTTCTGTGACATCGCTTCCAATCCTGCTTTTGTAATAAAGTTTGCCGGCTTGTTAAAGTGTGGTAAAAAGAACTGATCAAACAGTGCCAATTTATCTATTGTATATTGTTCCTGAATCATCAGACTAAAGGTATGTACTGCTAATGTAATATCTGCTCTTGACGCGAGTTGAGCGCCAAGAATGCGGTCTGTTTCGGCATCCCATACGATCTTAAGGGTTACCTCATCGTTTTCAGGCATAAAGTCAGGACGTATATTATCTGTAACCGTTACAGATTTAACCTTAAAGTCGGCTCTTATTGCCGCTTCTTCGGTTAATCCGGTTGATGCCAGGCTAAGGTCGTAGATATGTATGGCATTTGATCCCTGTACACCAAGCATCTCCATATTTTTCCCTGCCACGTTATGAGCAGCAACAATTCCAGTTCTAACAGCATTTGATGCCAATGCGATATAGTCTCGTTCACCAGTGGCATTATTTTGAATGTCACAGCAATCGCCTATGGCGTAAACATCAGGAATATTAGTCTCCTGTTTGTTGTTTACCTGAATAACTCCCCTATCACTCATTGCCAGACCTGTACCTTTAAAGCTTTCAGTATTAGGTCTGAAACCAACTGACATAAGTACCATATCAACCGTAATTTCCTGCTTATCGGTAACTATGCTGCTGACGTGGTCATCAGTCCCCTTTATTTCAACAACCTTTTCACCAAGAGCCAGTTCAATACCATTATTTTCCAGGTTCTTACGCATTCTTTCCTGAAATTCCGGATCATAATAGTTATTCATTACATTCATATCGCTTATAAGAACAATATCCTTTCCATTGCGTTTGAATGCTTCAGCCAGCTCTACGCCAATATAACCTGCGCCTACAACGGCTACTTTACAAATGCGGTTTTCGCACATCTTGCTGTTGACGGCACAGGCATTTTGATAAATCTTGGCATAGAAGACATTTTCCAGATCCATTCCCGGAATCGGCGGCAGAATCGGCCATGATCCGGTTGCTATTATAAGCTTGTCATAGGTATCGGTGATTATTTCACCATTGGTTAGATTTTTGACCCTGATCTCTTTTTTGCCAAAATCAGCTCCGAGAAAATCGTGCTCCATGAAGACGTTTACACCTTTAGATTCGAGTAGTTCGGGGGTGGCATAAAAAAGACCATTGGCACCTGCAATTACTTTTCCAATCCAAAGTGCCATACCACAACCGAGAAAAGAGATATTTGAATTACGATCGTAAGTAGTAACTTCAATTGTTCCCTTGTAATTATCTGCAAGGGTATTAATGGCATGTGTGCCGGCGTGATTTGCTCCAATTACTATTACCTTCATAGCAGCCTCCTTTTATAGCTGTAGGTAAGTTCATTATTACACAGCTTTTCAATGAATATAATTGCTATATTGTAATTTTATAGGCAAAGACGCAGTAAGTTTAGAAGTTATAAATATCTCTATAAACAAGACCTATTGATATCAGTGTTTGCTCAAAATCTTCTCTGGCAATATTGGAATTATTGTTGCTGTAATCACTTCTTATAAAAACATTAAGGTTATATATGGTTGCAGTTTCGATATTTACCATAAGGTGAGTATTTTTATTTCTTCTGGTATTTGTGTAAATGAAATATTTTTCGTCTGTTTTATAACCTATCCAGCTATAATCGGCATCAATATTAATGTTGATGCGACCAATAGCTCCATTAATTGCGATTCCAGCAGAAAGGCTTTCCGGAGAATAGCTGTTGTAGATAATATTATTTTTATAATCGTTTCTATTCTGATTTTCATAGACTAAGCGGGGAGAAAACTCCCAGCCGTAATAACTAAAGCGCAGTTTTCCGGTAAGGCGATATATTTTGCCATCAAGATATCCGGTTAAATCTCCTGCTTTATAGGACTCAATATCCAGAGAGCCGCAAAGAATTAAGTTATCGAGTATTTTATATTCAGGCTTTAAAAAAAAGCCGATCAAAAGACCATATTGTTCACCGCCAATCCAGCGGTTTTCAAGGTTTGACCCAAGTATTAATCTGGTATTTAAAAGTTTGGTTTTATATTCAGCAGATGCGTTTGTGGTAATTTCATTAAATTCTTTGTCGGATGAATATGCTTTGCGAAAAAGTCCAAAATTATAATTGGAGTTGCCTGAATGGAAACGCAGTTGTCCGGCGGCTGAAAAGAAGTTGTCCGATATATCATAAAGATTATTTTCATAAGGTAGTGTTATATGGGAATCGTTTCCAGCGTTACCATAAAGTGATAATTCAAATCCTGCGGTATTAGCAGAAATAATGGCCGCAAATAAAACAAATATCGTTTTTATATCCAATATCAAAAGTTATTCCCTTACTTAATAAAAGGTCGAGAATTAAATAGAGTTTCAAAAACTACTGATCTAATCCTATCTGGCTCATAGTCGATGGTATTTTTTTTAATTTTGATTTCAGTTCTGCTTCGGCCTTTTGACGAATAGCCTGTTCTTCTTCAATTCTTTTCTGTAAATGGTTTTCGTAAGATTCTGTATTGATTTCAACTTCTTCTGTTTCTGTAGGTTTTGATGGCTTTTCAATAACAACAGGTTTTGCCGCCGGGATCTTTTGGGGCTTTGCTGCCACTGCCGGTTTTTTAATCGGTTCTGGTTTTGGTCTTTTGGTGATATTGGGTTTTTTGCCTGTATTAATTGGTGTTTTTACAGTGGCGGGAGCTTCTATCGGTTTTGCTGAATTTGTGTTATCACCAGTTTCGATTTTAGTGCCGTTATCGTCTTCAACTATTTCCGTAGCATTTTCTGTTTTTGTGGTTGAAGTATCGTTTTGGGGTATTGGTTTTGTGGTTTCTTCTCCACCTAAAAAGGTAGTTCTTATTTTGTTGGAAATTGACGATTCCGGATATTTAATCAAAATAAAGAAACCGGCGCAGCCAAGCATAATTATTAAAAACAATAGAGCAATTACTGATTTTTTAAATAAACCGCTTTTTTCTGATTCTGTTAAAATCTCGGTATCATCCTGCTGATACTGAAAAGTTCTGGATGTTTTTGTTTTAGATTGAGACTTTGAAGCTTGCTGTGAATTATTATCATTGTTCAGAAGCTCTCTGGCAATATCGGCAACGTTAATTTCATCATCCTGGTCTTCTGTGTTAATTGACGAATTATTTTTACTTTCCTTTTCTTCTTGATCTCTTTTTTCTTTTGCCTCTTTTGCTGCTTTGACAGCATCATTTTTTAAATTCTGATTGTTTAGAGAGTTGTCTTCGGGCATATTTTCAAAGGAATTGTCCGGCTCGATAAGTAGCAATTCATCGCTAATGTCATCACCAAAAATAGGAGTATTAAAATCGACCTCTTCAGGGACTTTGGGTTTTTTGTAAAGAGCGCTTTTTTCAAGGTGTTCAAGATTAGCGGGATTTATCGGTATAACTTTCCCGCTTTTGGTGGTTTCACTTCTGGAACGCAATTCAACGGAAGGAGTTTCATCATTATCGTATTCAGGGAAATGTTCAAAAAAGTGTTCACGCAGATCAAGCAGCTCTTTGTAGTATTCGTCTCTCTCGCCAACGGTTTTTTTCAATCTGTCCTGTAGATTACGAATGGCTAAGTGCGCTTTTTTCAGTAGTTGATCAAAATGTTTTTTATCAAGAGAGTCGCTATGAGGTTCATTTTGTCTTAACTGGCTTATTGTACTTTCTAATTTGGCTATTGTTTGTTCTGCGTGTTGTCGGTGCTGGCGCTCATTTTCTAGTCTTTGATTAAATTTTGTCAGTTCGCCATCGAGTCTTGATGTCTCTTCTTCTGCGTGTCTCCATGCCTCCTTTGCCTGAGAGCGAATTATTGCTATTTCTTCCTGTGCTTCTAATCGGGTTTTCTCTTTTTGATCCTGAAGTTGTTGCTTTAGGTCTTCATGCTCCAATTGATATTCGGATACCGACTCTTGTGCTGTTTGGAGCTCACTTTTTACAGAAACCAGCTCTTTTTCTATTTTGCGTCTTTTGGCGACTTCCTCTGCCTGAACTCTCAGTTGATTTAGTTCAGCCTCTTTTTTTACGGCATCAATTTCAACTTTGTGCTGGGAACGTTCCGCCTCTTTAGCGTCTTTAATAGCCTGCTGCATACCATGCCGGGAAAATTCCAGTTCCCTGCGTAGTCTCTCTATGGTTTCTTCAGCTTCTTTGAGCTGTTCATCAAATCCGTTATTAGTATCCACTGGTGCTGAAGTCAATCTCTGTTGGTAGTTCATCAAGTCTAACTATGCCTGTTTCGGCATGTCCATTGTTGTACAAATCCAGCCAGCGAAATCCTGGCGGCAACCGATCAAGACAAAAATCCACCTGCTTTGGTTTGAATTGTATGCAGGTCGACGGAGTAGCCACCAAGTTTACTTTATTTTTTTCAGAAACGAAATCCTGATGAACATGTCCCCACATAATTATTTTTACGTTGGGATATTTTTCTACCATATCCATTAAGCGTGAACCATTGTCTATACCACTCATATCCAGCCAACGACACCCAACAGAGACCGGGTGGTGGTGCATAGCTATAAGGGTATGGTATTCAGGAGTTTTTTTCAGAAGTTCTTCCAGCTCTGTTAATTCTTGTTCTTTTAGGTGTCCGTTCACAGCATTTTTCACACTGGAATCAAGCAGGAAAAATTGCCATTTGCCTGCGGTATAGTGTTTGTCAGCTGTTACCAATCCATTTCTGAGTGTCTTTTTTAAGATTTCTGCATCATCATGATTACCAGGAGTAACAATGGTTTTTATTCCAAGTTTACTAACGGCATCAGCAAAGCGTTTATATGTTTGTTCTGCGGCATCGTTATGAACTATATCTCCGGTCGCAATTATCAAATCGCACGGGAAATAGGTTTCCTTTATCTTTTTCAGAACCTGTTCAAATGTATTTTGTGTTGTCAGCCCGGCAAATACTCCCTTTTGATCGGCAAGGAGGTGCGGATCTGTAATTTGGATAATTCTGAAAGGTCTCTCTTGAGTCACTGATAATGCCTTGGAAGTCTGTATTAATAACAATGATACACTTCCATTATAGACAATAATCTGAATATTTCTGTTGTGAACTTATGAATTCCAGATAAAAATAACGAGTCTTTGCGATGAGACAAAGACTCGTTAAGGTGTTGCGATTATTTTTTGTAACCTATCTCAATATTTGTTTTAAAGCCGGAAGATTTTCCCATGGCATATTCGGTAATGGTTACATGCGGGGTAGCGGTTACAATCTGAAAATGTTTAAGATAATCGAACTTGCCTTCTACGCCTTTCTCAAGAAATATCCAACCCCCATCGATTTTATACTGTTTATAACTGCTTAATTTTTTCTTATAAAATGCAACTACATCATTCACAGGTTTTGTGGAAACCAGAATTACTGCCGGTAAAAAACCCTTCTTTTCCATTTTAAGCGTTGCTGTAGATGAAACCGGCATAGCTCCTGGGAAAACAGGTAGTGACACTTCAGAGATATCAATGCCAAGCGCATTTGTTTTAGCCGCCTCAGCCATTAGTTTATCAACATTTTCCATTTTCTCTTCGTCAGAGAGATTATCTTCATCGCTTTCGTTATAATTGTCCTCAAATTGACTTGGGTCTATACCAAAGTGTTTTTTCATTGCACTATTTATACAATTTTGAAGAGCAGCCTCATTGGCATCGCTATCATTTTTTATCAGATTATTTATTTTAGGAGTGCATGTATCTGCAATTTTATCCATCTTTGCTTTGCAGGCGCTGTCGGAAACATTAGCAATACTTCTGAATTCTTTGTCCTGGCAGCTTTTTTGCATCTGTATCCTGAAAAACTCTGCTGGTCCTGCGCTGGCATTAAGAGAAAAGGCAAAAACAGGAGTGAATAGTAAAGTGTAAATTGTTCTCATTAGAGACCCCTTTAAATTTAAGTTGTGATGTGATTCAGCGAATACTATTCAATAATAGTTGCTGTTTCAAGAATAAGAAATTTTTTAGCAAAGAAGGTTAATATGGAATAAGTTATCTGCTAAGAGTGTTTATATTCAGCATTAGTTGAGAACGCACATTGTCTTTAATTTTTTTCAGTTCCGCCATAGATTCGCCGAATTGCTCTGCAACTTTTGTTATCTTGTCTTCGATAAGTGTGTAGTCAAAGTTATTAAACAGATAGTGATTGGTAACATAGTTGGATAATTTAAGAGCATTTAGCATTGCTTGCTCTTCCTTGTTATCCAGTTCTTGATCTTCGTGGTGATACAGTATCGGGTCAAGCAGTTGATCCGACAGTCCCCAGGCTCTGGCAACGGCAAAACTGGCAAGGCCATGATCAAAATTATAGCTTTCACTTTCAAGATGACATTGATTGCAGCCAGAATGATCTGCACGCCAGTCATTTTCCAGAATTTTAGTGTACCCATCAAACTCTTTTGCCATAAGCAGCATGCCACTATTATGAACTGCCCCCAGAAGAAAAGCCTTTCCTACAGAAAATTCAGGCCAGACTCTCTCAACATTGGGTGCCAGATAGACACAGGCAATAGCATTTGCAAAAGAGTACTTCCAGAATTTATAGGCAAAATCTGATATTTTACCGGTTCTTTGGGATAAGGTGCTTTTTAAGGCCATTGCAAATGTAATGGAGATAAATGGATCAAGGCCAACAAGATTAATGGCATGTGCCACTGAATTGATTTTGGATTTTACTCCAAAGTTAAAAAACTGCGCGTTCAGAAGCTTTAGAACCGTATTTTTTAATTTGTAGTTAGGTTCAATGATTTCTTCTATCTCATTTGGCTTTGGTCTGCCATCTAATAATTTGTGTAACTGTTTTATCTCCTCCGGCGGTGGAGGAATCTTTAATATTGCCGCCATTTCATCGAGTTTGGCATTCCCGGTTTTTATATAGTCATCGTTATGACTTTCCTGTGCTTCTTCATCCTCTTCAACAATAGTGATTTTTGTTTCTTTTTCCTGATCTTCAATATCAATATCTGTTTTTGAATCAATTAGTGCAGCAATCTGCTTAACAACCGCTTCGTCGGTTTGACTTAGTTCCACGATGTTTTTTATTTGCAGTTGTGCCGCCAAATTTTTTTGAGAGTTTTCAATATGGTTGCACAACATTACGGTTAAAGGTGTTTTGGGTAGATGAAGATATTCATCTTCCCAGCGTTCTCGTTCAGTCTCTGTTGGTTGAAAATCCACCATTACTATGTCGATGGGGTCATCGGGGGAGTTTGTGATTCTTGCTAACAGGTCTTCCGGATCAATAATTAATTCCAGTTTAGATACATATTTTGAAAATATGGAAGAGACGGTTTTTCTGGTTTTAAAGTTGTGATTAACAAAGGCTACAGTTTTAGAATTAAGAGGCGAAGGTCGTCTTTTTTCGTTCTTTAAAAGCCTGATGTTTAATTCGTTATCCATGTGGATTCATAACCTGATTTTGTCGGGGTAATACTAAAACGGTTCTTATTAATATTAATATAGTAAAAATATGGCGTTATGTGTGCTTGCTGGGAAAATTACTGTATATTGACCCCATCAATTTTTAAAAGCAACAATCAGGCTATAGAAATGAAGCTACTTTTATTGGCAATAGCTGTTATTGCCTTCTCAGGTTGCGGGCAGAAAGGGCCTCTCTACCTGAATAAAAATGATACATTGAAACAATCAACTACAGAACCAGAGAAAGACAAAAATGAGCAATAACCCTGAATACAGAAACGGCAAAATAATTTTTGACGGCATTGATATTTGCGATGCCGCTTCGGAATTTAATACCCCTGCATATATCTACAGTAGGAAGATGATAGAAGATAACTGGCTGGAATATGACCTGGCATTTGGAGGCTATAAACATCTGGTTTGTTATGCAGTTAAGGCCAACTCCAGCCTTGCAGTCCTGAATATTATGGCAAAACTTGGTGCTGGTTTTGATATTGTCTCTCTGGGAGAGCTGGAAAGGGTTATCGCAGCAGGGGGCGATCCGAAAAAAATTCTGTTTTCGGGAGTCGGCAAGAGTTATACAGAGATTAAAAGAGCTCTTGAACTTGGAATAAAGTGTATCAATATTGAATCTGAAGCAGAGCTTGAAAGAGTAAACGCAATCGCAATCGAGATGAATCTCAGAGCGCCAATATCCCTCAGGGTAAATCCGGATGTCGACCCCAAAACCCACCCTTATGTATCTACAGGATTAAAGCAGAGCAAATTCGGTGTTGATATAGATCTGGCGTTCTCAGTTTATAAAAGAGCTGCACAGATGGATGGTATTGCCATAACTGGTATCGATTGCCACATAGGTTCGCAGCTTACAGATGATTCGCCATATTTTGATGCGCTGAAAAGAGTAATGAACCTCTATAGCAAGCTTACAGCAGAGGGCATTGAGATTTCCCATATAGATATGGGGGGCGGTATCGGCATATGCTATCAGGATGAATCCATTCCAAATATAAAAATCTATATCGAAAAGATGGTGGCAATGGTTGAAGAATCCGGTGCAGAGCTAATCATCGAGCCGGGCAGATCAATAGTCGGTAATGCCGGGCTCCTGCTTACCAAAGTTGAGTACATCAAAAAGGGGGATGAAAAGAGCTTTGCCATTGTTGATGCAGCAATGAATGATCTGATGCGCCCGTCGCTCTACTCATCATGGCAAAATATTATTCCTGCAACTGAAACCGATGCAGATGAAGACACTTACGACATAGTAGGCCCTGTATGTGAGAGCGGAGATTTTCTTGGCAAGGATCGCAAGCTCAGGATAAAACAGGGAGATATCCTGGCAGTGTGCTCGGCTGGAGCATATGGCTTTTCTATGAGTTCCAACTACAACTCCAGGCCAAGAGCAGTAGAGCTAATGATAGATAACAACTCAGTGAGGGTTATTCGCAAAAGAGAAACCGTTGCTGAACTATTTGCCAACGAAACCATTATAGATTAGCAATGCCAGAAAGCCTGCAAAATAGCAAAGCCCTGCTGTGGCTGATAATCCCGGTTGCAATACTTACTCTTCTTATTGTAAAGCAGCTTGGGAAATTCAGCCGCAGGGGAAATGTCAGCGCCACCAGAGAAGTGCTTTGGAAGGTGGCGCTAATAGTATATATTGGGGTGGTGGTTTGGTTTACTTTTAATTTTAATCTGGACAACTGATGAAATTCACAAAAATGCACGGCCTTGGTAACGACTTTGTTGTTATTGACGCAATTAATCAAAAAATTGACCTCTCTTATAATGATGTAAAAAAGATTGCCGACCGCAAATTCGGTGTCGGTTGCGACCAGCTTCTGCTGGTAGAAAAAACTCTCTCCAAAGGTGCGGATTTTCGTTACAGAATCTATAACGCCGATGGTAATGAAGTAGAGCAGTGCGGTAATGGCGCACGCTGTTTTGCCAGCTTTGTAGCTGCTAAAGGACTTACCCGCAAAAAAGAGATCCCGGTAGAAACCGCCAAGGGCAATATTATATTGCAGCTTCAGGACGACAACATGGTAACTGTAAATATGGGACTGCCGTCATTTTCACCGGAAGATCTGCCATTCAGCGCTGATGCGGAATCCGACCTATACCAAATCGAGGTAGAAAACGAAAAAGTGGAGATTTCCGCTCTATCTATGGGCAATCCTCATGCGGTTATCCTCAGTAAAGATGTCGATACAGCCCCGGTATCATGGCTTGGTCCAAAAATAGAAAAGCATGCCCGCTTTCCAAACAGAGTAAATGTTGGTTTTATGCAGGTCGTCTCAGACAACCACATACGCCTGCGTGTATATGAACGCGGCTGCGGCGAAACTCTTGCCTGCGGAACAGGAGCTTGTGCAGCAGCAGTTGCCGGAATCAGAAGGGGGTTGTTACAGGAAGAGGTAAAAGTATCTCTGACCGGAGGCGATCTTGTAATTTCATGGAAGGATGGTGAGTCTGTATTTATGACAGGCCCCACCGAATTTGTATTTGAGGGAGAGATAACTTTATGACAAAAGAAATAACAGATGCCGATGTTATCGGATATCTCAAGGAAAACCCGGATTTTCTTGCCAGAAACCCGCAAACTATGGAGATACTGGAAGTACCTCACGATTGCGGTGGAGCAACATCACTAATAGAACATCAGGTAAACAGCCTTAAAGAGAAAAATCGGGAAACAAGACAAGAGCTAAAACGCCTTATAGCAATTGCCAGAGAAAACGATCAGCTTAATGAAAAAGTACAGAATTTATCGCTGGAACTCATGCAGGTAAATAGCATAGAAGATATTATTCTCACCATTCAGGATAGCCTGCGTAACGAATTTAAAGCTGACCTTGTGTCCATAAAACTATTTGTTGATGGCTGCAAAAACTGTCCTGAATATGCTGGTGAAGAGTCACCATTAAGAACCGCCTTCAACTCTCTTTTTGAAAGTCAGCGGCCATTATGTGGTCGCCTTAAGCATGAACAACTGAAACTACTATTCAAAGATAATGCAGATAAAATCGGATCGACCGCGATAATCCCGTTAGAGAAAGAGCGGAGGTTTGGAATAATAGCCATAGGCAGCTTTGATCAGCAAAAATTCCAACCGGATATGGGAACAATCTTTCTGAGGTATTTGGGGAGCCTTGCGTGTCAGGCATTGAGTGTGAATAGCTAGTTAAGCTTTGTAGGAAAACGCAATAGAAAGATTGGATTCTAAAAGCTATATTAAATAAATATCCTTAAAATGAAACCATAATTGTTATTGGTTGCCGAAGCACTAAATAAACAAACACGATCTCACTTCAAGGGGAAATAGATTGATTAGCAGAAAAACAGCGCAGATTATTTTAATAACCACATCGGTAATATTGGCATCGTGTGTAACGCAGCCGGAAAAGACTACCAAAAAAGATGCTGCTGTAAAAAATGAAGCTCAGGCAACGGTTGAGGTAAAAATAGAAAAAGAGGAGCTTTCTCCGGACCTTCTGTTTCAATATCTTTCTGCAGAATTATCTCTCCAAAGAGGAGAGAAAGATTACGCTGTGGATGCGTATGATTGGATTATTGAAATAACGGACGATGTGCGTTTAATAGAAAGAGCAATTTATCTGGGGATATCAGCGGGAAGGTTAGATACTGCAGAAAAAGGTATTGATAAAATATTAAGAATAGCTCCGGAAACACCTAATGTTTATTACTATCTGGCTCGTCTTGATTTGATAGATAAAAAAATAAAAAAAGCAGCAGGCAACATAAAAAAATTCATAAGATATTCTAAAGAAAAGCATATTGAAGATAGTCGTATATACAGGTCTGTATCTGCTTTGATCAGCAGAAAGGGTAGTATTGAGGAAGAGCGAATGGTTGTGTCGAATATCTACGCAGCATATCCGCAAGATCTGGAAGTTATAAATCTGTATGCAAGAGTATTGTTTGGCAGTGGTAATTATAAGGAAGCTAAAGAGATAGCTCTTAAAGCTATTGTCCTTGACCGAGATAATGAGGAATCGCACTCCTACCTTATAAGTTCAGCTAAAAGATCTGATAAAAATGTAAAAGAGTTAGACGAGATTGAAAAGCTGTTGGGGAAGTATCCGGGGAGCAAAAGTCTGCATAAATCCTATTTGGTGCTTCTTATATTTAATGGTAAGTACAGGCAAGCGGAAAAAGAGTTCAAAAGTATTGTAGATAAGAATACAGATGATGGTTTTGAAATAGCAGAGGCAGTAGCTCTTTACTATATAGAAAAAGGGTTGATTCTCGATTTTATTGATAAAACTCTTAAGAGAATTGTTGCTGACGGTTCAGATTGGCAAAAAGAAAAAATAAATTATAAGTTGGCGATGATTGCTGAAAAGAGAGGGAGCTATAAAGACGCTGTAAACTATTATGAAAAAATAAAATCCAGAGATAACTATTGGGAAGCGCAATACAGAGCAGCCGTTGCTGAGGCGGATGATAATAAAATTGATGCTGCGATACATAGGTTGGAAAAGTTAAAGGAAAGATTTCCGGCAATATCCGAGAGAATAGATCTTTTAAAGATAGACCTTTTAAAAAATCATCAAAAATATCATAGAGCTATAGCGTTATTGAATCAGCTAATAGAAAATGACAAAGATAATTTTACTCTTAGATATACACGGGCAATGCTGGCAGATAATATTAACGATGTTGAACTTGCAGAGAGTGATTTGCGCTATATTATCAAAAGAAAGCCGGATAGTGCCGATGCTTTAAATGCGCTTGGTTATATTTTGACGGATAAAACCAACAGGTATTCTGAAGCAGAGCCGCTGATAATGAAGGCGTATAAGTTAATGCCTGAAAGCGCGGCAATAATTGATAGTATTGGTTGGTTAAAATACAAACAGGGCAAAATAAAAGAGGCTGAGCTATATCTGAAAAAAGCACTAAGAAGCAGATTTGATCCGGAGATCGCCATTCATATGATAAAACTACTGCAAAAGCAGAATAAAATCGCAGAGGCTAAAGAGCTTCTTAACAAAGCAAAAAAAGAGTTTCCTGAGAATAAAAAACTAACCGGTATAAAAATTCCATAGCTAAACAAAAGACCATTATGAAAAAACTATCAATACTTGTTCTGCTGACTATGTTGGTTGGCACCGGTTGTAAAATTACAGACACAAAGCCGGAAGATAAAGAAAATCTTATAAAAGAGAGGCAGTCATCTTTGGAGGCAATAAATAATTGGCAGCTCTGGAGTAAGGCAGGAGTTAATACTGCAAAAGAGAGTGGTACAGTATCTCTGCAGTGGACTCAGGAAGGCGATAACTACTCAATAGAGATAGTTGCCCCAATGGGGAAGGGACGTTGGCAGATAACCGGTAATAGCGGTACTGTAATTCTGGAAAATTCGCATGGAGAAAAATATATCGGCGAAAATCCTCAGCAACTGTTCAAGAAAAATTCGGGGCTGGATGTGCCGATAAATAACCTTTTTTACTGGATAAAGGGAATTCCTGCACCGCAAGAGTTGGAAAGGGCGGATTATGATGGTGATGGCAGATTGCAGGTGCTTCATCAGAGCGGCTGGAATATAGAATATCGTCGTTATGCCAGTGTTGATGGGTACTATATGCCGATAAAGGTTTTTGCAAAATCGGAACAAAAAAAGTTTGAGTTCAGGTTATCAATAAAGAGATGGAGTATTGATGGATAGTATCTCGGTAGAGAGTTGGCCGGCGCCGGGAAAACTGAATCTCTTTTTACATATAACCGGCAGAAGAGAGGATGGCTATCATCTGCTGCAGACCGTATTTCAGTTTTTTGACTATGGCGATAGTTTACAGTTTGAGATAACCAACAATGGTGTTATCAGTAGAGAAACAGAGATAGTCGGTGTGCCGCCGGAGCAGGATCTTATAATTCGTGCAGCTGAAATGCTGCAGCAAAGAAGCGGCACAATGTATGGCACCAGAATAAAGATCACCAAGAGATTGCCAATGGGGGGCGGTATTGGCGGAGGTAGTTCCGATGCCGCTACCACACTTGTCGCACTGAATCGTCTTTGGCAGATTGGGCTGTCGACTCAGGAATTGGCGGAAATGGGGTTAAAGTTGGGAGCCGATGTTCCGGTATTTATACATGGAAGAGCTTGTTGGGCGGAAGGGGTTGGCGAGCTTATAACCCCGATAGAGCTTGATGAGCCATGGTATATAATCCTCAAACCGCAATGCGAAGTTCCCACAAAAGATATTTTTTCAGATTCGGCATTGACAAGAGACACAACTTATATGAAAATGCCCGCCTTTCAAGAAGAGCTTGGGAACGATTGCGAAGCAGTTGTACGCAAGAGGTTTCCACTTGTATCTCAGGCACTTGACTGGCTTTCTCAATATGGAAAAGCCAAGCTGACGGGAACCGGAGCTTGTATGTTTGCCGCCTATAACACCAAAGAAGAGGCGCAAAAAGTTCTGGATAAAAAGCCCGACTGGCTGGAAGGATTTATTGCTAAGGGGTTGAATTATTCTCCGCTGCAAAGTAAATTGTAGATCCTTCCGATGATTCACTTACTGGGGCGTCGCCAAGCGGTAAGGCACGGGGTTTTGATCCCCGCATGCGTAGGTTCGAATCCTGCCGCCCCAGCCATTCCTGAAAAGATAAAGACATGCAATCTGTAATCAATGACGACGTGAACGAAAACAGCGAGATGATGATCTTTGCTGGTAACGCCAACCCACTTTTAGCAAAAAAGATCGTAGAAGCACTTAAACTGCCATTAGGTAAGGCTGTAGTTGATACATTCAGCGATGGCGAAATCATGGTAGAGATCACGGAGCATGTTCGTGGCCGTGATATATTTATAGTGCAACCCACCTGCGCTCCAACCAATGATAATCTAATGGAATTGCTAGTGATGGCAGATGCGCTCAGACGCTCATCTGCGGGCAGAATCACAGCTGTAATTCCGTATTTCGGTTATGCCAGGCAGGACAGAAGATCAAGGTCTGTAAGGGTGCCTATATCGGCAAAACTTGTTGCCGACATGATTGAGGCCTCCGGTATCGACAGAGTTCTTACTGTTGATCTCCATGCGGATCAGATTCAGGGCTTTTTCAATTTACCTGTAGATAATGTATATGCCTCCCCTCTTTTTCTAAGCGATATCTGGAAGCAGGAGTATCCTAATCTAATGGTAGTCTCGCCGGATGTTGGTGGTGTTGTCAGGGCAAGGGCTGTTGCCAAGCTGCTTGATGATTCTGATCTGGCAATTATTGACAAGCGTCGTCCAAAGGCAAATGAAGCCAAGATTATGAACATAATCGGCGATGTAAAAGGACGCAGTTGCATACTTGTGGACGACATGGTTGATACTGCCGGAACACTTTGCGAGGCGGCAAAAGCTCTCAAAGAGTTCGGTGCAGAAAGAGTTTACGCATATATATCGCATCCTGTTCTCTCCGGAAAGGCAATTGAGCGTATCAGCAACTCAGAGCTGGATCAACTGGTAGTGTCAGATACGATACCTTTGACAGATGCAGGGCAGGCATGTGATAAGATCAGGCAGCTTTCTATGGCTGAGATGCTCGCAGAAACCATCAGAAGAGTACATCTGGAAGAATCAGTAAGCTCCATGTTTATGGAGTAAAATCACGCCCCGTCTGGTCGCGGTTGGGGTTAATCAAACGCGCTAAAGCGCATAACTTTGGAGAAATGCTATGGAATTTAATCTAGTAGCAAAAAAGAGAAGTGATTCAGGGAAAGGTGCGAGCCGCCGCCTGCGTCACGCCGGACTTGTTCCTTGTATTATTTACGGAGCAGGAAAAGATCCGCAACCAATCGAATTGGCACAAAATATTTTGTCAAAGGCTGTTGAAAGCGAAGAGTTTTTCTCGCAGATTATTAATATAGATGTCGAAGGAGCGGTCGAAAAAGTAGTAATAAAAGATCTGCAACGTCATGTATATAAACCATTGGTTCAACATGCAGATTTCATGAGAATTGATGAGAACAAGAAACTTAAATCGCATATACCTCTTCACTTTACCGGAGAAGCAGAGTCTATCGGTCTTAAGAAGGGCGGAGTTCTGAATCATGAACTGATCGAAGCGGAAGTCATCTGTCTGCCTAAAGACCTGCCTTCTTTCCTTGAGGTCGATGTGTCAGGCCTTGATGTTGGACAAAGTGTCCATCTTACAGATATCAAACTGCCGGCAGGTGTCGAATTGGCAGAACTTAACAAAGGTGGAGAAGAGCATAATCTGTCAGTTGCAACAGTAAATAAAGTAAGAGCCACATCTGACGAGGCGGAGTCTGAAGAAGCCGAATCAGCAGAGTAATGCTCTTAAGTAAGCCATGACATCTACTGACATAAAGATAATCGTTGGTCTTGGTAATCCTGGCTCAAAATATGAGCCTACAAGACATAACGTTGGATTCTGGACAGTAGAACAACTGGCTGATTCATGCGGAGAATCATTTTCCATGGAAGCCCGATTTAATGCTGAATTAAGTCGGGTTTTTTTGTGCGGCAAAGATATTCGCCTGATTAAGCCGCAGACATTTATGAACAACAGCGGGCAGGCTATTGGTGAAGTTTCGCGGTACTTCAGGGTTGAGCCGGAACAGATACTGGTAGTTCATGATGAGTTGGATATTGCGCCCGGAACAGCAAAACTGAAGAAAGGCGGTGGGCATGGTGGACACAATGGTTTGCGTGATGCCGTTGCCCATCTCAACAGCAAAGATTTTTTGCGCCTGCGTATAGGCATTGGGCATCCTGGAAACAGCAAACAGGTCACAGGATATGTTCTCGGTAATCCATCAAAAGAAGAGTATGCAGAGATCCATAAATCCATAAGTGACTCCATAGAAGCAATAAAAATAGCCATAGAGCAAGGTTTGGAAAAGGCCATGCACTGGCTTCACAGCAGATAATCAAGAGGTAGAAATGGGATTCAAATGCGGAATAGTAGGCTTGCCGAATGTAGGTAAATCTACCCTTTTTAATGCGCTGACAAAGGCAGAGATAGCAGCAGAAAACTACCCCTTCTGCACCATAGATCCCAACGTTGGCGTAGTAGAGGTTCCCGACCCGCGTATGCAGGCGTTGGCAAAAATCGTCAATCCCCAGAAAACACTGCCGACTACGATGCAGTTTGTGGATATAGCCGGTCTGGTTGAGGGGGCGTCAAAAGGAGAGGGGCTTGGCAATCAGTTTTTGGCCCACATAAGAGAAACTGATGCCATAGGGCATGTGGTCAGATGTTTTGAGAATGATGATATCACCCATGTCAGCGGCAAGGTTGACCCTATTTCCGATATAGAAATCATAAATACTGAATTGACACTTGCAGACTTTGAATCGGCAGAAAAGGCACTTGTAAAAATTCAGCGTCAGGCAAAGTCCGGCGATAAAGAAGCGGTAGCAAGAAAGGCGCTTTACGAAAAGCTGGTAGAGCACCTTGGTGAAGGCGAGCCTGCCAGATCGCTGGAAATGAGCGAAAATGAGCAATTACTTGCGAGAGACCTGCATCTGCTGACAATCAAGCCGACAATGTATATTGCCAACGTTACAGAAGATGGTTTTGAAAATAATCCGCACCTGCAAAAGGTGCGGGAACTTGCTGAAAAAGAGGGTGCAGTAGTAGTGGCTGTGTGTGCTGCTATTGAGGCAGAGCTCTCTGTTCTTGATGAAGAGGACAAGCAGGAATTTCTTGCGGAATATGGCCTTGAAGAGCCAGGTCTTAACCGTGTGATTCGTGCCGGTTATGAACTGTTGGGGCTGCAAACATATTTCACTGCGGGAGTTAAAGAGGTAAGAGCGTGGACAGTAAAGATCGGGGCGACGGCGCCACAGGCTGCCGGAGTAATCCACACCGATTTCGAAAAAGGATTTATTCGCGCAGAAGTCATCAGCTATAAAGATTTTATAGAGAATGGCGGTGAACAAGGGGCAAAAGATGCCGGAAAATGGCGCCTGGAAGGTAAAGAGTACATAACTCAGGAAGGCGATGTAATCCATTTTCGTTTTAATGTTTAATTTTTAAATTTATAAGCAGCAAGGCTATCAATATGGAATTGAAGCCTTGCTGCAAACACAGATAACTCCTCAAATATATTTCTTTAATAAAATGTAGATTT
>QZLD01000247.1 GCA_004796385.1 Gammaproteobacteria bacterium | reverse complement strand
TCTTCTTTTTGGCGTTGTTGTTTGGCTTTTTCTACCTCTGTTTTGAGCTTGGCAAGTTCTGCCGCCTTTGCCTGGTCTTTCTTTTGTGCTGCAGCTTTGAGTTTTGCGATACCGGCTTCAACTTCATCCTGGTCAAAGGCAACGGCTTCTATTATCTCTTCCGCAGTAGTTGCAGTTCCTGCATCTTCTTTTTTTTCGGAGTCGTCAAACTCTGCGAAGTAGAGCATGGTTACGATAAGCGCATGAATCAACAGTGATCCAATAATCGGTAGAATAAGGCGATTTATAAGGTTGCTGTTATTAGGGATGTTCTCTGCTGTCATCTTAATCCTCTGCAGCCTCAGTCATTAGACCAACTTTGGGTATGCCGGCTTTTTTGAGAAATGCCATTACTTCGACTACTTTGCCATAACCTACATATTTGTCGCCTCTAATGAGAACTGGGGCTTTAGGTTTTTTTTCTGTACGATATTTGATCTGTATATAAAGTTCCTTCGGTGTAAGAGGGATGTTGTTTTCCTGGTTATTTATGAATAGGTGCCCGTTTTTATCTATTTCTACAACAATAGGTTCTTCCGTAGTCTCTTCTATTGGTGCGGCTGAGGCTACAGGCAGATCAATATCAACTCCTTGTTGCAGCATCGGTGTTGTAACCATAAAGATAACCAACAGTACCAGCATAACATCAATATACGGAACTACATTGATCTCCGACATCGGTTTTCTCTTGCTGCGGGTGCGGAAGTTTTTTCTCATGATCTTTTCTCTATATATCTTCCGGTAGTTTTTGTCTGGCAGGTTTTTTTACATGTGTCTGCCTTTGCAATATACCCAAGAATTCATCAAGGAATATTTCATGACGGGTTATTAGTCTGTCTACCCTTGTTGAAAAACGGTTGTAGGCGACTACGGCAGGTATGGCTGCAAAAAGGCCTATGGCTGTCGCGATAAGAGCTTCGGCAATGCCGGGAGCTACAGCAGAAATAGAGGTCTGTTTGCTGTCGCTAAGTGCCATAAAGGAGTTCATTATTCCCCAGACTGTTCCGAAGAGACCAACATAGGGGCTGGTCGAACCGACTGTTGCAAGAAATGGGATATTGGATTCGAGTTCGTCAATCTCTCTGGAAAGGGCTACATTCATAGTGCGGTTGGTTGCATCAAGAATCGCATCGGAGTCAACTCCTTCCTGACGCCGCATTCTGGAGAACTCTTTGAAACCGGCCATGAAGATTCTTTCCATGCCGCATGGCTCATATTGACGGTGTGAGATTCTTGAATACATTTCAGAGAGATCACCTCCAGACCAGAAACGATCTTCAAATTGATCTGCCGATTTGATGGCTTTTTTGAGTTGGATAATCTTTTTGAATATCATAAACCACGATACCAATGATGCCAGCATTAGTGCGCCCATGATGCACTTTACAACTATTCCGGCGTCGCTGATTATGGTGAAAAAATTTGATGCTTCAGGCATTAACTATCTCCGTTATAAACTTTTCAGGTAGTCTGGTTGGTTTTCCTGTTTCCTTGTCAACGCAGGCAATTTTTACTTCGGCTTTACAGTAGATTTCCGATGAGTTTTTGCATCTTGCCTGTTGATTGAATACTAGCCTTGCTCCCTTTGCTACCGTTATTTCCGTTTCTATTATGAGTACTTGCTCGAACTGTGCTGGTTTTATGAAATCAATATTCATTTTTCTGACAGAGAAGAGTAATCCAAGTTCCGAGAATAGATCACTTTGATTATAACCTTTGCTACGAACATGTTCAGAGCGTCCTCTTTCAAAGAATTTCAGATAGTTGGCATGATATACCATGCCTAGTGTATCTGTATCTTCGTAGTAAACTCTGATCTCTAATTCTGATTTGTTTGTCATCTTGTATTCCTTTTTGCCGGATTTTACAAGAATCGGTTTTTTTGTAACAGTTTTCTATAGTGATTTTATTCCGCAGCATAAAAATGTTGTCTGCCGTTAGGTGTTACTTCTCTGCCTCTGGGGGTGCGAATGATATATCCCTGCTGGATAAGATAGGGTTCGATTACATCTTCTATTGTGCCCTTTTCCTCACCGATTGCAGCTGCCAGGTTATCTATGCCGACAGGGCCGCCGTCGAACTTTTCGATAATTGCACGAATCAGTCGCTGATCCTGCTGGTCAAAACCTTTTGAATCAACATTGAGCATATTCATGGCCATATCGGCGATCTCTTTTGTGATTCTCCCATCGCTTTTTACCTCTGCGTAATCACGAACTCTGCGTAATAGGCGGTTGGCGATTCTGGGGGTGCCACGCGATCTGGCGGCTATTTCAGCCGCACCGCTTTTTTCTATCTCAACACCTAGAATATGAGCGGATCTGGTTACAATGGTGGCTAGGTCGGCAACGCTGTAGAATTCTAGTCTTTGAACTATGCCGAAGCGATCTCTCAGTGGTGATGTCAGTAGCCCGGCGCGGGTTGTTGCTCCGATAAGAGTAAATGGTGGTAAATCGAGTTTTATCGAGCGTGCAGCGGGGCCTTCACCAATGACTATATCTATTTGATAATCTTCCATTGCCGGATAGAGAACTTCTTCCACTGCGGGACTTAGCCTGTGAATCTCATCAATAAAGAGAGCATCATGCGGTTCAAGGTTAGTCAAAAGTGCAGCCAGATCACCTGCTTTATCAATGACCGGACCGGAGGTTTGGCGCAGATTCACCCCCATCTCGTTGGAGATGATGTGTGCCAGCGTGGTTTTGCCAAGTCCGGGAGGGCCAAAAATCAGAACATGATCAAGAGCCTCTTCTCTTCTTCTTGCGGCATTAATGAAGATATTCATCTGCTCCCGAACAGCCTTTTGCCCAATATAATCATTTAAGAATTTGGGGCGGATAGCGCGATCCAGCGAATCCTCTTCACTGCTTGCTCTGGCTGAAATTATTCTGTCTGCCTCTATCATGTTTTTATCTCGTGGTCGATTTTAGCGCTGTCCTGATTATCTCTTCAGTAGATAGTTCTGCCGAATATGCTTTTTTAACCATCTTTTCAGCATCCGCAGTTTTGTAGCCCAGAGCAACAAGAGCATGGACTGCATCTCCAGAGTGATTATGAATTGTGATTCCTGTTTCTGAGGTTTTGGTTAAAGAGGCTGAAGTGGAAATTATGTCTGTCAGCTTGTCCTTTATCTCTACAAGCAGGCGTTCGGCAGTTTTTTTACCTATTCCGGGAATGCGGGTCAGTGAGGAGATATCTCTGCTTTCAACACAGATAGCAAATTCCTCAGGCTGCATTCCGGAAAGAATTGCCAGCGCAACCTTGGCTCCTATGCCATTTATCTTTATTAATGCTCTGAATAGTGAGCGCTCCGCCTCAGAATAGAAACCATAAAGGAGTTGCGCGTCTTCTCTGACAATCATGTGCATTCTTAGCGAGATATCGGTGCCAACCTCAGGCAGGTTGAAAAAGGTGGAGAGCGGTGCTTCCACTTCATAACCAACTCCGTTTACCTCAAGAAGTAGTTGTGGAGGGATTTTTTCCAGTATTTTGCCGGTTAGTCTGCCAATCATAAGCTGCCCTGTTAGCGGAAATTAAATTTGTCACTGTTGCTGAAACAGTGACACATACAAATACCAAGCGCGTCCGAAGCATCTATCTGAATCTTGCCCTCAATTTCCAGCAGTGCCTTTACCATGTGCTGTACCTGTTCTTTTGATGCGCCGCCATTGCCGACAAGAGCTCGCTTCACCTGTTTGGCACTATATTCAAAAATCGGTAATCCGGCAACAACTCCGGCGCATATTGCTGCTCCGCGAGCTTGTCCCAGTTTAAGTGCTGAGTTAGCATTGTTAGAGACAAACACCTGTTCGATAGAAAGTTCATCCGGGTTGTATTGTTGGGTTAACTGGCTTATGCCATCAAAAATTATTTTTAGCCTTTCAGGAAAAGAGTCGTTGTTGGTTTTTATTACACCACTGGCGACATACCTGGATCTACTAAGGCTGTAATCGACAATTCCGTATCCGGTATTTCTGGAGCCGGGATCAATGCCGATAACCCTTTTTTTATATGTGTTCATACATATTTTATTTATTTAATTGTTCAAGCACCTCTTCTGAGATATCTGCATTGGAGAAAACCCCCTGTACATCATCCAGATCTTCAAGTGTATCCAGCATTTTAAGCATAGATGTTGCCTTTTCCAGATCAATTTCAATCTCGTTGTCGGCTTTTTGCGTTACTTCTGAGTCTGCCGGAGTATATCCCTGTTTAATCATCTCTTCTTTGACGTCAACGAAATTCTCTCTTTCAGTAAATACATCAATGGAACCATCATCATTTGTGACGACATCAGTTGCACCAGCTTCTATTGCTGCTTCCATAACGGAATCTTCATCAACTCCTTTTTCATACGAAAGAATGCCTACCTCATTGAACATATAAGCAACGGAGCCGTCGGTGCCTAAGTTTCCTCCATATTTAGTGAAGGCATGTCTTACTTCCGCAACAGTACGATTTCTATTGTCTGTCATGCAGTCAACCATGACAGCAATGCCTCCGGGGCCATAACCTTCATATCTTACTTCTTCATAAATAACCCCATCATCAATCCCCGCCCCCTTTTTTATAGCACGGGTAATTGTATCTTTTGGCATATTTACAGAAAGAGCTTTATCCACAGCCAGTCTTAGTCTTGGATTTGAGTCAGCATCTGGTCCTCCCATGCGGGACGCTACCGTAATTTCCCTAATATGTTTTGTGAATATTTTTCCTCGTTTTTTATCCTGCGCTGCTTTACGGTGCTTAATGTTTGCCCATTTACTATGGCCTGCCATAATAACCTCTTTGAAATTCATAGTTAAAATCAAGATTAGCTTATGTACTTGTTACTGAGGTTTTTCAACTAATATAAAGATCAATATATTTTTGAGATCAAATATTATGGAAAATGATTGCTGTCAGTAAGCAGTAAAAAGCATCAAATATTCAGTAAATGATAACATGATTTATAAAAAAATGAGATTGTAGTTGTCAAATTAAGTATCAAAATCAAGTGCCAGCAAGTTAATAAACAGAATATGCAGCAGGGTGATTTAAGCAAAAGAAAAAATATTCGTTGTTAATAAAATAGTTCTGCTAATAAAGAAAAAATCAATATTTTTAATCTATTGTGATTATTATAAAAAACGTTAATTGATCATCTTGGTTTTTTGCTGCACGGCAGCATGATTTTGAAATTTTATAAAATCTTTAAAGTAAGGGTTGGAATATAATCTACCATAGTGTAATCTCCAGATTGGCACGTGCTCCGTAGTAGTACGGATAACACGGGATAGTTAGTTAACATTTTTTTTAGGGACATTCTTTTGTGCGCGCCAGACGTGATGCAAAAGGGGAGGAATAAAAAAGTGAAAGGTATTTTAACATCAGCGGCAATTGCCGCATCAGTTCTAACAGCAGGAGCGGCTAACGCTGCACCTCTGAAAATTGGTCACGTTTACGGTATGAGTGGCGCTTTTGAAAAGTATGCTCGTACTCTTAAGCAAGGTATTGAGATGGGTTTTGAGTATATGACTAACAGTAAGAATGAAATTGCTGGTCGTAAAATCGAAATCATCGAAAAAGATACTCAGCTTAAAGCTGACCTTGGTCGTACTCTTGTTGGTGAGGCGATGAATGATGACAAAGTTGACATGGTTGTAGGTCCTCTTTCATCAGGTGTTGTTCTTGCTGCTCTTCCGGTAGCAAAAGAGCACAAAAAAGTTCTTATTGCAGAAGGTGCTTCAAACGCAATTACAGGTTCTGATTGGAACCGTTATGTATTCCGTGTGGCTCGTAACTCTGACCAGGACGCAATTGGTAACGCATTTGCTGTTGCAGGAAAAAATACTTACTTTGCAGGTATTGGTCAGGATTATCCATTTGGTCATGATGGAGTTGGCGCTTTCAAAGACGCAGCCGAATCTGCAGGTGGAAAGGTTGTTATTGAAGAGTATGTTCCGATGGGAACCAAAGACTTCACAGCCAATATTCAGCGTATGTTCAACGCACTTAAAAACAAGAAAGGTAAGAAGTACGTCTTCCCATACTGGGCTGGAGGTGGTTCTCCTGTAGGTGCTATTGCTGATGCTGATCCAGGTCGTTATGGCATCGAACTTGTTATTGGTGGCAACCTTCTTGATGTTATGAAAGGTTACAAGCGTTATGCTGGTAGTAAAGGCGCTACATATTACTACTATGCTTGCCCAAGAAATGAGATCAACGATTGGCTTACAAAAGAGCACTTCAAGCGTTACAACACCCCACCTGATTTCTTCACAGCTCAAGGTTTCTCAGAAGCTCAGTTCATTTACGCTGCTGTTACCAAAACAAAAGGTAAAACTGACACAGAGACTCTTATCAAAGCTATGGAAGGTCTGAAATTCAACACGCCTAAAGGTGAAGTTGAAATTCGTGCCGCAGACCATCAGGCGATGCAAGCAATGTACGCTGTTCAGTACAAAGACAATCCTGATCTTGAGTGGGCTGAAAATGTCCTGATCCGTGAGATCAAGAAAGAAGAAATGAATGTTCCAGTCAGAAATAAAAGATAAAAACATTCATTAATAAGAAATGCACTCGGGGCTTTTATAGCCCCGTGTGCTGTTAGGTTTCCCATTAGGCCGCTGATCGGGTGTAAAATGACAGAATCAAAAACAATACTAGAGACAAAGGATCTTACGATCCGTTTTGGAGGGCACGTTGCTGTAAACAGTGTGTCATGTAAGTTTGAGAGAGGAACGCTTACCTCAATAGTCGGGCCAAATGGTGCTGGCAAAACAACATATTTTAATCTTATCTCAGGACAACTGCCTCCTTCAGAAGGAAGAGTTCTGTTAAATGGCAAAGATGTGACAGATATTTCACCTGCTGATAAAACCCTTAAAGGTATTGGTAGAGCTTTTCAGCTTACAAACCTTTTTCCTATGTTAACTGTTCTGGAGAACGTGCGTTTAGCTGTTCAGGGAAAAGCGCAGATTGGATTTAGTCTGATCAGAATGGCAGATACATATAAAGAGCTTATTGAGAAAGCAGAATTCTACCTTGAAAAATGCTCTCTGATAGATAAAAAGAATACAATTGCATCAGTGCTTTCTCATGGCGATCAGAGAAAACTTGAGGTCGCTGTATTGATGGCGTTAGAGCCGGAAGTGTTTATGTTTGACGAGCCTACGGCAGGCATGTCTGTAGACGATGTTCCTGTAATTCTTGATCTGATTCATGAAATTAAAGAGTCAACAGATAAAACTATTATGTTGGTTGAACACAAGATGGACGTGATTAAATCACTGTCGGACAGAATTATAGTACTGCATAACGGGACTCTGCTTGAAGATGGGGAGCCGGAGAAGGTAATTGCTTCTCCGATTGTGCAGGAAGTTTACCTTGGAGTGGAGGCAAAGAAAGATGACTAGATCAATATTGAAACTCGAAGGTGTACAGACTCATATTGGTCACTACCATATCCTACATGGTGTTGACTTTGAGGTTCCTGAGCACGGAACAACCATGCTCCTTGGTAGAAACGGTGCCGGTAAAACAACCTGTCTCAGAACAATTATGAGTCTGTGGAATCAGGTTGAAGGCAAAATTGAATATGATGGCAAAGATATAGTCGGCCAGAGTACCTTTAACGTAGCAATCGATGGAATTGCCTATGTTCCTGAAGATATGGGCATATTCGCTATGCTTACCGTTAAAGAGAACATGGTTATTGCGGCCAGAAATGGTGAGATGGACACAGAAAGACTGGAATGGATTTTTAATTTCTTCCCGGCTTTGAAAAAATTCTGGAATTCTCCAGCCGGTAAGCTATCCGGTGGGCAGAAGCAGATGCTTGCTGTTGCCAGAGCTATCATCGAGCCGAGAAAGCTTCTTCTGGTAGATGAGCCGTCAAAGGGCCTTGCTCCGGCAATTATTGATAATATGCGTGATGCCTTTATTGAGCTGAAGAAAGATCAAACCATGCTGCTTGTAGAGCAAAATTTCAATTTTGCGAAAGCGGTAGGGGATACAGTGGCAGTTATGGATAATGGCGTAATCGTGCATACCGGCACCATGCAGGAGTTGGTTGAGAACGAAGAGCTGCAGAAAAATCTGCTTGGTTTAAGTATGGACTCTCATCAGTAAGACAGGATAGGAAGAAATGAATAATACTACGTTATTAAATGAAAAGAAGAACATATTACAGAGCTTCCTCTCTAAACAGAATGTTGT
>QZLD01000213.1 GCA_004796385.1 Gammaproteobacteria bacterium | reverse complement strand
GTCATTTTCCTGGAAGCAACGTCACGAATTTGCGAAGAGTGAGGTTAAGGAGATAGTTAAGCGGATCTGGGTGTGGGTAATTATCGGAATATCAGTTGGAGCGCTGTTTCATGGTTTTGTGCCGGCAGAGTGGGTAGAGGCAAACCTTGCCGCCGGAGACTGGTGGACAGTTCCATTAGCAAGCGTGTTGGGTATTCCTCTTTATTCAAATGCCTCTGCCATGATTCCGGTTGCTGAGTCTATGTTGACAAAAGGGGTGCCGGTGGGAACGACTCTGGCATTTATGATGAGTGTTGTCGGCGCAAGCCTGCCTGAATTTCTCTTGTTGAAACAGGTGATGCAGCCAAGGCTGTTAATAACTTTATTTGCTCTGTTATTGGTGTTATTCACAACTACCGGGCTTATTTTTAACTATATTGCGCCAATTATTGGTGTGGTAATTAATTAAAACGAGGATCAATATGAAAATATCAATTTATGGTGGCGGTTGTAAAAACTGTCAGACACTTTACGAAAACACCCAAAGAGCAGTATCTGAACTTGGTATAGATTGTGAAATAGAGAAGATTACAGATATGGAGAAGATAATGGAGGCAGGTGTTATGCTGACTCCGGCATTTGCAATAGATGGTGAAATAAAATTCAGCCAGAAGGTTCCGGGTGCAGATGAATTGAAGAAGATTATTTCTCAGGCATCTTAGAGAAAATGTGAGCTAATAATTTCTTCAGCTTTCTGGGGCCTAAACCCCAGTTCCTGTTGCGACAGTGTGGTATCCAGCAAAACTTCCGTATCATAGCTCTGTTCAATAATAAACGGCAGAATTACAGGCGGGTTGCCTGTCTCCTGGCTTTTTATCATGGCGTCATTGGCAAATAGTAGCAGGTGTTCTTTGGAAATTGGTGGAGGAATTTCCATTTCCGGTTTTAGCTCTTTTAATATGGCGAACATCTGCGTTGTGGTTATGTGTTTGTCATTCCCAAGAATATACCTGTTTCCAATTATGCCTTTTGCAGCGGCCGTTATCATTGCTTCTGCAACATTTTCAACATCAATATAGTTAATAGAGAATCTGATATCAAATGGCATCGCGCCCGATGCAACTCTTTGTAGCAGCAATATTGAAGGCGTGGGGTTTTTATGATTGTATATTCCTCCTAACATTGCAGAAGGCAGTACAGAGATCATCTCAATATTCAGTTCTTCTGCTAATTCCCATGCTCTTTTTTCTGAAAGAACCTTTGATTTGATATATGGGTTAATTTCATCGCAGTTCCAGGTATCTGGTGTCATTGGTTGTTTGTTTTTATCAAGCGCAACAATAGAACTCACATATATAACTCTTTTAACACCGCACTTTGATGCTTGTCGTAAAACATTTTCAGTAATGCGGATATTTGCCTGAACTATATCCTCTTCAGGATCTTTTGCCCAATGCTTGAATACAGCAGCACAGTGAAACAGAATATCTACACCAGCCATTGAGTTGTTAAGAGAGTTCTCATTAAGCAGGTCGGCAGATACAATTTTACAATCTCTGTCACCAATAGCTGTTTTTAACAGATCGCAATTAGCGGCATCTCTAACCGTGGCGACGGTATTTGCTCCTTTTTCCAGAAGTTTTTTAGTCAGATTGCAGCCCAAGTGTCCGTTTGCGCCAGTTACCATATATGTTGTCATTTGTTTGCTCCGCCTGTTTTTAATTGGTTTATTATGACAACGACTTCTATAGTAAAAAACTGAAAAAATTTTATGGTAGTTAAAAATTATTCATCTGGCAGTTCCTGTGTTGCTGAATTTTTTCTGCTGAACACCTCTTCAGATCCGGCGCCGCAGGCAATAATAGAACGCATCATATCTTCAATTGAGGCATCCGGAAAACGCTCTACCTGCTCAGGAGGAAGGTGGTAGATATTGCCGGAAGTCGGGTTGGGGCCTGTTGGTACAAAAATAGTCAGAGTGCCATCGCTGTGTTTGCATGTAAGTAGTCCCGTTACCTTTGTATCTACACTTTTGCCAAATATCTGTGCGCGCACCACTTCACCATTGGTGAACAGTGATGAGGATTTGTCGCCAAGAAACTGAATCACAACTTCTTTAATTATCTTATATCCGGGAACATGCTTGAGCAGATATTTATCAAGCCAGCTGTAAAAGAACTTGCCGATAGTAGTGGAGACAATTACTCCGATAATAAAGCAGCCGATAACAACCATTACTATAACTGCAATATCAGCGGTAATTTCCGGAATGCTGTAGCGATTGGCAACAAAATCTGTCATTGGTTGAATAAGGTCTGTAATGGTAGTGAATAACCAGTTAAAAAAGAATGCCAGAATCGCTAGTGGCAGAACTATTACAATTCCACCTAGAATAGATGCCTTAATAAAAGCCTCGAACTTTTTCATATTGTCTCCTCAAAATGATTTTGTATGTCGGAACTATATTATGCTCCATCACGCGCTTCCAATTTTATTTTTCAATTGGGAAAAAAATAACAAATAGTTGTAATTTTACTTGACCTTTTGCCCTCCAAAAGATAATAATTGGTCAAACAATCATAAAATGATTTATCAGGAAATTTTGGAGGAGATACTTATGTTTAGCAAGACAGCTATGGCAACGCTGTTTGCATCAGTATTGCTGCTTAGTGCATGTGGTGGTAATGATGCAGATGACAGCAACAACAATGATACAAACAATATCAGTCAGAGTCAGGAAAACAGAGCGCCACAGATAACTGTGTCCTCAAGCAATGTTTATGTTGGAGATGCGCTTAATATCGAGCCGATAGCATTCGATGCCGATGGCGATAACCTCACCTTTAGTATAAAAAACGCTCCCGGATGGATAACCTTTGACAGCTCAACAGGAAAGATTAGCGGCACACCGGCAGAAGACGATGTTGCCATCAACAGCGGTATTGTAATAACCGTTGCAGATAGTGATGAGAGTGTAGATTCAGAAGCGTTTTCCATAAATGTTTTGCAGCCACAAGAGAAAGAAGTAATAGTAGAGGTAGAGAAAGAGGTTATTAAACCTGTTGGTTTTACACTGCAGGTTCCAGCAACTGTTTATGCCGGAGAAACAGTTAATATTTCACCAGCAGTTCAGGGGGGAGATGATTATGATATCTCCTACCTTATCACCAATAAGCCAGCATGGATGACCTTTGATGGGGCAACCGGAGAACTAAGCGGTACTCCAACAGAAGATAATGTAGGTGATTACAATGGCATCTATATGACAGCCAAAGATCCGGCGTTTACATTTGCACTACCGACCTTCTCATTTACCGTTTTGGAAAAGGCTGTTGGTGAATTTGCCTTTGTTGATGATTTTCCTGCTAAAACCTATGTTAATGAGCACTTTACGTATACTCCTCAACTGCTAAATAAACCTGCTGCTGATATAGCATTCAGTGTTAAGAACCTGCCTGAAGGATTTAACTTCGACATTGAAACAGGTCGCATCTGCGGCACACCTGAATCTACAGGTCTATATGAGAATATAATTATTATAGCCAACGCCGGTGGTAATGAAATCGTTCTTGGGCCTAAGTCGCTACAGGTCATTCAGGAGCCAAACCAATCAATAGAAGTAAATCTGTCACTACTTCCCAGCTGGTTATTTGATTACCATGAAACAATAGTTCTTGAAGAAGAAGGTGTTCTTACAATCGAAATCGACGAAAGCAAACTTGAGCATCCTGAAGAACTTTCCGGCATTTGTATAAGAGCTGAAAGAGAGGGTGATTACACCTTGTACACAAAAGCATTGAATAGAACAGATGCTGAAATATACCTCAAGCATTTACCAGAGCTGGAGCAGGGCTTTTCAATGACAATTCTATACGAAGATGGCGCGTATTTCTGCCCAATGCCAATGGATGAAGTCAAAATGGAACTAATCCACACAGAGACAGATAAAGTTTACAGTGTAACAACCGGGGAACATGGGCACTTGGAAATTGACGATATACCGTTAGGCAACTACTCAATTTGTGTCGTAGACGAAAGGTATATTGATCAGGGAGGCGATTCTCTAAGGGAGCCATGTTTTACAGCCACAAACAATGTCGGCAGGGATAACCTGACACAAAGATTCAGCCCAAGATGGGAGGCGGAAGCACCTAATATCTACCTCTATCCGGAGAGCGAAACCGAAGTGTCAGTTGATGTGATTCTTCCCGAAGGTAACTGGATAACGGAATCACTACCTGAATATGGTAATGGCTGGCAGGTAAATATTAAACCGGATGGTTATATTGATGACAAATATGGCTACCTTTTTTACGAAGCCACTACCGGCATGGAGATGCAGTATGAGAATGGCTGGTTAATAAACGGTAATGATCTTGAAAGAGAGTTTGCCCGCATACTTGGCTACTACGGCTTCAAAGGCAGAGAGATAACCGACTTCAATGAATTCTGGGTGCCTGTGTACAGTAGCGCTGAGAGTAAATCCAATTGGTTTGTGATCTATCCACAGGATGCTACAGAAATGAGCACCCTTAACATCAATCCTCAGCCGGATACATTGATGAGAATGCTGCTGATTATCCAGCCGGTAAAGCAACCAATTGATATCGCAGAACCGGAGGTTACACCGCTGGTGCGTAAAGGTTTTACAGTTGTAGAGTGGGGGGTGCTTAATCGCTTTGGTTTCCTTTGAACCCGCGATTTAACCCTGTGTTTTTATTGATAGACTAATATGCGGGGTGTTTATGGGGTTAGAGCCTCGAAAGAGGCTCTGCTTTTTTTAGAAACAAAAAAGAACAATACAGCAATGGTTGCCGACCTTATAAGATAACCGACATAAAATCAGTAGAGGCTATACATATCTCCAGCTTCAGAGCAGATTTCAGGAGCCAGATTAAACTTAAATTTAATAAATGATGCAATTTTCTTAAACATGACTTTTCTCCAGTGGCTAATAAACCTTGCGGAAATTATCCTGCTGGAAAATAACGGATTTATTACAGAAGCGTGATAGTTTTATGAATTTTTGGTTTTGTGCCAAATGACATTAGATAAATGGTAACTTCAAAATTCTGATGCTATATTTTGACGACTTGTATATGCTTGACCCGCATAGAAACCTTGTTTACTCTTCTCTTCAAATACAAAACCATAAAACACGCTGCTATGCAGCTGCAAACCGCACGGAGTAATTATGAAAACCCTACTGCTGTTTACTATTCTCATCTTCTTTGGTTGCAATGTTGTATTGGCAGAAAAGCCTTTGGATTATGCAGGCGCCAGGAAAATATTTGCCACTAAAATTGTTAAGCAAGGCAAAAACGCTGGAGCACCTGATCTGCCTCCGGGAGATATCTTTCAGCTGATACGCTATAAATCTCCCGTTGGCAAGCTGGCAGCTTACCTCACAAAAGATCCTGAAGATGGAAAGAAGCACCCCGCGATTGTCTGGATTACCGGAGGAGATAATAACTCAATTGGCGATGTCTGGAGTGCTCGAAGCAAAAGTAATGATCAGTCTGCAAGTGCGTTCAGAAAAGCAGGTGTTGTTATGATGTTTCCATCACAGCGCGGTGGCAATGATAACCCCGGAAAACGGGAGGGGTTTTATGGTGAAGCAGACGATATCCTTGCTGCTACAAACTATCTGGCAAAGCTGCCATATGTAGATCCAAAGCAGATCTATCTGGGTGGACACAGCACCGGCGGCACTATGGCAATGCTGGTTGGCGAATACTCTGACCGTTATCGTGCCATTTTCGCTTTAGGGCCTGTAGCAACTGTTGCCCACTACGGAGGCCATTTTATCTATCACAATCCAAAGGATGAGAATGAAACAATAATGCGTTCACCGGCATTTTGGCTGGATAGTGTAAAATCCCCCATGTATGTTTTTGAAGGCGCAAATGATGGCAATTGGGACAGTATAGAGTGGATGAAGGAGAATAATAAGAATCATCTGGTTCAATTCTTCAAGATTTCCGGGCATAACCATTTCAGCATCATAGACCCGCTAGGAAAAATTCTGGCGAAAAAGATAATTGATGGCAAAGTTGAATTGTCAGAAAAAGAGCTGGAAGGATTGTGATAGCAAGGTAAAGAAGATCGATGACTCTGCCCAACACAAAATCAAGTGTTAGGCATGGAGATGATCTGCCGAGCTTACTAGCTAATTGCAATGTTTTATGAAAGGAGTTTGCGTGAAGTTTTGGATGATGTTCGTTTTTTATTTATATAAATCAAATCTATTGAAAGCATAAAAAACATTAGGTAAATTGCTTTGAACTATGGGTGGTATTAATAAATCAGTAATATTAAACAATGGGGAGAGAAAAATGAAATTCAAAATGGAAAGGTTGGCGCAGCAACCTGCTGATATTCAGAATCCTTCAGAGTATGAAGAGATAAAGCAAATCATGATCAATCTGGAGCTTGAGTCAAAAGGGTGGTATTTGGCGTCTTTTGGAGATCTTGCTTCTAACTATTGCGAAGTTTGGTATGACACGGATAGCAAAGCTGTAGGTTTGCTCAATTTTCAGGGTAGATGGCTCAGCGAATTTGCAAGGATTGGCAAAAAGAAAGCTGTAATAGCTTCAGCCAGTATAAGCCCAATGTCATTCAGTAGTGAAGACCTGGAGATACAGCAGTATATGGGGGAAGCTGATCCGGCAAGAATCCTGAAATATTGTAAAATGATGAAGCTTGAAGATAGCCCGCAGGATTTCGATAGCTTTGAGTCAAGATATACAGAAATTGCTACCCATGTTTTGCAATCGACAATGCAGGAACTAGAGGAGCTCGGTATTGATGATTGTGAACTCGATGGCTGTGAAGATGAGCAGGATTTTCCTTACACAGAGGAGATAAACAAATATCGCGAAACCCGTTCATTTAAAGAGTGTTTTGAGGAATTATTAAAACTAATAAAAGAGAAAGCGCCTTCAGCTAGTCTTAAGCTGTTGCCTCCTGCCAGTGAAGATGAAATCAACCTCTTTGAGAAAAAGGTGGGGATGGAGCTTCCTGATGACCTTAAAGAATTATATATGATTGCCAACGGACAGAATTTTGATGGTATACCATTGTTTTCTGATTTTTACCTTTTTATACCGCTCGATCGATCTACAGGGATTATTGAAATGATCAGAAAGTGTAATCAAGGTATCGAGGAAATGCTGGATGATGAGGATTGCGAAGAAGAGCTGTTGGTCAAAGAGTTCTCCATATCATTCAATCGAATACCTTTTGCTGCAGTTGGAGGGGATACCATATGTATTGACTTTGAGCCGGGACCTCTAGGGCAGCAAGGGCAGGTGATTTGCGGTTCATCGGGAGCTGACTGCTGTCATGTAGGTTACACATTTACAGATTTTATTGGTGAGTATGTGGCAGGCATTAAAAGCGGAAAGTACTTTTATGATGAAGAGGTGAATTCATTTTTAGAGGAAGAGTAGAGGAATAAAGTGCCGATCCTGAAAAACTTTTTTATAGGCTGCTCTTAAATAATCATGTAAAAGTAATGAATGACCCAAAAAACTGATGTAATAATAATCGGCGCAGGTGCATCTGGTCTTATGTGTGCACTTGAAGCTGGTAAGCGTGGCCGCAAGGTTTTAGTAGTAGATCACGCAAAAAAACCAGGAAGTAAAGTTTTGGTGTCTGGTGGTGGTAGTTGTAATTTTACTAACTATTATGTAGAGCCGGAAAATTTTATTTCCAATAATCCACACTTCTGTAAGTCAGCTATAAATCGCTATACCCAGTGGGATTTTATTGAGTTTATGAACAAGCATAATATAGCCTTTCACGAGCGTGAGCACGGGCAGTTATTTTGTGATGGAAAGGCGAGTCAGATTGTAGATGCCATTATGCTTGAGTGTGAGCAGGTTGGGGTAGCTTTTGAATTCAATTCTAAGATTAAAGAAATCACACTGACAGATTCTGGATTTTTGCTTAAAACACCTTGTGGAAATTACAGGTGCGAATCTCTGGTTATAGCAACCGGTGGTTTATCTATTCCAACTATTGGAGCTTCACCACTTGGGTATAAGATTGCAGAACAATTTAATATTCCTGTTATACCGCCTAAAGCTGGTTTGGTGCCATTTACCTTGCATAGTGAAGATAAGCAAAATTTTGCCGAGCTATCCGGTATTGCAGTTGATGCGGAGGTTTCATGTGGGGCAAGGGCCTTTCGCGAAAATATACTTTTCACACACCGCGGGCTCAGCGGCCCTGCAATTCTGCAGATATCCTCCTATTGGAATCCGGGGGATATAATTGAAATTAACCTTTTGCCTGATTGTGAACTTAAAAACTACCTGCGAAATATAAAGCAGCAAGGGGTAAAAAAGATAGTGCGTAATGTGCTAGGCGATTTGCTTCCTGATAGACTGGTTGAAAAGCTTCTGAGCACAAATTTGGCGGTTAAAAGCATTCAGGATATTTCCAACCAGGATATTGATGGAATTGCGGATCTGTTTAACTATTGGCAGATAAAACCTAATGGAACCGAAGGATATCGTACTGCAGAGGTTACGATTGGTGGTGTTGACTGTGACTATATCTCCTCAAAGACCATGGAATCCAAAAATGTAAAAGCGCTGTATTTTATTGGTGAGGTACTTGATGTGAGCGGCTGGCTGGGTGGCTATAACCTGCAATGGGCATGGTCTTCCGGATGGTGCGCCGGGCAGGCTGTTTGATTTTACCTCGTATGTTTCATAAGTAGTCGGCCATAAAAAAGTGCAGGAGCACACTTTTTCATGAGCAACTAAGTATCCGGTTCAAATGTAGATTCAAGAGCAAACCAGAAACCGGATAGTAAAGCATGGTTATAATTCTTTACACACTTTATGCACTCATGGTTGCCCTTTTGAACCGCTATATATGTCAAACCACCCTTTTGTTTTCTTGCAGACACTAACAAGCATTAGCATCAAAGGCACCTCAATCAAAACACCAACAACAGTTGCAAGTGCTGCTCCTGATGAAAGTCCAAAGAGCATAACTGCCGTTGCAATAGCTACCTCAAAATGGTTAGATGCGCCAATCATTGCAGCTGGTGCAGCGTCTTCATATTTAAGCTTTAATAGCTTGGCTAAGCCATAACCTACCCCAAAGATAAGCACAGTTTGTAAAAATAGCGGGATAGAGATCCATAGAATAGTAAGCGGATTAGCAAGAATAGTTTCACCTTTAAAGCTGAATAGTAAAACCAATGTAAGTAAAAGTGCGCTTATGGTGACAGGGGTAAGTACATGCAGGAATTCTTCCTTAAACCACTCTTCCCCTTTATGGCTTATAATCCATTTTCTTGAAATATAACCGGCGACAAGAGGCAGGGCCACATAAATAGAAACTGATAGCAATAGTGCCTGCCATGGTATTGGCAGTTGCCCGATACCGAGAAGGAAACCACCTAAAACACCATACAGAATCAACATTGTTAAGGAGTTAATCGCCACCATTACAAGGGTAAGGCCATCATTTCCGCGCGACAGATACCCCCAAACTAAAACCATTGCAGTACAAGGTGCGATACCAAGAAGTATGCATCCGGCAAAATAGCTGCGCCAAAGAGGAATCTGCAGCATTTTAACACCATCCTGGAGAACTACCGTGCCGACACCATGCTTGGCACCTACAGCCAAATCAAGTCCAAATGGCATTTTTACCAAGTCCATTGCTTCCTCTCCAATAAAGCCATTCAGCAATACTCCTAAGAAAGCCATTGCAATTGCATACATGGTAAATGGCTTAATACACCAGTTTAGAATTAAAGTGAGGAATACGGGTTTACCACTCTTTCCAGCTTTAACAACGCTGGAAAAATCGATCTTCACCATGATGGGATACATCATAAAGAACAAGCAGATAGCTATAGGAATAGATACAACTGGCGCACCGTTAATATTAATACTCATGCCATCAAGGGTTTTAGCAAGATTCGGAGCAAACCTGCCTAAGATAATTCCGCCAACTATACAAAGACCAACCCATACAGTTAGATACTTCTCAAAGAGACTGGTCATATGCCTGTCATCTGCTGTGCAGCAATCTTTATTCATGCTGGTTCTCCAAATAGCAATTAAATTACTTTAGGTTTAAAGTTTCAGGCAGCTTTTCAATAGCCGCCCTTATCTGATCGCGTACTTTGCGGTAACAATCCAGCTGTTCTTCTTCAGAAGCACCTTGAGTAGCAAGCTCTTTTGCCATTTTGGGTGGATCATCAAACCCAAAATGCACAACTTCGCAGTTGGCTGGAAAATATGGGCAGGTCTCGTGTGCATGCCCACAAACTGTTACAACAATATCTAAATCCACATCTTTAAATTCATCGATGTGCTGTGATTTTTGATCGTTTATATCAACACCAGCCTCCGCCATAACTTTAACGGCATTTGGGTTCATTCCGTGTGTTTCGATGCCAGCAGAATGAGCTTCTATAATATCACCCAGTAGATGACGCGCCCAACCTTCAGCCATCTGACTACGGCATGAATTACCAGTACATAAAAATAATAATCTAACTTTCTTATTCATAATTAAGCCTCTGGATTATTAGTCTGTTATGAAAATGCTTTGCTGCATTAGTCTCTGCACGAAATCTACCAAATAATTGCTATATTTTGAACCTAAGAACGTAGGTTTAAGCAAATCTTATGGTCGACTTCTTAATAGGTATGATTATAAAAGCGGATCTGTTTTTAAAAGGTGTGCAGACATTGCATTACTGTAAAAGGAAAAAGTGATAACTGTTTCACCGATTATAAATGTATAACAACCAAGTTAAATAAAATTATTCAAACAGATATTATAGTGATTGTAAGGAAACTATGGATTAAGTTGTTGTTATTTAGGGTAAATTGATTTTTTATATTTGAATGTTTTTTAGAATATTATCAGTATAAGTATTGTGAATAGTATTTATACATGGGTTGCGGTTTAGCGAATAATGATAATCTGATTACATAAATATATTGATAATAAAAAATGTTATGCAGGAGAAATATATGTCAAGTTGTAAAGTTGGTATTGTTGATTATTCAATTTATCTTCCAGAGCAAACTATCACCGCTGAAGAATTTTCCAAAGAGGTAAATGTTCCTGTAGAAGTTCTGAAAGAAAAAATGGGAATCCATCGTAAATTTATTGGTGGTCCTGAAGATCATCCCGGAGTTATGGCTGTAAAGGCCTCTAAAGATATCTTAAAGAAAACCGGTATCGAGCCTGAAGAAGTTGACCTGATTATTTACACCGGTGAAACATATGCAGAATACACTTGTTGGACTGTTGGTATCTATATTCAGCAGCAGATAGGGGCAACAGCCGAAAGTTGTTATGCGTTTGACCTTTCTTTTCGTTGTGCAGGCTCACCTCTTGGGTTGAAGGTTGCTCAAGAGATGATGATAGCTGACCCCAACCTTAAGACAGTTTTGGTCGCTGGTGGTAATGCTAATGCATACCTGATTAATCATAAAGACCCAAGACAAAGCTTTATGTATAACATGTCACCATCAGGGTTTGCAGCAATTCTTAAGAGAGATCATGATGAAAACCAAATCGTCGGAACGGGCATCTTAACAGACCCGGTTTTTGCAACAGATGTGGTTTGTGCCCATGGCGGTTCACGTAATCAAATGACCTTGGAAATGGCTAAAGCTATCGTAGAAAACCCAGATCTTCTGGATGAGATTAATAAAATAACTCTTACAGATCCGGAGCGGATGAAAGGGGATTTAGCTCAGAGGTCATTGCCAGACTTTACAGGGGTAGTAGCTCGTGCATGTAAAGCAAACTCTTATAAAACCAGTGATATAGACTATCTGTCAATGGTCGCAACAAGCCCAAGAGCGCAGTTTGGCATTATGGATGAGCTAGGCATTAATCGTGATAAAACCGACTATCTTTATGATTATGGGCACTGTGGCCATAGTGATAATTGGATTGGCCTTGATTTAGGTCTTAAGTCCGGGAAGATCAAAGATGGCAGTTTGGTTTGTTTGCTTGGTGCAGGCACAGGTTATGCCTTTTCAAGCGCACTGATTCGGTGGGGCAAGAGCTAGACATAATGATTTGACCTGACCATCCTCATATCGCGTAGGTTATGATAAGGATGTATAAACAACTCACACAGAGCTACATAAGGAGGCCAAGTCATGAAAGATTTTAACGTACAAACAGCACCCAATAAAACAAATATATGCGATTCATTCTATGTTGATAATCAAGTTTGCTCTTCAGTTAATATCAATTATGGAATTAAAAAATAGTATATCAGTCTTATGGGAATTATCAGTAATTCTGATTTCATGCTCCATGATAACACTGGTCATTGATCAGCTACCCAAAATCACCGAACAGAGTCTGGAGCATAGTGATTGCAGCCATTGCTGCTGTTTCTGTGCGTAGTATTCTTTTACCCAGAACCAGCGGGCGCATGCCGTTTTCTTTGGCGCTTTTAACTTCATTGTCGGTAAAGCCACCTTCAGGGCCGATCAGGATATCTATTTCGCCACGGCTGTTTTTAAGTTCTGACAAACCGGAGTTGTCAGTTGGAATAACAGAAGCGCTGCTGTAAGGGTCTAAGATAAAGCCGCTCTTTTGTTGCTGCAAAAAATCACTAATAGCTACCGGAGGATTGAGTTGTGGCAGCACGGTTCTACCGGACTGTTCGCAGGCGCTAATTATGATTTTCTGCCAGTGCTGTAGTTTTTTTTCAAGGCGATTACCTTTGTAGGTGAATTGAGTTCTTTCTGTGATTATTGGGGTGACACTGCAAATTCCGAGTTCGGTAGCCTTCTGTATGGCAAGATCCATTTTGTCGTTTTTGGCAAGCCCCTGACACAGTGAGAGCTTTAATGGCGATTCCAGATTTACCTCAGCAGATGAATCTACGGAAATCAGCGCTTTTTTGCCTTTAACGATTTCGATGTGAGAATAGTATTCGTTGCCATCCCCGTTAAACAGGATAATCCCATCACCTTCTTTAAGGCGTAAAACCTTTAATAGATGGTTAGAGGCTGACTGCTCCAGCTCCAATTCAGTTTGAGCTGATAACGGTTCCTCAACAAATATTCTTATGCTCTTCATTTTGTTGCGATTTCGACCCCTGCAGTTATTACTTTTGCCAGATGATCTATCTGCTCTTTGGTTATTATATATGGCGGCATCAGGTAAATTACATTGCCAAGGGGGCGCAGGAGCGCCTCGTTTTTTAATGCGTGCTGGTACACGCGCAGCCCGCGGCGCTCTTTCCAGTCGTAAGGGGTTTTTTTGTTTTTATTTTGTGCCATCTCAATTGCCAGTACCATTCCGGTTTGGCGGATATCGGCAATGTGCGGGTGGTCGTGCAGGTGGGCTACGGCATCATACATATACTGGCTGAGTTCGCGGTTGTTTGCAATTACATCATCCCTTTCGAAGATGCTGATTGTCTCCAGTGCCGCAGCACAGGCAAGCGCATTACCGGTATAGCTGTGAGAATGAAGAAATGCCTTGAGTGTTTCGTAGTCGTCATAAAAGGCGTTATAGATCTCGTCTGTAGTCATGCACACAGCAAGAGGGAGATAGCCACCGGTTATCCCTTTTGAGAGCAGCATGAAATCCGGGGTGATATGTGACTGTTCGCAGGCAAACATGGTTCCGGTTCTGCCGAAGCCAACGGCGATCTCATCTGCTATCAGGTGTACTCCGTATCTGTCGCAAGCCTCTCTGAGCAGCTTCATATAGACAGGATGAAACATACGCATACTGCCGGCGCATTGAATCAGCGGCTCGATTATCACAGCGCAGACCTCATCAGCATTCTCTTTGATGAGTTGTTCCATTGCTGTAAATCGCTTGATGGAGTACTCCTCCCGGCTCATGCCTTCAGGGCAATAGTAACAGTCCGGTGATGGCGCTGTGAGCGGCTCCATTAAGAGCGCCCCATAGGACTCTTTATAGAGAGCAACATCACCTACAGCCAGAGCAGCCAGCGATTCGCCATGATAGCTATTTTCTATATTGATGAATTTTGTCTTTTTGGTTTTGCCGAGATTCTGCCAGTAATGGAAACTCATCTTAAGCGCGACCTCAATAGATGAGGAGCCATTGTCGGCATAAAAACAGCGGTTTAAGCCTGCGGGAGTAATCTCCACCAACTTTTCAGATAGCTCTACGATCGGTTCATGGGTGAAACCGGCAAGAATAACGTGCT
>QZLD01000094.1 GCA_004796385.1 Gammaproteobacteria bacterium | reverse complement strand
GAAAATACCTCAGTTAGTGATGAAAACAGCAAAGAGACAGAAAAAGATATTAATAAAAAAACAGAAAAAACTGTGACTAATGCAAAAACAGATGTTGAAGCTGTTGTTAATAAAAAGACAGAGACTAATGCCGAAAATAAAAAAGGCGAAGAGATTGATATAGTAAAAAATAGTAAAAAAATAAAAAATGCGGTTAAGGTTAAAGATAAGCCGGAAGAAAATTTGGTGGAAAGTATTGAAAAACCAGCCACTATAAAAACTGATTCACAAAAGGAAGCAGCAAAAGTTGTTAAAGCTGATATAAAAACTGAATTAGATAAACAAAAGCCAGCAGAGAAAGCAGCTAAAGAAAGTAGTAAGGTTAAATCTTCCAAAAAGCCAGATACATATCACTATAGTTGGGCTATGTCTCAGAAAAGAGGGCATTATACTATTCAGTATCTGGCGTCGCCAAATAAGACTAGTGTTATTGAATACAGAAATAAATATAAGATATTAAAGAGTTCACGAATTATGAAAATTTCGCGTAAAGGTAAGATTTGGTACATATTGGTTATGGACAGATATGAGACAAATCTTGCAGCAAGAAACTTTATAAAGAAATTGCCGGATAGTATTAGAGAAGATGGCCCCTGGATAAGAAGTTTTGCTTCTTTACAGAAAGCAGTGGTTAATTGATGAGTAAACTCCAATCACTCTTATCGCTTGTCATTTTTCTGGAAAACAAAAAGTGATAACTGTTACAATACCGCGCAGATATTCAGGGCGCTGATATGACACCCGCTAAATATTTAAAATACATTTATATATTAGACTAGGGAGTTATGGATAACCTGTTTTTACAACAACCGGTAAGCTGCAAACTACCGTAAACGAGGACAATGGAGTAAACCATGCCGATAAAGATTGCTATACCGAAGGAGACCGCTTCCGGAGAAAACCGTGTCGCATTAGCACCTGCAGTGGTGAGCAGGATAATCAAGAGCGGAGCGATTATTTCTCTTGAAAAAGGAGCTGGGAAGAATTCAGGATACACAGATGAAGACTATAAAGATGTTACTATCTGTGAAGATAAAAGTGCGCTGTTAAGTGATGCTGATATCGTACTTACTGTGCAACCGCCTGCTGAAGAAGATATTAAACTCCTGAAAGAAGGTTGTATAGTGCTGGGCTATATGAATCCGTTTGAGGTTGGGAGCTTAGCTGAAAAGATGAAAGAGAGAAAAGTGTCCTCTTTTGCAATGGAGCTGATTCCTCGTATTACCAGAGCGCAGGCTATAGATTCTCTCTCTTCTCAGGCAAGTGCTGCCGGTTATAAGGCTGCAATTATGGCAGCTGATCTATGCAGCAAATTTTTTCCTATGTTAACAACTGCTGCAGGAACGGTTAAGCCTGCAAAAGTGCTTATTATTGGTGCAGGTGTTGCAGGATTACAGGCAATTGCAACGGCAAAGCGGCTTGGAGCTATAGTAGAGGCATATGATGTTCGCTCTGCAACCAGGGAGGAGGTTGAATCGCTTGGTGCAAAATTTATAGATACAGGAGTAAAAGCTGAAGGCGCAGGTGGTTATGCTCGTGAATTAACAGAAGAAGAGCGATTACAGCAGCAACAGGTGCTGGAAGATCATATTGCGGCAGCAGATGCGGTTATCACGACAGCATCAGTTCCTGGCAAAAAAGCACCGCAGATTATCTCAAAAGAAGTTGTTGAAAAGATGAAACCCGGTTCGGTGATTATTGATCTTGCTGCAGAAACTGGTGGAAACTGTGAATTGACCAAAGCAGGTAAAAAGACAACCAAAAACGGTGTTGTTATTTACGGCCCAACTAATGTTGCAAGTTCATTAGCTAAAGATACCAGTGAAATGTATTCTCGTAATCTGCTTAACTTTTTGAAGCTGATAATTGTGGATGAAGAGATAAAACTCGATTTTACAGATCAGGTAATTAAAGATAGTTGTTTTATGCATAATGGTGAAATATGTTTTGGCAATAAAAGTGCGCCAACAGAAGCCGTAGTTAAAGCGGAGGTTGGAACTGAAGCAGAACCTCAAATAGAAGAAGCAGATACAGAAGGAGAAAACAACAATGACGATTGAATTATCAGCTCTCTATATCTTTATGCTGGCGGCATTTACCGGTTACGAGATTATAAGTCGTGTTCCGGTTTTACTTCATACTCCGTTAATGTCCGGTTCTAACTTTGTGCATGGTATTGTTGTTGTTGGTGCTATGATTGCTTTACTTGGTGCAGAGACTTTTATGCAGCAGCTGATCGGATTTATCGCAGTTGCAATGGCCGCTGGAAATGCAGCTGGAGGTTATGTTGTAACTGAGCGTACCCTTGAAATGTTTAACAAGAGCAAGGGGGATAAATAATGTATATTAATTTATGTTATTTCATTACAGCAATTGTTTTTATTATCGGTTTAAAGAAGATGAGTTCGCCAAAGACGGCCGCAAATGGTATTCGTTGGGCTGGTGCGGCAATGATTCTTGCAACTTTGGTTACTTTTTTTCCAGGAGCCTTGCATTCAGTAAGTCAGGATAGTCGTTTTGCAAACTATGTGCTTGTAGTTCTTGCTCTTGGAGTTGGTGGTGGACTTGCCTGGGTTTCCGGTAAAAAGGTAAAGACTACAGATCTGCCGCAGATGATAGCCCTGTATAACGGTCTTGGAGGTGGTGCAGCAGCAGCAATTGCTGCTGTGGAGTTGATGCGTTATAACAGTATGGTTTCATCAATAGGTAATCAGGCGCAGGAAGCCCAAAGTCAGCTAGGAGATAAGTTGCTTGCTTCTGTAGATAAAGTTTCAGGAGCAGTTCAGCAAATAACAAATGGCAGTCAACAAGTTATTGAAAGTGCTGTTAATCAAGTTACTGATAAATTTTATGCAGATAATGGTACTGCGATAACTTTGGCGGTGGTAGGCGCATTAATTGGTACGGTTGCCTTTTCCGGTAGTATCATTGCTTGGGCAAAACTTGATGGACGTATGAAAAAGAGCATAGAGATACCTAGTAGAAACCTGGTTAATCTGGCTCTTTTCGCTGCGATAATTCTGTTTGGTATTGTGGTTATTAAGTCCTGCTCACTATTTGCTCTGTTCCTGTTTTTTGTCCTAACCCTTGTTTTTGGTGTGCTGGTAACTGTTCCTATCGGTGGTGCGGATATGCCGGTAATTATCTCATTGTTTAATGCTCTTACAGGTCTCGCAGTTGCTTTTGAAGGTTTGGTAATCGGTAATGCAGCGATGATGATTGCCGGTACAGTTGTAGGTTCAGCAGGAACACTGCTTACACAGCTTATGGCAAAAGCCATGAATCGTTCTCTGGCAAATGTGCTTTTCAGCGGTTTTGGAAATAGTGAATCCGGAGCAGTCGCAGAAGAGACAGAAGGCTCAATGAAAGAGATTGATGCTGAAGATGTTGGAGTGATGATGGCATATGCGGAACAGGTTGTAATTGTACCGGGATATGGTATGGCGGTAGCTCAGGCTCAGCATAAAATCTGGGAGTTATCCAAAATGCTGATTGAAAAGGGTGTTAAGGTAAAATTTGCTATTCACCCGGTTGCCGGACGTATGCCTGGACATATGAATGTTCTGCTTGCAGAGGCTGGAGTTCCGTACGATGTGATTTATGATATGGAAGATATCAATGCAGATTTCAATAAAACACAAGTTGCTCTGGTTATTGGTGCAAATGATGTTGTTAATCCTTCAGCGCGTACAGATACTACCAGTGAGATCTACGGAATGCCGATTCTGGATGTTGATAATGCAGATAACGTTATTGTTATTAAACGTGGTAGAGGTAAAGGCTTCTCAGGTATTGAGAATCCACTGTTCTTTGCCGATAATACCAGAATGCTGTTCGGTGATGGTCAAAAAATGGCTGAAGAGCTTATACAGGCACTTAAAGAATTGTAGTTATTTTTTAAAGCGTTTGTATCACTTGCACAAAAAAGCCCCGAAATTTGATTTCGGGGCTTTTTTTTAAATTAATTAGGGGTTTCTACAGATAATGTATGGACATTGATGATAGATTTATTCAGGATTGGCGGTTAAATATGATGTGTTGTTTTTTTGATCATATGATTTTTTAAATATCAGAGGTTTAAATTTTTTGCTAATGTTTTTCAATACGAATTTGCTGAATAGGTAACTGACTAGTATGGAACCAATACATCCAATCACGAATTTTGTGTAGATTGATATTTCCCATTTGAATAACAGCAACTGAATCAGATATACAAATATTAGGTGAAAAAGATAAATATTATATGAGCTATCTGCCAGTGATCGGTTAATGCTGGAAGAACTATTCCAGTATTTAATGCCGAAAGATATGAGTGCCAGCAACATGAAAAAGGCAATAGATATTCTGACAATAATGAGTATTATTGTCAGATTCATTGAGAATCCCTGCATAAGTTTCATAAAGATCACTACATTTATACAGTAAAAAATGACACTGAGTATTAACCAGACCAAAGGATGTCCAGGGGCTTTGTTATTGGAAAACCAATGTTTGTGAAATGCATATATTCCCAATATAAAACATGTGCTGTATAGAGAGATTTTTATCGGTTGGAACTGGATCACACTGCCGACAATAAGCCATTTGCGTACCCCTAAACCGCCTGTTGCATCATACATTGCTTTAAATACGAATGAACTTGAAATAATGGCGATGATGCCTGCTATAAAAAACGTCAGTAATATTCTTTTATTTGATGGAGCATTGGGCTTTATTTCCTGCGCTGAATTTTTGGTTAGAATTTGTTTGCCTTTATAAGTCAGTGTGAAAATTATAAGAAACAACAGCAGAAGTGAGATAAACCATAGGTGGTAATGTTGGAAATTGACCGTTGAGCTTAAGAAGCCGGTATTGAATGATAAGGCGTTTTTCATTTCACGAATAAAGTTGTTCCCGATATTTATGCTGTGAGCATCTCTTGAATAATAATAAATATAGCAATGGATAGGATTTAATAAGACTATACCCAGAAGCCATGGAATTCCCAGGCGGATAAACTTGTTTTTTATAAAGTTCAGGCAGTTGGTTTTTTGTATTGATTTCAGAGCAAAATAGCCTGCGATGAAAAAAAGGCTGGACATGAGAAATAAATCCAGTACCGAAACCATAATATCGAAAAACCTGGAATTCTGATCGTCTACGACCCAGTAAGGCATATAATTGCTGTAGGCGGCGGCAACATGAAGGACTATAACAAGAAGAACAATCAGGTAGCGAATATTATCGAAAAAACAGGCTCTACCGTTGGTTTGTATATTTGTTTGTAACATTTTCCTCTCCCGGTCAGTATTTTTATTATTAATCAGCTGATTTTTATTGCTGTATTGATAATATACCTTGCTGTTAAGTATCTTTTTATGTCTATGCGATAGAATGTAAATAGCTGGGATAAAATGAGTTTACAAACGATAAAATTACATCTGTTTAAATTTATCGGCAAAGGTTCTGCTAACAGCTGGTTTGAAGTCGATATTGTGGAATTCTATATAGTATTTGCCGTGAATATTCTTTTTTACAGATTTGATCGCGCTGACGTTGATTATGGTGGCTCGGTGAACTCGCCAGAATTGATCCGGATCAAGTTGTGATTCAAGTTCTTTTATGGATGTGCGAATCAGGTAGTTATTCTTTTGTGTGATGACGGTTGTGTATTTGTCTTCTGCGTGAAAGACGACTATATCTTCTGCTTGCAGAATAAAAACCTCTTCATTCTTAAGCGCTTTAACCCATCTCAAATAGTTCTTTGTCGTGGGTTTTATATGTTTCAGCAAGCTGAGAACCTGGGAAATGTCCGGCATTGGTTCCTGTGAATCGACTGCTTTTTGTGAATAAATTCGTTGTTGCAGGCGATTAACGGTTTTTTCCAGTCTGTCTGTTGATATCGGTTTTAATAGATAATCGACAGCTCCATGCTCAAAGGCATTTACGGCATATTCATCAAAGGCTGTAATAAACACAATATTTGTCAAGGTTGAGCTTTTTGATGCAACCTCCAGCCCTGTGAGTCCCGGCATTTGAATGTCCAAAAATATAATATCGGGTTTATGTTGTGCAATTAATGCAACGGCTTCTTCTCCGTTTTTTGCCTCGGCTACTATTTCCAGATCCGGCCAGATTTCAGCAAGTTCTTTTTTTAAATGAAATCGAAGCAGGGGTTCGTCATCAGCAATAATTGCAGCGGCATCAGTCATCATAGTTCCTTTGAATGGTTACTTTTTATTGTAATCTTTGACAGTACTCCCAGAGCGCTATTTTTATAAGAGCTGTGTTCAGAAGGGCTATGTTCAGAAATGCTCAGGAAGGCGTTGTCTCCATAAAGTGCTTTTAAGCGGTTTCTGATATTGCTAAGCCCGACTCCCTGGCCTTCGGTTTTCTCTGAAAAACCTTGTCCCGTATCGGTAATTTTGATTTCTACGGTATTGTTATTGTTTTCAACACTTATGGTTATTTTTCCGCCATTAATTGCAGGTTCAATTCCATGAATAACGGCATTTTCAACTAACGGTTGCACCAGAAGTGGGGCAATTAAAACTTGTCGGTCTTTTTCACTGCAATTAATAGTGTACTGTAAACGTTCTCCCAATCGATATTGTTGTATGGATAGATATTTTTCTATTATATCCAGCTCCATTCCAATAGTGGTTTCTCTTGATCTGCTTCTTGTCAGAGAGTGTCTTAACAGGTCGGTAAACTGGGTCAGCATCTGTTTGGCAGATTTAGGTCTGTTGTCGATTAGTGCCTGAACATTGGCGAGGGTATTAAATAAAAAATGTGGTTCTATTTGAGCCTGCAGAGCTAATAATTCGATTTCCACCAGGTCTTTTTCGTATTTAATATTTTGTTTTTGCTGCTCCAGAAGCGATCTTTCTGCTTTTAGCCTTTCCCTGATGTTATACATGCTTTGTCCGGTAATCAGAAAATACATTATTCCGAATAAAATTCTTTTCAGGATAGTTTCCGGGTTATTTACGATTAAATTAAGTAAATTGTTTCCGATAATTATTTCAAAAGCTATTGTCCCAAGAATGGCTCCCAAAATAATTGCTACAGTAATATGGAATTTTACAGGCCTTTTATAAAATAGATAAGCAGAACAATAACGGGATATCGCACCGCAAAAGTGCAAGGAGATCAGTATGCCTAAAAGATAAAAATAGCTGGTGCTTGCTCCTATCAGAAGTAAAAAAGCTGCCATAAACAGGTCATAAAACAGACCGTAAAGATTCCCCTTGATTTCATTACGAAGAATCCACATGCCGCCACTGTCACGCTGTAAATTTTCTAATCTGCCCAATTTATTTCTCTGTTCTATACGTCGAATATCGCAGTCCAGCTTAAATATACCTGATATTTTGTGGGGGAGTTTTTATAAACCGAATTATCTGTGCCATCAAAATACCGGGCGCCAAAAGCAAGATTATTGTAATCATTTATTTCAGTTTCTGCTGTAATGGTAGTAATCCGGCTTTTGTCCTGAATTGAGTAGATAATATAGCCGGTAATATCGGTTTCATCAAAACTATATGAGATATGTGAGGCAAGATAGTCTTGCATAATATTTTGTTGAAGAAATATCTGGCTGCTCCATAGTTGATTTCCCTTAACCAGTGATTCAGGGACAACGCCTAACCGGGCAAGATTCTGTTGTATTTTAGTAAGAGAAACAAGATGTTCCCACTCATTTTTAGTGTAACCGGAATCATCGTGCCAGTATTCCAGGCTCAATGACAGGTTATTTGTCCAGGTATAGGTGCCACCAATAAGAAAACGGAATCCATCCTCTTTATCTCTGTATTGCATGGGGTCTGAAGTCGCCAAAAATTGTCCGCTATCCAATAGTGTATTTATCTGTTTTTGATAGCGGTGCAGGTACATTGCAGAGCTGTGAATCTCCAGTGCCTCACCGATAATGCCACTTATGCCGAAGCCGACTCTGTAATCGGTTAATTCATCAGCATATGCAATTCCTTGTAATTCCCAGTCATTCATCAGTGTTTGCCATCTGATTGCACAGCGATTATTGCCTGATCTTGATGATTCACTGTTTAGCTTCCATTCGGTTCCGCATACAAAACCGATGGAACTGGAATCAAAATAGCGTTCAGCAGAAACCAGCGTTAAGCCTTCTTCTATTACAGGCAAAAGTCCTCTACGTGGACTATTTTGCAGTACATCCAAAGGGCGGTAAAAAGTGCCTACGCCCCAGGAGATTTTCTTTTTTCCAATAGTTAGTTCCCAGTTACCGATATTGGTATCTTTGTATGCCTGATTAATAACTCCTTTATATTCCGGTTTATAATCTTCCGCTAATAGCTGGGTTCCAGTCCATTCAAGCCCCCATCCATTATGATGGATTTCTGTTATTAAATCCTGACGTGACCATGTATATCCATTTTGGTAGTAACTGAACGGACTATTATTATTTGCCTGAGTGTGCCCCGGTTGAAT
>QZLD01000316.1 GCA_004796385.1 Gammaproteobacteria bacterium | reverse complement strand
GCATTAACAAAGAAACAGCACAGGAAGCACTTGTCTCCATTCTTAGCAACTCCCAAAAAGAGATTGCCTCCCACACAGGAAACTCACATTTTGCAGATAACCCTGAAAGCATTCGCAAAATTATCGAAAAAAATTATGCTCGGGAAAACCTGAAAATAGATCGTGAAAGTCAGGACATAATAGATATCGTGGGCATGCTGTTCAGCTATATTATTGATGACATTGATGACACGGATGATATGCGGTCAACCATGTCACAACTACACTTACCACTCATAAAACTGGCAGCAATAGACCGCAGTTTTTTTGATAACAAAGAACACCCGGCCAGAAACCTTATAAATCTTATTGCTAAAACAACAAGAGGGTTTAGCGGGGAAAGTGAATCAAGCCGAAAACTGCTTAAAGGAAAAGTTGAAACCATAGTTAATTCCATTGTTAATGACTTTACTAACGATATATCTCTATTTGAAGAACTATTAAGCAATTTTCAGGAATTTATTGACAAAGAAAAAGAGCGGATAAAAGCAATTGAGGAGAGAACTAAGCAAGCAGAAAAAAATAAATTGCGTGTTGACAGTGCCAGAAAAATCGTTGAAGAAGAGATAAACTCCAGAATAATGGATATATCAATGCCTGAATCTGTAGAGAATATGCTTAGCGATGCCTGGTCTAAATATCTTTTTATAACTTACCTGAGGGATGGGGAAAAATCTGAAAAATGGCAAAGCGGGCTTGATACAGTCAGCAATTTAGCATGGTCATTAACTCCTAAAAATAATCAGAAGGATAAAAGCAACTTGCTTCTGATAACAAATAAAGTGCAAAGACAACTACGCGAAGGACTTAATTCGATATTGAATAACCCATTCGAAATATCCAAGCTTTTCAAAGATCTGAATGAAGCATACAAAAGCATACTTGAAGAAACAGATAAAATAATAAACCAAAATAAAATCGATACTGATATAAAAACACAAAAATCAATAAAGCCTTCTATTGAAAACATAACTACTGAAAAAACAGAACCTAGAAAAGAAGCTGCAAAAACCAATGAAGAATCAAAAAAACAGACTACCTCCGCTGAATCAAAAGTAGTAAAAACCGATTTCGAAACCGAAAAGAAAACCTCTTCTAATGGCAATGAAGAAAAAACAACTGAAATTTCAAAATCTGTATTTAATTTTGAAATAGGTACATGGTTCGAATTTAATGATGGCAATGAAAAAATAAGAGCTCGCCTTTCTGCAAATCTAGCTCACGGAAAAAGGCTTATCTTTGTTAATCGCAGCGGCTTTAAACTGGCGGAAAAATCAATATCACAGCTTGAGCAAGAACTGAATAACGGTTCAACTATTATGCTTGATGACTCACAACTATTTGACAGAGCTTTAGAGTCTGTAGTTAACAATCTCAGACAAATGAGACAATAAGCTACGCAACTCCTCTCTTACGCTTGATCTTTGCCTTTTGAGCACTAAATGTAGCTTTAGGCCAAGCATTTATTACTGCCTGAATAAAAGTTGCCAAAGGAATAGCAAAAAAGACACCCCAAACACCCCACATACCCCCAAAAACAAGGATAGCCACAATAATGGCTACAGGATGGATATTTACTACACCGGAAAACAATAATGGCACAAGAGCATTACCATCTAAGGCTTGCACAATGGTATAAGCAATCATCAGGTAACCAAACTCAGCACCCCAACCAAACTGAGCATATCCAAGCAGAATAACCGGAATTGTGACAACTGCAGCTCCGACATACGGAACAATAACAGATAGTCCGACCAAAACACCTAAAAGTAATGAAAACTTAACATTAAAGAATATAAACGTGATATATGTAACTATACCAACGATAACCACCTCAAATAGCTTTCCTCTTACATAATTGCCTATCTGCACATCAACCTCTTTCCATACCTTTGACACCATCTTACGGTCACTTGGAAGAAACTGCAGACACCAGTTAATAATCAGCTCTTTATCTTTAAGAAAGAAAAAAATCAGAATAGGCATAATAACCATGTAAACCATAACGGTTATTACCGCAACAAACGACTCAACAGAAAAGATTGACAGTATACCGGAAATAGCATCTCTTAACTGCTCTGCGGTAAACAGAGGCTCCTGCATTACATTTTGAGATACTGCTTGTGCTGTAGCTGTTGTATTTACTATTTTTTCAGTAACCACACTTATTGCAGCCGGCTCAACACTCATACCTTTTAAATTCAGAGCAGCATCTGTAGATACTGATGCCGCATCGCCATCAGCTCCAAATCTAAACAGCGCCGGATATTCTATCTTAATCTTATCGAAAAACTCCTGCCCACTGACAATCATCTCTTGCATCTTCCCGGGAAGCTCACGCCCAAGATCAGTCACCTGTTCTGATAAAAGTGGTACGATACCAATAATTATCAATACGGTTATTATCAGAAACAACATGAAAACTATAATTACGGAAATAAGGTGAGGTATCCCTTTTTTTTCAAGTTTTACTACAAAACCATCAAGCAGATATGCCACCACAATACTGGCAAGAACAGGAATAAGCATATTTCCGAAAAACCAGATAACGCCTATGATTATCGCCATAATAATCCCTAAAGCGATAATCTGAGGATCACCAAACTTTCTTTGCCACCACTCTTTGATGCTCCTCACCACAACCTCCCAAAAAAATCGTCCGGCACAGAATAACAATGCTATGAAAAGAAAAGCTATTCTATACGCAATAATAGCGCATATAAACTAAAAAACGCGGTTAATAGTCTTTATTAATTATATTTGCAATTTCAATCAACCTGGTAAGAGAACAATCATTGCGGCACGTCCCGCTTGCGACGAAAAACGAGAAAACATAAACCCTCAAATAAAAACACTAATGCTCTGTAAGGCTTATTAGCTCTTCTTGAGTCGATGTTGATAAAGCCTTTTCAAAAAACACCTTTCTGGAAACAGAAACAAGCAAAACCGCCAATAAAGTAACAAAGAAATTAATAGCCCCCATACGCAAACCGACAACATAACTTAAAACAACTGAACCAAAAAACATCCACTGCAATAGCAATAACATTAAAAGACTTCTAACTATTCCTGCATCAACCACTGTTTTTATACGATAACTGCCATTTTCATCAGTAATAGGCTCTCTGCTACCACCGGCACAGTATAAAAATTTTTCGGTGAAATAGCCTGATCTATGCTGCTCAAGAAGTTTAATGGAGTATGTGTTTACATCATTATTTATTGTATTTTTCATAACCGATAGTCTCTCTTCCATAATTATTTTGCCTTAAGAAATATCCTTTATTTCCCGCAGCCACATGACCTGTATGACTACTATTCAGCTTATTATTTTTGCTTTTTAAAATCAGGTTTATAACACACCCAGCACTAAACAAGTGTCATATAAAACCTGCATTGAACCAAATATAGCCTAAATATTTTCAACTATCAAAATTTTAATAAATATTAGTCATTTAGCATATATTTATACCCCATTCCAGATACTTACTGTTTATCGCAAAAAATATGCTAATCGCTATTGTTTTATCTTGTTAGAGGATTATTATAGTCACTAAAATGTAATCTCGTGCTCACGGAAGATGATTAAAGTAGTAATAATAAAAAGTTGAATATGGAATCAGATAATGGCAAAAACCTATTGTAAATATCACCCGGATACTCCTGCTCGTTTTCACTGCAAAAGCTGTGATATTGATATATGCTCCCTCTGCTACAAACCAAATGATGATGAAAAAAGCAATGTAAAATACCGTTGCCCTATCTGCCAGAGACCGATTTCATCACTAAGCATGGAAAATGTAATTACTCCGTTTTGGGAGAG
>QZLD01000280.1 GCA_004796385.1 Gammaproteobacteria bacterium | reverse complement strand
TTTTCACACAGATTATCAAGAAATTGCAATATACATTCGGCTTCTGTTTTAGATTCTATAGATTTCTTTTCCAGTATGTTCAATACATCATCATTTTCTAGCTGAGACGCATAGTGAAACATTATGTTATGTATTGGTTTATGTATGTTTTTCATGTTTGCTGTAAAAGAAAGTCCTGCCTCGGCGCTTGTTTTTCCTAATAATTATCCCCTTTATCCCTTAGGAATTTGCGTACCTCGGGGATGTGGCGGCGGCTGATTTCCAGTCGGTCGTCGCAGTGGCGAATTACAGCGTTGTAGTGGTTGCCATCTTTTTTCTCAAGCCCAATCAGGAAGGTGGCGGCAACCAGTGTGCTGCGGTGGATGCGGATAAACCTGCTGCCGAATTCATCTTCGAGTTTTTTGAGGGATTCCTCTATGAGGACTTCACCGCCGTAATATTTTACCGAGACATATTTCTGATCGGCGTGGAAGTAGATTATTTCAGATACCGGAATCAGTTCGAGATTGCCTCTGACACGGCAGAGGATTTCGTTGCGGGCGTCGCTGCTTTCACTCGGCGGGGCTATGGCATCGAGCTGGTCGGAGGAGAGGCGTTTTGCCTTTTTGATCGCCTTTTCCAGCCTGGTTCTTTTTATAGGTTTAAGGAGATAATCGACAGCATTGGCCTCGAACGCCTCCAGTGCGTATTCGCCAAAGGCAGTAGTGAAGATAACTATAGGCGGGTTTTCGAGAATCGACATCTGCCTTGCAGCTTGCAGTCCATCCATCCCCGGCATTCTGATATCCATTAATACCAGATCAGGGGCGAGTTTGGCTGCAGCGTTAAATGCTTCCAGTCCGTTATTGGCCTCGGCTATAACCTCTATACCCTCAATGGTGGAGAGTAATTCTTTAATTCTGGTGCGAGCCAGAGATTCGTCGTCGACTACTAATATTCTCATGGTTTATCTCTTTTGGTAAGGCAATCGAAGTTCTACGGTAAAATACCCCGATTTTTCTATTGTTTCCAGCTTTCCCGGAGTAGAGTAAAAAAGTTTCAGCCTCTCTCTGGTGTTATTAATGGCTATCTGGTGTCCCTTGCGTACCTTTTCCGAATCGTGTTCCGGCAGGGAGTTGCTTATAAGGATAATCAATTCGCCTTGATTTCGCCTTGCCGAAAGCTGAATATTGCCGCCTTTCACCATTGGTTCGATACCGTGATAGACAGCATTTTCCAATAGCGGTTGCAGGGTAATATGGGGAATGACTGCATCCAACGGTGCTTCAGATACGTTCCACTTAACACTCATTCGCTCGCCGAGCCGCAATTTTTCTATACGCAGATATTTTTTCGCCATCTTCAGCTCATGCTTGAGGGTATTGTGCCTGTCCTCTTTGCCAAGGCTTTCGCGGAAAAGATCCGCCAGATCTTCTATGGTCTGTTCGGCTATATCCGGTTTGCTTCTTACCAGAGCGGCAATGGTGTTCATGCTGTTAAATAGAAAATGGGGGCGGATGCGTGATTGCAAAGCAGCTATTCTGGAGCGGCTCTCAGCCAGCAGTTGCCTTTTAAGCTGAAATTGCAGATAAAAATAGCGCAGAGAAATAAGGCTTACAATGGCGGCAATGCCGCAGTTTCGCACCACAAGGTTAAGGATCTCATTAAAATTGTTGTTTTCGAGAATGACCAGGATGGCGACAAAGCTGTTAATAGCAGTAATCGATAGAATGATTGCATATGTTGCTGCAATTACTACGGTAATATGACTCTTATGAAAAAGCGGGCGCATAAGTGTGAGCAGAGCGGCACTCAGCAGGATTGTCCACTGAATAAATAGAGATGAAAGGCTCAGGTCCTCTATCCACGCAGCGGTTATCGGCCTGAATAGAGCCAGCATAACAGCCAGTAGCTCACCAAAGATAATCAGCGTAAATACGCTTTTTATGCTGTTAAAATCGGGAAGGAACAGGCCTCTGTTGTTATTCTTGCTTTCCATGGCTCTTAAATGACTAGTCCTTAAATGTCCGCTTGGCATATTATTTTTATTGATTGCCGGATATAATTGCCGATTCTGCTTTTTGTAAAAAGTTAACAGTTTTCAGGTTTTAAGTATAGTTTGAGTGTGCTTTAAATATAAATAATGTGCGTTAAAAAGAGCGTATAAAACAATTACAGGAAATTTTGGTTGGTTAATATGAAAAATTCATCTTCAAATATGTGGAATGGCAGATTTACAGAATCTACAGATAGCTTCGTGCAAACCTTTACCGCCTCGGTATTTTTTGACAAAAGGCTGGCGCATTATGACATTCAGGGCTCAATAGCCCACTGTAAGATGCTGAAGAAGGTCGGCGTTCTCACAAAAGATGAAGAGGAGAAGATCCTGAGCGGACTGTCGCAGATAACCGCCGAAATTGCCAAAGATAATTTCAGTTGGTCGGTATCGCTGGAAGATGTCCATATGAATATAGAATCGCGCCTTACAGAGATGATTGGCGATGCCGGCAAAAAGCTGCATACAGGCAGATCCAGAAACGATCAGGTTGCCACCGATATCCGCCTGTTTATGCGTGACCACATAGATAAAACCCTCGAAGAGCTTAAGCGTCTGCAACTTGGAATTGCAGAGCTGGCACTACAGGAAGCGGATACCATAATGCCCGGATTTACCCACTTGCAGGTAGCTCAGCCGATATCCTTCGGGCATCACCTGCTGGCATGGTACGAGATGCTTAGTCGCGACTACGACAGATTTACAGATTGCCGCAAACGGCTAAATATAATGCCTTTGGGAGCTGCCGCACTTGCCGGAACGACCTATCCGATAGATAGAGAATACACCTGCGAACTTCTTGGCTTTGAAAAGCCGTGTGCCAACTCGCTGGATGCCGTCA
>QZLD01000190.1 GCA_004796385.1 Gammaproteobacteria bacterium | reverse complement strand
CTCCTTTTGCTGGTGGGTGCTGAAGGGATCGAACCTTCGACCTTCGCCTTGTAAGGGCGACGCTCTCCCAGCTGAGCTAAGCACCCTGGTTCAAAAATTTGCGCGCTAGTTTACCGCGTCCTTTAGCGCTTTACCAGCTTTAAATGATGGAACATTTGAAGCTGCAATCTGAATCTCTTCACCAGTTCTTGGATTTCTTCCTGTACGAGCTGCACGCTCACGCACAAGAAAGGTTCCAAAACCTATTAATGTAACCTGATCACCTTCTTTCAAGGCTGTTGTTATCGCTTCGATAACTCCGTCAACCGCTTTCGCTGCTGCAGCTTTTGTTAGCTCTGATGATTGAGCTACCGCTTCCACTAGTTCTGACTTGTTCATTAGAAACTTCCTCTTTCTTATTTTAACTTCCAACAGACCCTTACCAGCATCTCTATTTCCTTTTCAGGCCTGCCCGCTGTGGAGGACGTGAAAGATATCAGAAAAAAAAACTTCGCACCACAATTTTTTTCATTTTTTTCACTTTTTTTACAACAACCAGATTTTAATATTTCTTTAACTTAAATTTATGGTATTGCAAAATCCTGCCAAGGAACATCAAGCCCTCAAGCAACCCGTGAACAGCTTTATACCAGCCTTCTAAAACTCATGTCAACTAAAGTTTAAATAAAAAACCTTCGCGCCTTTTTGCAAAGAATAAAAACAGTTCTAAACGATTATTAGATAATTTTACAAACCAATAAGATAGAAAATAAACAGGGGATTGTTTCTCGGAAATTACAGAAAAACAGCCCGCAAAAAACCTATCGTATACCACATGCCTCTATGACATACAATTTGTCATGTTTTCCCGAAAATTTGAGAGAATTTTGTAGACTACTCTTTCAAAACCATGTCTATACACATGACTGCAGCCATAATAAGCTGCCTGAGATCATCATCCTTAGCAATAACGTCATTTATCTGTAACACATAATTATCCGCACTGGTGAAAAGTTCTTTGCCCAGACCAGCCCATTTTTTAGTAACCAGCGCCAGCTGCTGACCATCTTTGTTAAAACTAAATTCCCAGCTCGTCCACTTACCTTTTAGTTCACACTGCTCAACCTCATTCTCATCAAGAACCCTGAAAGCCCCTCCGATAGCAAACATTTTCTGCTTAAACAGACCTATAAGCTCATCCTGCTCGTTATAGACTCGTACTTTTGAAAGAAAAAGAGAAATACCTCTCTTTATTCTTAATATCTGCTCACCTTCAGGGGTTTTAATTGAGATATCGAACGGTGTCATGCGTTTATACTTACTAAAACGCAGCAACTTAGTAATGATACCAAGGCTATCTTCACGACAGTTCATTATAACTTCACCGCTTTCCGGATCGGCTATATCGTAGCTGTTTGATGCCTTTAATATCCCTTTGTGCTCTTTAATAAAAAAAACACTCTTATTTAGCAGATGGTGCATACTCTATTATCTCCCATTGTTTTTGCTGATTTATTCACTTGTATAATTATCTCTGACTTCCTGTTTCATATTTATTTCTGCAAAAGAGTCCTTATCAATACTCTTGAGTTTTTTGACTATGTTATTGAGAGTATCCCAGATATCGTGATCCAGCCTGAGCTTATGCTCCATCGCCTTGACGACCGGTAGCAGTGAGCCGTCTATGGTTCCTGCAACTGCATCCAGCAGAGGTTTTAAGCCGGGTACAGGTTGATTGTTCACCTGTACTCCTACGTTTATCTTCGAGATTGCCTCAACTGCCTGATCGAGTTTTTCCGATATAATTTTTTGCGGCTCACGATTTGATTGTGCCGCCTCCAGAATGGCGCTATGAATATCGCCTATATTGCCCGCAAGAAGGTTAATTTGTCCTGCAACCTTACTTACAGGATCATCCTCTCCTTCCATGCTCTTGCGGCGGGCATAGCCGGCCTTGATCTCCTGCCAGCGCTGTTGCTGCTCATCCGTCATAACTCCACGCATCTCTGCCAGCTTAAGCAGGTTCTCCTCTGCTCCTGATGTAAGAGTCTGCGCCTCGCTGACATAATGATCTGTTACAAGAGCTTCCAGCTCCTCTTCATTCATAACCGCTACAATCTTCTCTGCCATGCGGCTCATATTTCTGTATGAACCCTGCAGTTTGAAAGGCGGCTCTGTTCTATAAGCGTCATCCTGAGAAGCGGAGAGAATATACTGACTGTTAACCTTAAGTATTACCTGCTGCACTTTTATCAGATGTTTAAGTACAGATACAATTTCGCTCACCTCTGCACCCGAATAGTTGTGTTTTAACTCAGATGTGGGTATCTGTTCGCCCCTGGCCATGCGCACCAGTTTATAGAAGTCTTCCATTGAACGGGAAGATAACGGTGCCATAACCTGATTTGAGGTAAGGCAGTTCTCCAGATAACTAAGCTCAAAGGCATCTTTATGACCGGAAAGGACATCACCCAGGTTGTATACATCGGCACGGTTGGCAAGCATATCAGGTATCGTAAATGCCTCCCCTGATTCGGTATAGGGGTTACCTGCCATAATTACACAGAATTTTTTGCCGCGCAGATCATAGGTCTTCGCCTTACCTTTCCAGACACCTTCTATTTTTCTCTGGGCATCACAGAGTGAAATAAACTTCTGTAACAGTTCCGGGTTACTGTGCTGGATATCATCAAGATAGAGCATTACGTTGTTGCCCATCTCCAGACCCAGATTAAGCTTTTCCAGCTCCTGCTTAGCCGCGGCATTCGGTGCCTCTGCCGGATCGATTGATACCACTCCGTGACCAATTGTCGGGCAGTTTATCTTCATAAAGACCAGGCCAAGGCGGTTGGCTACATATTCCATCAATGTCGTTTTACCATATCCGGGAGGCGATATCAGCAGCAGCATTCCCATAAGGTCTGTTCTCTTACCTGCTCCGGCTGCCCCCATCTGTTTGGCAAGGTTGTCACCGATAATCGGCAGGTAGAGATCATTTATAAGTTTGTTTCTTACAAATGATGTTATCGGTTGTGGCTTGAATTCATTGAGTTTAAGAGTCTCCCTCTCGCCATCGACAATTGCACTTCTGACAGACCTCGCCTCTCTGAAAGCAGGTACATCTCTATTTATAAACAGTGCCATTTTCCCCAGAAACTTAGGGAAATCTATACGAATTTCTCTATCGTTAATAAGTTTATGCTGACCAAGCAGACCACCAACATTAACAACAGTGTTTATGCTTACCGATTCTCTTTCTAGACTCTCTTTTGTGATTATAGCAGCCACTGTCTCTTTTATTACGCGAGCAAACTTTTCCAAAGCGCTCTTCTTTTCAGTATTAACAAATCCGTTAATCCACGAATAGACAAGTCGCATCTGACTCTTGAGATTCCCATGCAGGTCTTTAACTGCCTGCTCAAAATCGTGCAGCAGATTCTTCAGATTCAGGTACTGCTCAAAGGAGCGGCTCAGCTCAAGCGCATCACTACTGATGATAAATTTGCCATTACTGCTCTTTAGCTCTTCTACCAGATATTCAGCTGCTATAGCTGAAATCGCATCTGTAGTAACAAGCTGCTGTTTTTCGGCAAATAAGCCTATCTGCTCTTTAAGCTCAGCCACAAGTTCACGTTCATGCTCACTGATGCCGAATATTGCACT
>QZLD01000308.1 GCA_004796385.1 Gammaproteobacteria bacterium | reverse complement strand
TGATGTTAAATAGTCTGGCAAGACATTTTTTTTGCCTGATTGCAACTTTATTTTGCATGAGCGGGTTTGCTGTTGATTCTCTTGTTTTACACGGTTTTGCAAGTCAGGGGATCGTATATACATCAGGTAATGAGTTTGTAAATGGTAGCACAAGCGGTTCGTTTGATTTTGGTCAAATTGGCTTGAATGGTTACTTGCAATTGCATCCTCGTTTTTCAATTGCAGCACAGATGGTGAGTCGAAATGTAGGTGATGTACCGGAAAATGAAGAAGATCTGGATTTTGATTATCTGCAAATTAAGGCGAACATTCTATCTGGTTCTAATAGTGGCGTTAAGGCTGTTTTAGGTTGGTATAAAATACCTTTTGGTATTTTTGGTGAACACAGAGATTTGCCCATGATCCATAATGGTGTTTTATTGCCACAAGAGCACTATCCGGATTTTCAAAGAAACCGGTATATGAGAGCTCGTGGTGCTCTTCTGGAGTATACATATGCAGGAGAAGCTGGAAATATAAAATTCAGGATCTTTAATGGGGTTTCAGGGGTTCCGTCATATAAAGAGATATTTGATGTTTTTGGTTCAGGCTCATATTTTCACGCTCCCAGAAGCAGAATTAAAGGAGGGCATCTCATATACTCTTCATTAGATAGCAGGTTTAAGCTGGGCATGTCTTATTTTGAACGTGACTCATATTTGTGCCAGATAATTAATGATGCTTATGCGAACTCCGTTAGTGGACCCGGATGGTATGATATTGATATTTATGTGTATCAATATGATAGGGTTGGAGCAATATTTGGTGAGTATTTGCATGATAAGTGGACGTTTACCCTTGAAATTGGACGTTTATCTCAAACATATAAAGACAGGGTGTTAATAACCGACTTTTATGATTCGGAAAAAGTGGATCTTGATCATGCAAGGACGTTAAAAGACTTCTCTGATGGGTATTTCTTTCAGGTTGACAGAGAGATTAAATCAAATTTTGCTGTTTTATTACGTCATGGGCAGAGATATTATAAAGATCGTAATAAGGAAAAAACTTTTCGAAATTATCTTGAGACGACAGTTGCGGGATTCCGTTGGGATATAAGTCAAAACATTATTCTGAAGGGGGAGTATAGCTATATAGTTGGTGGCGGTGGAACTATAGTTACTGTCTCTGATGATGAGGATTATAAACAGCGTTCTGATCTCTACTGGGATATGGTGATTCTCCAACTTGTTTATCACTTTTAGCCTGTTTCGGTGGTTTTCTTTAGTGCCGCCAACAGTTCACAAATTTCATCCTCTTCATCTGTGGATATGGATGACAGTGAGAGGATTTTTTTTATTTTCCCTTCTATATAATTTATTTTTTCAGAAAAACCTGAAATAACAGAAGATCTTTCGCATATTTCTGAAGTGGCATCATCAATAAGCAGGTCTTTGTATTTGCTGATATTTTGCATTGAGAGAATATGTCTGGCTGAAATCTCGGCACCGCAGATAATAGCAAACAGAAGTTCTTTTAATAGGCTGTATTCCTGGTTTTCAAGATTGGGACAATTCTTTATAAGCAGTGATATGTTGTGAGAATTAACTATCATGCTATGGCCAAAGAATATGAATTTCTCTCCTGAGTTTCTGGCGGCCTCTAAGGCTTTTGATTCCAGTGGTGACGATGTGTTTGTATCTGAAAAATTGAGAGTTTCTTTTCCTGTAGCGACTTGTAAAGAGCATGAAAGTTTGTAATTAGAAGCGGCTTTAAATATTAATCGGCTAAGTGATTCAATATTCTGACATTCAAGGCTGGATGTCAGAAACTCTGTGATAATCTGAAGATCACTGCTGAAAATATTTTGCTGTTCTTCAAGTTCAATAACTCCTTTTTGCGTTGAATCGAGAATGTCTTGGGTGTGTTTTATTAATTCAACATGGTCAAATGGTTTAGTAATATAATCAAACCCCCCAGCTTGGTAACCCTTGAGTTTATCTTCATCGGATATTCTTGCAGATACAAAAATTACAGGGATATGTTTTGTTTTTTCATTCGACTTAATTATTTTGCATGTTTCAAAACCATCAATACCAGGCATTGTAACATCCAGCAATATGAGATCCGGATTAACTATCGGTACCATTTTTATGCATTCTTCGCCGTTAAAGGCAAATTCTACATCAAATTTCTCAGAAAATGATTCTTTAATAATTCTCTGATTAAGAGGGGAATCATCAACTGTAAGAATGGTAAACTTTTTCACTTTTTATTACCTGTTTCGTTAATTAGTTTTTTCCTGCCGGAATTGAATAGGTTACTGTTGCTCCACCATCGCTATTGTTTTCAGCAAAGATTCTTCCTTTGTGAGCCTCTATTATTTTTTTTGCTATTGATAAGCCCATGCCCGTGCCACTATTCTCGTTTTCTTCTGATTTGCTGAATATGTTAAATATACCGTATAAATCACAATCAGGAATTCCTTTGCCTGTATCTTTAACGGATACGGAAACGGCATCCCAGCTTCCGTTTTCATTATCAACGGTTTCGTTAACAATAATAATTTCTATATTACAGCCATCGGGGGTATGATTTATTGCGTTTCTGATTATCTCTTCGGTTATTTGAATGATCCTTTTAGGATCAAAAAGACCATTATTAATTGATGATTCATCTTTAATTGTAATTGTCGACTTGCTTTTTTGAGCCGTCTCTTTTATTTTGTCAACAGCAATATTTACTGCAGTTTTCAGATTGTTTTCGGCTATATGAAAATCCATTTTGTTGGTTTCAAGGCGAGATAAATCAAGCAGATCATCAAGATGTCTTTGCAGGCGTTGTCCGGATTCGATAATAACAGAGAAGTATTCCTGCTGTTGCCCTTCTGCTTTTCCGTGTCCGATTCTTGCAAAACTTAATATTGCATGAAGAGGAGTACGTAGTTCGTGTGAAACTCTGCGTAAAAATTCAGATTTTGTTTTATTTTCAATTTCAGCAGTGTTTTTTGCTTCTCTTAATGTCGATTCTGTTGCGTTATTATGAATCAGATGTTTTATGCGCTGTTTTAGAAGAGCCCAGTGGACTGGCTTTGTGATGTATTCTGCTGCTCCAGCCTCAAATGCTTTATCGACAAATTCATCGTCAACCAATCCTGTAATCATAATTACTGGTATGTTAATGTTTTTAGGGTTGCTTTTAATTTCCCAGCAGGTCTCAAAGCCATTTTTTTCTGGCATATCACCATCTATCATTATAATTGACAGGTTATTCTCTGAGGCCAGTGAAATAGCTTCATTACCATTAGCGGCTTCAATTACAGGATAGCCGTTATTTTCAAGAAATCGTCTTAAAATCAGTCTGAATGAGGCATCATCATCTGTAATTAAAATAGGGGTAGTTGATGTCATATTATTCTCTTAACCTTTATGTTATCTGAATTATAGTTTAGTGGCATAGTAATCTGGTTAACCAGTCGGGAAAAATATCCTTGTGGTCAGTTATATCTTGATTTATCAGCGAAGCTGCTGAAAACTTAAGATTACTGGCAACAATCTTTAACTATACTCATAATAATAGTACATAAGTTGTGAGTTTCACTGTTAAAATTACAGAGAGGAAATATGTCCGAAGTAGTTCCTGCTCAGGAAGATAAAAAAATTATAAATATGTTTTCAGATGCTCTGGTTTTCAATGAGGGGTTGAGTCTTAATTC
>QZLD01000263.1 GCA_004796385.1 Gammaproteobacteria bacterium | reverse complement strand
CTCACACTACAAAAAGATTGATATGATTTGACGCTTTAAAAATTCACTCCAAGCTTCAATTAACAAAAACATTCAGGTAATTTACCGAAATTTGTCACGCAAAAAGAAAAAACTATGAGTGATAGGCAAAATTTGTTTATAATACTCCACCCTAATTGAGCAATCAGAATTAGGACAGGTGTCCGAGTGGCTGAAGGAGCACGCCTGGAAAGCGTGTATACGGAAACGTATCGAGGGTTCGAATCCCTCCCTGTCCGCCAATTATAAATTCATCAAAGTCTAACAAAGCCTGAAAGCACCATTAAAATCAATAACTAAAAAGCATTTGCAGTCCATGGCGATCTATAGCCATCTTGCAAAATCCACGATTTTTAGTAACATTTTTAGTAACAAAAAATTCGTGTTACAAAAACGGTGTTACAATTATGGCTAAAATGACCACCCCGCTTAGCATTAAGCAGATTCAAAATGAGAAAGCTAAGGATAAAGAATACAACCTTGCTGATGGAAACGGGTTGATGCTTATAATACTGTTTAATTATTCCAGACCATTTAGACAGGGCTGACTCAAAGGCTGCAAATAAGCTTCTGGATAAAAAATATAAAGGGATTATGTTTTGTTGCAAAAATCCAGAAAAACAAAAACGATTAATCAACTTTTATTGAAATGCTGTCTTGCTGTCTTTAGTAGAGATTGGAATACAATTTACGCAAATAGATTTTTATTTTAATACTTCTGCATTAATCTTATATCCAACTCCATAAACAGATTGAATTACTTCTATATCATCAATATATATTGATATTTTTTTGCGAATGTTCTTTATGTGTGTATCTATTGCTCTATCAGTTAATTCTCGGTAATCATCATGAAGTGCATCAAGCAGTTGGGCTCTTGAATAGACTCTTCCCGGATATTCTGCAAGATATGCCAACAGGGTAAATTCACAGGGAGTTAAATCCAAGGTTTTTTCTTTTGAGGTTACAATTCTGTTTTTTATATCGATATTTAAAAGTTTTTCATTAGTTTTATCTGTTATTGAAAGATAGCGCTTTAATACTGCTTTAACTCTGGCAACTACTTCTCTGGGACTAAACGGCTTGCAAATATAATCGTCTGCACCCACCTCTAATCCCAGCAGCCTATCCATCTCTTCAACTCTTGCCGTTACAAAAATAACCGGGATATTTGATACTTCTCGCAACTTTTTGCATACAGCTATTCCATCAATCCCAGGAAGCATCACATCAAGAATTATAATATCAAATGGCTCTATATCGTTTCTCAGTGAATATTCAAATAGGGATATTGCATCTTCTCCGCTTTCAATAATTTTTGCATCAAAACCATCTTTTTCCAAATACTCTTTATGCAACGCAGCAAGCTTTGGTTCATCTTCAACGATCAGTACTTTTTTACCTTTCATAACTCCACAACTCTAGTAGTCTTTTTATGCTATACAGCTATTGTTTCAAAGGTGATTTTTATCTGAAGGCCTCCAAGAGCTGATTTAGCTGCTCTAATATTACCGTTATGCGCTTCTACAATATTTTTACATATTGCCAATCCTAATCCGTTGCCATAACAGTCTTCAGAGATATCGAATATTTTTTCTCTATGAAATCTTTCAAAAATCTTCTCAAATGAGCCTTCATTTACAGATGGCTGAGAATCTGAAAAGGATATTTCAATACCCCCTTCCGATATATCTGCAGCAATTAATAATTTCCCTGGAGACAATGTATATTTAATTGAATTTTCTATTATATTTTTGAAAAGTTGCTTTACTCTCAGAGCATCACCATAAATGTTTACAACACTTTCTTCAGGAAATTTGCAATATAAGATTATGCCTGATTCGCTTATTCTTTCTTTGTATGCTTCAAGTAAGTTGCTAAGAATCATAATTGGTGAAATCGTGGTCATTTGATATTGAAGCTCACCGATATCCGATAGTGATAAGGTATAAAGATCGTCTACTATACTGTTAAGACTAATTACTTCAGAATAAAGTGATTCAATAGTTTCATCAGTCGCGCTTCTAACCCTGTCCTGTATAGCTTCAATCTCTCCACGCAAAATCGCAATCGGGGTTCTCAGCTCATGAGAAATACCTGCAACCCAATACTGTCTGGATTTTTCATTTTTTTCCAAAGTACGAGCTAAATGATTAATATCACTGGCCAATAACTCCAACTCATCTTTTGAGTTGAGTTCTATCCTTTGAGAATAGTCCCCTATAGCCAAGTTTCTTATGCTATTAGTAAAAATAGCCAGCGGTTTAGTGATGTGTTTAGATATTATGACTGCTATAACAATCGCAAACAGTAAAATAAGACCAAAAATTATTAATAACGAAATATATTGCTTGTTAAGAAAGTGGATATCATCTTCTTTTATTATTCTATTGCTTGGTTCAAGCCCAAGATAACCTATTATCGACTGTTCCACTTTTATCTCTTTAAAAATCGGGGTCGTTTGTTTTTCCCCTACAACTATCTTTTTATTTTTATCATATAAAGTAAGCCTTGAAAGCATAAAAAAACCGTCAAACTTTTTAAAATCTCCAAACTTAGGTTTGTGAGACATATTATGCATGTCTTTTTCATTAAATTCAGGTGGAAAACCTTCTTTATAAAAAGGAGGTTTTTGGGGATGATGGTTAGAAAACATATGGTCATGTTCCGGAGGTGGTCTTCTCCCCTTCATGAATTGATCTGCCTTTTCAAGCTCCCAAATCTTTGGAAATTCTTCCGGAGCGTCCATATCCAAAGCACTTCCTTCACTTGATATTAATACATGCCTCCATCTATGACGATTATCCTTCAGATCACCCAATCCTCCCCTTTTTTTATATACGGTTACAATTCCATCAATATAAACAGACATTTTCTCTATTTCGGAATTGGCAACATAATTTTTAAAACCCGACCTTAAACTCCATTGAGTCAGGAACAACATTGTTATTGAAGCAATTAGTACCGGCACAACTAATGCGAAAAGAATTTTATGGCTTATTTTTATTTTGATTTTCATCTTTTAAAAATGATAATGGGCTCTGAGTTGAGAAATTCCAATCTTATTTATGCTATCGGTAAAATCCACTTTCGAGTAATTATACTGCAACCTTATTTGATCTGTTGGGTACCAGTTCAAAGCCAGGGTAATACTATCCATCTCTCCCCTGTCCCGATTTTCGTCACTCATATCTATATAGCTATAGCGTATCGCTGTTTCAAATGCTCCCCAGAAATGTTTAGGTTCAATTTCGTCAAAACTACCATCATCCTTATCATATTTTCTTCTTTCTCCTGTCCAGAAATAGCTGATACTGGCATAATAACCATCGTAGGTAATACTCGCTCTATCTTCCTCCCTATCAATTTTCTCCGAAAGATATTCGGTTTGAAGTGAAAAAGATTTATATATAAAAGCTGCCTCTAAGCCATTTATTAAAACTGAATCAACGTGTTTTATTTTTCCTGAATCAAGAATGTTTTTTTCATTTATATTAGTCTCCGGTTCTGCTTCTGCTTCAAATTTTCCATTTGCCGGATATTCTTTTAGTCCCCAGATCCCAAAATGAACAAGATATTTCTTACTTTCCACCGGGAAGGTGAAAAGCCTAAGAGCCAGATTTGCCTTATGCCGCTTTTCCGGGTCATCAAACTGGTCGTGCTCTTCAATATATGTTCCAGCCTGCACCCCCCAAAAACTGTTGCTGCTTTGCAAATCAATTCCATATGTTCGCCCTCTAAGAAAGGTTTCAACCGGAATCGATCTTTCCAAATATGTTGTATTCTTAAGGCTGGTAGAACCTTCCAGAGAACTATATTGCTCAAATTGTCCTAAACGCACCGTAAGATTATCCAATACATCATAACTAAGCCAGGCATCTTTTCTCTCCGGTTCTTCCTTAGAAAAATCATACTGAAGCTTAGCCTTCCATCTCTTAAATAATTTGGTTTTGACTGCGATTCTGGCACTTCTTAAGTCTGATCCGTTTTTAAATTCAAACTGTTTACCCGAATCATCATAGTTTACCGTGTCAAAAAACAGATAACCGTTTAATTTAATTTCAAAATTTTCATCTTCTGTTTCATATTTCAATTCATCAAATGACAGAAAGTTATTCTTGTTATCTTTTTTTGCAAAGGCTAGCGATGAGAAAATTGCCATACAGGATAGAATAAAAGCGGCAGTTAATTTCATAAAGTATTCTCAAGATTTAAAAAATCGTTCGGCAGATGTTAATCAATCTGCCACATGGTTAGCTCTGTATATTGAATGACGATTATTGTCTAAATCCAAATTTCGCTTAATATCCATTACCTGAGCTTTATTTTCTACTGCAGAGTCACTATTTTCAAATAAATTAGGGTCGAAAGTCTTGGTGTATATAATGGTCAGTAACGCTGTATCCCGCAGCAAGTCAATTTCGTTGATTTTTACATCGATTATATTAAGTCCTGTTCTGTTACGCAGATCTTCAAAGAGCTGCTCTCTTCTTTGCGGTTTTATATTTTCAATAATATCGTATCTTAATGTCTGCGTTGCCTTATCTCCGAAAAGGTGGATTTTGCTCTCTACCAGTTCCGCTATCTCTACAATCAGACATACAGCGGAATTTATTATTATCAACCCCAGATAACTGATAGGTGCAATCCCTGAAATCAAGGCCACACAAATCACAAGAAAAAGGTAGGTCATCTCTTTTATTGTTATCGATTCGGTTCTGTATCTGAGCAGGGAAAACAGTGCAAACAGACCAAATGCGAACTCCATTTTCAGGACAACGCCACTAAGAATCTTGGTAATTATGAAAACCCCTATTCCAAATAAAACAGCTCCGAACAGAAATTCGTTATTTGCGGAACGTCTGAAGTATGACCCCCAAATCAAAACGCATACGGTAACTATGTTTATTACAAATCTGCAAAGCAAATCAACATCAAAAATTGTTCCAAAATCACCAATCATCATCTTCTCCACAAATTACTCAATTATTATTCTGTCAGTTTTTTTATTATATTTAATACCGGTTTAAATCTGTTCTGCTTCAGGTGATCCGGATAGAGACTACAGCAACCTATACAATATTTACTAAATGATGTCGGCTGTATCGACAATCTCCTCATCAGATTTTCAAAAACAGAAAAATGGCTTTTACCAGGCTGTTTTAACTCTGCTATACACAGATTTTCCAGGTTTACCGCATTCTTATCGCAAAAAGGACTTTTGTATTTAAGATCAAAATCCAAGGTAAGCCTCTCTTTTCCATCAACACTAACAAGGGAAACCCTCTTATATTCACTGTGCTGGCAAACCTGTAGATTTTCCAGCTCGGCAGGCAACTGGCCTGTTAAAAATTCTTCCTGAATATTCAGATCATGCTTTTTATTGCTAATCTCTATACGGTTTTTAATTGTTCTTCTTTTATTGTTTTTAAATTTAACTTCAAGAAATTCTGTCCCCGAATCAACATAATGTCTATATCTAACCTTGTAACGATTCTGCTTACCATTATGATGCTTTCTGAAGAATTCAAAGTCTTCGGTATCCAGATAACGATTCTTATAGGTAAATATGGAATTATTATCAATTTCTAAAACTTTATAATGGTCTCTCAGAACGTTAAGTAACTTAGGCAGGTCAGATAAAGTAAGTAGATACTTTGTATCTATACGATTCATCAGTTTTGCACTGTCATTTATCGATTCCAGATCGAATTTTTCATATAGATAGATTGATTTTTTTATTCTTGCAATTAAATTATTGTTATCTTCGTTATTTGAATAGTTACTATGAACCTGAGCATTTATATAATGCTCTTTTTTGTATTTTATAGCGCTATGGTTATTTCCAATATCCATATTTATACACCCTATTATTATGATTATAGGTTTTTGATATATACATAATTTGGGTAGATATATCTACATATCCATATCTACCCAAGGCAGCTAACTTATTATTGCCACCACCAACCACCACCACTACCAGCGGTTACCGTAGCTATTTGCGTTCCTACTGAATACGATCCACCTTCATACAAACCATCTTCCTCGGTTCCTCCACTATAATTTCCTCCTGAATAGATCTTATAGCTGGAACCACTGACAATGTCTGATGAAGAGAATACAATCGACTGAATATTTTTGGTTGGCTCAAAAGTAAGTATGTTATTTCCATTACTATCATTAACAGCTATTATGCCTCCTCCACTTACACTAACCGACTTAGAAGAAATATAACTTTGATCTCCACCATCCGGAGTTTCTGCCATACCGGAACTACCAACAGCCACTAAAAATCCACCATTAACTTCAATTGTTGATCCTGAATCTCCAGAATCCAAAGGACCGTTACCATTAGACGTTGGGCCATTAACAAGAACGATACCATCATTCATATAAATTGAACCATTAGAATCTAGGCCATCACCATTGGCATCCATGAAAAGATAACCCCCATTGATATTCAAAGAGCATCCAGAACATGAAGGACTACCTCCCCCTGGACCTCCAAAATCATTATTCTCTGTAGCTGCTGCATTAACACCATCATCATCAGCATCTATATGAATTTCTCCACCATTGATATTGATAGTGTACGCCTCTAGTCCTTCGTATGATTTTGTTATGTCAATTTCTCCACCATTTACGTTTAGAGTTTCAACGGCATCAATACCATCAGCACCATAGCCCCCTCCCCCCCATCCGCCACTACCAACGGATGATCCTACAGCTATTGAAAACGCACCTCCATCAATGGTCACATTATTTGAATGAATACCATCATCAGCGGAATCAATTGAGATATCACCATTTTTAACAACAACACTATTTGAGCCCTTCAGTCCCTTTAAAGACGCATCATCATCTCCTGCAATAGCATTAGAACTACCACCACCAGATGTTAAATCCAAATCTCCTCCATTAATTTCAGCATCATTTTCTGCATCAATTGCATCTCCATCAGTTGAAACAATTGTTATCGTACCTCCGTCAATAGTAACATCTCCACCATTTCCTGTATCTTCAGATGCTTCCGCTTTGAGCCCATCTCCTTCTGATTTTATCGAAACAACTCCATCAATAATATTTATGTATACTGCTTCAACTCCTTTTTTAGACTTTGAAATGGTTAATTCTCCACCATTAATTGCTACCTCATTATCTGAATGGATACCTTCATCTGCTGCTGCGATATTTATCTCACCATTATTAATAACAACCAGATCATTTGAATTAATACCATCATCTACCGTATTAATATCAATATCACCACCATTTACTGTAACCTTAATTCCAACCTTAAGAGCCTTTGCAGAATCATCATCACTTAAGGTAGCATTACTTCCACCACCAGCCACTATATCTACATCACCTCCATTTATATTGAGATTTGATTCTGCTTGAATCGCATCTGCACCTGAAGTGATATCAATCTTTCCACTTTCGATAGTTATATAGCCCACTGTATCGTCATCATCATTAGTAGATTTAATACCATCACCCGCAGCTGTTATCTCTACATCAGCCCCATCAATTAACAGATAGTCTTTGCCGATAATGCCATCATCAACTGAATCAACAACAATTGTTCCACCTAATAGTTCGAGACTGTCCTTACACTTAATTGCGTCTTTATAATTAGCATCAATCTCTAGAGACCCTAGTCCAGTTATGACCAAATCATCTTTACTAAATAACGCTGCTTCAGGCTCATCATCTTCATTAAGATCGGTATAATTTGAACCGTCAGAAAGACTATTATCTGAACCCGATGCTAATTCTATTATTGCCTTTTCAGCACTAACGATAAAGATTGGCGCACAATCACTACAATTAATATGAGCACCATTAAATACCAACTCTACATCCTCTTCATCTTCACTCTCTACGATAAGCTGACCATCATTTAATGTACCGGAAATATAATATGTGCCGCCACCATAAATAGTTACTGTCGTACCGCTAACTGATGCTGTAGAACTATTTTCTGATATAGAATTGCCGTTAAATACAATGGAGTTTTCTCCTTCACCTTCTCCTTCACCTTCTCCTTCACCTTCACCTTCACCTTCTCCTTCACCTTCACCTTCTCCTTCTCCTTCTCCTTCTCCTTCTCCTTCTCCTTCTCCTCCTCCTTCACCT
>QZLD01000100.1 GCA_004796385.1 Gammaproteobacteria bacterium | reverse complement strand
TTTTTATCCACATCTGTAGAACCGAATATCTACTGGACTCTTGATGACTCAGGAAGTATGGACTGGGAGCTTCTGGTAAGTGAAGAGTCTGCTTATTCCGGTTTGCCTGATTTGGGGGGATGGACTGCCAACTACTATATTCTGCCAAGTGCAAATAATGACTATGATGCGTATTACATCAGCAACTGGAATTACTACCCGTATACAATTGCATCTGCATCTTCATTTAGCTCTGCATGGAAGGCAAGGAACAGAAATTATAATGCTCTCTACTATAATCCGGAGGTGACATATTCACCGTGGGCGGGAACCGATGGTACCGGTTCGCCAATGTATTCAGATGCCACACCATCGGCAGCTCTTGTTGATCCAACCGATCCAAGCGGAGATACCTTTAACCTTACATCTAACATGACCTATAAATGCTATACCCCAAGTAAGGGGGGGTGGCACAACGATACTATGTATCCGGCAAGATACTGGACATGGACAGATGATGATGGCGACGGCATTGTGGAAGACTCCGATACGCATGCACTGGTGGAGATAAAATCCGGCAGCACTTATACCGGAGGGCCGGGAAGAACAGACTGTGCTGCAGCTCCAACCTGTACCTATGATGAAGAGATTCAGAATTTTGCCAACTGGTATCAGTATCACAGGAAAAGAGAATATGTGGCCAAGGCAGCAATAGGTAATGTAGTTCAGGGTAACAGCTCTTCCCGAATGGGGATGAGAGCATTTAATGATGGCACAATTGCGTCGGTTAACAGCATGAGTAATTCAGCCGATAAAATTTCATTGCTAAATAGTTTATACGGAATAAATATGCCATGTCTTTCATCCAATTGCCCGGGAACCCCGGCGAGAAGTTGCTTAAAGGCAGTGGGAAGTCTGTTTGAAGGTGGATCGTCGCCAATTCTTTCTGCTGCGAATGGTGGCAGTTGCCAGCAAAACTTCAATATATTGCTGACCGATGGCTACTGGAATGGCAGTAGCCCCAGTGTGGGAAATACGGACACGGATGGAGCGGGAGACTTTGATGGCGGTGCATATGCCGATTCATACTCAGATACCTTGGCTGATGTGGCTATGCACTATTACGAGCGCGATCTGAAAACATCAATAGATAACGAGGTGCCGACAACGCCGGGGTTGGATGAGGCAGATCACCAGCACTTGGTGACCTATACTGTGGCTTTTGGGGTAAGCGGAACTCTTGATCCTTTTGTGGATAACCCTGAAGATTCCGGTTTTAGCTGGCCTGATCCGGATAACGGAGATAGCGAGAAAGTAGATGATTTGTGGCATGCTGCCTATAACGGGCGCGGACTATTTCTTAGTGCCCAAGATCCGGAGCAATTATCTGGTTCGCTCAATGCTGCATTGGAAGATATTGACGACAGAGCAGGCAGTGCAGCCGCAGTAGCTTTTAATACCGACACTTTAACTACTGGAAGCGCCGTATTTTTAGTTCTTTTTAACTCAAATAAGTGGAGTGGTAGTGTCTATAAATATGCACTTGATCCTATAACCGGAGCTGTCTCAGATGATGTAACCTGGGAGGCATCATCTATATTGGATAGCAGAAATCTAACCACTAATCCGCGCCAGATAATAACTCATAACGGTACTGATGGTGTTGGATTTCAGTGGGCTAATTTAACAGCGGCTCAAAAAAATGACCTGAAGACCAATCCTGCAGGAGGTTTGGATAGCGATACCATAGGTCAGGCTCGCCTCAGCTATATTCGAGGAGACAGAAGTAACGAAAGCTCCGGTTATAATTTCAGAAGCAGATCCAGCAGGCTTGGGGATATAGTACACTCTAATCCGGTGTATGTAGGGACTCCATCTATGGACTGGCCTGATACAGCTCCTTTCCCGGAAGATACTTTGATGACCAATCCGGCAATAACAACCTATAGTGAATGGAAGGCAACCTCTGTTTCCTCCAGAGAGTCTATGCTCTATTTTGGGGCTAATGATGGTATGGTTCATGGAGTGAAGGCGAGTGATGGAGAGGAAGAATTTGCCTATATTCCATCATCAGTGTTCTCTACCGGCGCTAGTGAGGGTTTGCACTACCTTACCGACCCAACCTATATTCACAAATACTATGTAGACTTGTCTCCAACAATTTCGGATGCTCATGTAAAGGTTGATGCGTCCGGTTCTGCGGCATGGAGGACTTTGATGATAGGTGGTCAGAGAGCCGGGGGTAAATCAATATATGTTCTCGATATTACCGATCCGACAGCATTCTCGGAATCAAATGCGGCAGATATAGTGCTTTGGGAGTTTACCGATACAGATTTGGGTTATACCTTCAGTGAACCAACGGTTGCCATGATGAATAACAATAAGTGGGCGGTAATTGTAGGCAACGGCTATAACAGCAGTGGCAGTGGTGAGTCTCAGCTCTATATTATTTACATAGAAGATGGTCTTGATGGCTGGACATCGGGAGATTACGTTAAAATCAGCACTGGCAGTGATTGTGGCGGCAGTGGAAATGGCCTTTCTACACCAGCAGTGGTGGATACTAATGGCGATGGTGTAGCAGATCGGGCTTATGCCGGAGATCTCTGCGGAGATGTGTGGGCATTTGATCTTTCAGACTCCAATGATTCCAATTGGGAAGTTGCCTACAAGCATGGTTCTACACCAAAGCCGCTGTTTGATGGTGACAGCACGCAGCCAATAACTACAGAGCCACTAGTATCAGAACACCCAACCATAACCGGAGGAGGTGCCCCTAATCTTATGGTCTATTTCGGAACCGGACAATATCTGACAAACGCCGATAAAACTATAACAGATACTCAGGCATTTTACGGAGTCTGGGATGAGGGTACCAAGGCGCTAGATACATCTGATCTTGTAGAGCAGACCCTTGAGCCGGATTTTTCAGCCGACTACAGAGTTATGACCAATACCGAAGTGCCATATGATGCAAGCGGTGGTTCAAAGCGTTATGGCTGGTATTTCGAGTTGCCGGAATCCGGTGAGCGTATAGCAGTAAATCCGACTTTGAGAAATACAACAGTTTACTTCAACACACTTATTCCATCTGTAGATCCGTGTACCTATGGCGGTAGTGGTTGGCTTATGGGAGTCGATTCCGCTTCAGGAGGTAGACCTGATGCAGAAGATCAGATATTTGATACCAATAGTGACGGCATAATTAATGAGGAAGATCTGGTTTCGGATAATGTGGGAACATTGGAAAATCAGGCACTTTCAGGTCATAAATATGGAGGTGGTATTCCTGCTGAATCTGCATTTCTTGGTGATTATCAATACACACCAGGAACAGATACTGACGATGGTAGTGATATTCAGGTAAATAAAATTGAAAGTCAGGGTGACAGCACAACCGGACGGTTGTCATGGGAAGAGCTTTCTCTGGAAAAGTAACCTGAAATCAAAAGATAACAAAGAGGTTATTGTCATGAAAATCAGAATTTTATTATTGTTAATGTTATTCTCAGGATTTGCTGTTGCAGCCCCGTATCCTGCAGGTTACCCATCAAGTTTTAATGGAGTTGGTGTTGTGCAGGAGATAAATCTCAATAAGGAGTACATTGTTGTCTCCGATGCAAAGTACAAACTAAATGATACAGTAACTGTAAATAAGCGTAGTGGGACAGGATATTCGCTGTCTTATCTTCGTGTTGGAGATCCAGTTGGTTTGGAAATTTTGAAAAAAGAGGAAAAGGTTGTTAGAACCATACAGCGACAACAGGAAATAAAAGAGGGGCAGGCAATTCCTACAGGCGCAAGACTGGTTACATCATCAGGTAGTTCCGGAGGTAAAAGTAAATACATAATTACAGAAAAAGAGAACACAAAATCACAAACAGTGATTGTGCGTGAGAAAAAAGAGGTAACTATAGAAGTAGGTTATGTTTATAAAATATGGGTTCTTGATAAAAACGCTCCATTAATTCCGCTTCCTGCAAGATAAAAAAGGAATAACATAGAGATGAAAAATACCAAAGGTTTTACATTAATAGAGATGCTGGTGGTGGTGGCAATTGTTGCTATATTGGGATCTATGGCATTGGCGGGATATAGCAAATATGTACAAAGCGCCAGAAGAGCGGATGCTATGGATATATTGCATGAGGTTATGTCAAAGCAGTTACAGTATTATACCGCCAGTAGCCCAAATACCTATGTTACGACGCTTTCCACTCTTGGGTATTCCAGTGATACAGTAACCAGTCGCGATGAAAATTATAATGTTACAGCTCAGGTATGTGATGGCGATATCAGAAAATGTGTAATTCTTACAGCGACACCGGTTGGATCGCAGGCTGATGATGATTGTGGTAGCTTTACATACAGCTCAAGGCAGGAAGAGGGGGTAAGCGGATCTTTATCTGTAGAACAATGTTGGCGTTGATGATTTTGCTATTCAATGTAAAATTGAATGCTATCACAGAAAAAATAAATTTCCTGTGTTTAGAATTAAAGATAAGGAAGCAGTTAAAAGCAAGAGATGCGTATAGCCCAAGGAAGGGTGTATAACAATATAGTGGAGTAGTTATGAGTGATGTAAAAAAATGTGATGCCAGAAGTTTCGGTATCGAAAGACGAGTAGCCCATCGAAGGAGCGGTTGCGATCGTCGTCAGATGATTCGCTTTAATGATAAGGGAGACAGGAGAACCGGCAAGGATAGACGCAGTATGAGGGGGAATTGGAATACGCGTTGTGTAGTTTGATGTGAATAAATTTTAAAAACCACCTCGCAAAAAATCATATCTGCTTGATTTTTTAGGGATACTGAATAGATATATAGTTGTATTTCTATTTAACATCTGCTCGTTTTTATTTTTATACTGTTATAAAATCACTCGATCTATAAAATAATTAAGGTCGATTTTGTTTTGTTTTCTGCAATAAAAAGAAAAATAGTTTTTGGGCTTATGCTGTTTTTATATGTGTCGATGGCTTTTGCAGCAAAAACTGCTTCACCGACTTCTATTCAATCCCTGATTACAGAAGAGCCTCCGGAAAAATATTCTAAAAATAGTCTGGATAATAATGCGAGCAATAAAAAACCAGTTAATATACAAAAAAAATCTATTCGGACAGATAATGCTGTCAGTGTAAATGCCAGGAAAATAAAAGAATCTGTTGCTGTTCCGAGTAGCGGTGTTTGGGTGTTGGCGGATACAGAAAAAAGTAAGCTTTTTGTAATGAAAGATAGAAAAATATGGCTGATTTTCCACGACATTTCCTTTGGAAGAAGTGGTGCCGATTATTCTAAGATAACTCAGGATGAAAAAACTCCTATCGGAAAATACCGAATAAGTTGGGTTAATAACAAAAGTAAATTTAAATTATTTTTCGGATTGAATTATCCCAATCAAAATGATTTGAAAATCGCTTATGAAAAAGGGGTGATAGATTATGGAGAGTATTCTCAACAGCTAGGCAGAATAAAAAAAGGATTATTGCCGCTGCAATCAACTATTCTGGGGGGTAATATCGGAATTCACGGTTTGGGAAGTGCCGATCCGGGTATTCACAAGGCATTTAACTGGACAATGGGTTGCGTGGCGCTAACAAATAGACAAATAATCAAATTGAAAAAATATATCGGTATAGGCACGGTTGTTGTTATTCGGTGATCCGTTACATATCATGTTTCGTGGGCTGAGGTTGAATGTAGTTCAATAATTAATTATGTCTAATTATTGGGCTGCAATAATCTTGTTGCAGCCTTTACTTATTTTCCCTTGAGAGCCAGTCAAGATAGAGGCTGACTCCTGTTTCTACATCCAAAAAAGGTTCTTTATAACCTGCATTTTCAAGAGATGCCATTTCTGCCTGAGTGTAACTTTGATAACTGCCCTTTAGATGTTCAGGAAAAGGAATATATTCAATTTCTCCTTTTTGATGCCAGTTTATTACAGCGTTTGCAACATCGTTAAATGTTTGGCTTCTGCCTGTACCAAGATTAAATATTCCACTTTTCGGTTGGTTTTCAAAAAGCCAGAGATTTGTTTTAACTACATCTCCAACGTAGATAAAATCACGTCTCTGCTCGCCATCATTATAGCCATCGCTGCCTGCAAATAACTTTACTTTACCGGATTCCAGAAGCTGATTGTTAAGGTGATAAGCAACACTGGCCATGCTCCCTTTATGTTGCTCTCTTGGACCATAGACATTAAAGTAACGGAGCCCAACAACTAAGCTTCTTGTTTTTGGAAGAATGCGACGAACATATTGATCAAAAAGAAGTTTTGAATAGCCGTATACATTTAACGGTTTTTCAAACTGAGAGCCTTCCTGAAATGCGCGGCTACCCCCATAGGTAGCTGCAGAGGAGGCATATATGAAAGGAATGCCCCTCTTAATGGCGAAATGCAGCACTATTTTCGAGTATTCAAAATTGTTCTTCATCATGTAACGCCCATCCCACTCAGTTGTGGTAGAGCAGGCACCCTGGTGGAAAATGGCCTCAATGCGATCAGGGAGGCCTTTTTCAGAGATTACCATCTCCAGAAAATCATCCTTATCAATGTAATCTGCAATTTCGCAATCTGCAATATTGCGAAATTTTTTGCCGTTACTGAGGTTGTCAACAACGAGAATATCGCTATAACCTTTCTCGTTAAGGCTTTTTACAATATTGCTTCCAATAAAACCTGCACCGCCAGTTACAATTATCATAATTGAATCCGTTATTCCTTTATCTTGTTTATAATATTGGTAGTTGAGCAACCATCTACAAAAGAGATGATCTCGATTTTGCCACCATTTTTAATCACCTGTTTGCCTCCGGCAATTTCAGACGGTTTGTAATCGCCCCCTTTTACCAGAATATCTGGTAAAATTTCGGATATTAGCCTCTCCGGGGTGTCTTCGCTGAACGGAACAACCCAGTCAACCGCGCCAAGAGCTGCAAGTACCGTCATGCGGTTATCAATATTATTTACCGGACGCGAATCACCTTTAAGTCTTTTTACCGAGGCGTCATCATTAACTGCAATGATTAATCTGTCGCCAAGTTTGGCCGCGTTTTGCAGATAATCAACGTGGCCTGCATGAATAATATCGAAACATCCGTTTGTCATTACAATTTTCTCGCCACGATTTTTTGCAGCTTCAACAAGAAGTTTTAAGTGTGTTTCTTTTGTTATTTTGATGTCAGGAGTTGAAATGGCATGAGCAGTACAGGTTAATTCTGAAACTGATACAGTAGCAGTTCCAAGTTTCCCTACAACAATACCCGCAGCTATATTTGCTAATCTTACCGAGTCTTCAAGGCTTTTACCTGCAGCAAGTGATGTGGCAAGTACAGAGATAACAGTATCTCCGGCACCAGTGACATCATAGACCTCTTTGGCATGCGTAGGCATATTAATAAATGAGCCATCACGCTGAATTAGAGTCATGCCTTGTTCGCCGCGAGTTACCAGTAGTGCTTGCAACTTTATTTTATCAATCAAGGCTTTGCCTTTTGATATTATTTCATCATCATTTGCACATTTACCGACAACAGTTTCAAACTCTGAAAGATTGGGAGTAATAATAGTAGCCCCGCAATATTTGCTAAAATCACTTCCTTTGGGATCTACCAGTATTTTGCAGCCGGAATTTTGAGCAATCTTGATTAATTCCTGAGAGTTAGATAGCGCGCCTTTGCCATAATCGGAAAGAATAATAACCTGTTCATTTTTTATCGTATCTTCAAAATTTTTGGTGAGTAACCTGCAGTCGCCAATGTTAAAGCTATCTTCGAAATCCAACCTGATAAGTTGCTGTTGCCTGCTGATTATTCTTAGTTTGGTAATGGTTGGATGAGATTCAACTCTTGAGATAAGAGAATTTACTTCGGCATTTTTCAAAAGTGATTCTAGTTCATTTGCAGCCAGATCTTTGCCTGCCAGCCCCATAAGAGATACATTGGCTCCAAGCTGTGCAATATTTACAGCGACATTACCTGCACCACCGGCGCGATACTCCTCGTTACCAACATGAACAACCGGCACCGGAGCCTCAGGTGAGATTCGCGACGTGCTGCCATGCCAGTATTTATCCAGCATTACATCACCGATTACAAGAACATCCGCAGTAGAAAAATCGGGGATTATCCCTTCCATAAACAGGCTCCATCAAAGGCTTTTTACCAAAATCCGAACGATTATAAACTATAGG
>QZLD01000219.1 GCA_004796385.1 Gammaproteobacteria bacterium | reverse complement strand
GTGGTTTTATGACGGTGCACAGCTATCTTTTTTCAGACCGGTAACATCAATGACTCACTGGCTTGACTATCAACTCTGGCCAGACTCCCCCATGTGTATGCACATACATAATCTTTTTTGGGCAACCCTGCTGGTTATCAGCGTAGCTCTGGTCTATCGTCGTTTTCTTGGAGCAAATTACATTACTCTACTGGCAACCTTTCTCTACATTATCGACATCAGTCGTTTCCGCCCAGTTGAATGGATTGCCAACCGCAACGCCCTTATCGCCACATTTTTCGGCTTCATTGCGCTATTACTACATGATAGCTGGAGAAAGGGCAAGGGCAATAAATATGCAGTTCTTGCCCCTGCGGTTATGGCGATATCGGTACTTTCGGCAGAGGCCGGTATTGGTACCATGGCGTTTCTTTGCGCCTATGCACTATTTTTAGATGAAGAGAAAAAATGGTCCGGCAAGCTGTTAAGCCTTGCTCCATATTTCGGGGTAATTATTACGTGGCGTGTTGTTTATAAATTTTTTGAATTCGGAGCTCGCCATACCCGTATGTATATAGACCCGATAAAAGACCCTGGCGAGTTTATTACAGCACTATTTGAAAGAGCACCAATCCTGCTTACCGGGCAATTCATTGGCTTTGATAATTTCGCCATGTCATTTTCTTTACCTGCCACAAAGCGACTGATTTTTATCTGTATTGCCATAATAATTGCGCTGTTTATTCTGTTCTGGCCACTTCTCAGACGTGATAAAACTGCCCGCTTCTGGGGACTGGCTATGATTCTTGCTGTTGTGCCGGTATGTGCTTATGGCGTACAGCAGGGACGACTACTTAGCTTTGCAGCAATTGGTGGATTTGGACTTGTGGCACAACTTATCTTCATCTCATTTAATGAGGAAAAACGCAATAAAATATACAGCGGACTTAAACAGATTCCAGCTTATCTCGGCACCTACTTTTTTATTATTACGCTATTGATTGTCCAGCTAATTGCGATTACAAGTATATTTGTAATTGCATTCACTAATGGCGATAAAATCAACCATATCACACCGGGTTTTGTAAGAACAAATGTCGGTATAGACAAAGAGATAGAGAATAAAACCGTAGTGGTAATAAATGCTCCGGACGCATTTCGCTTCGTTTATCTGCCATTTGAAAGAGACTATTTCAAGCAACCGATTCCTGACAAGATACGCATTCTATCTCCGAGCATTTCACCGATCACCATCACTCGAGTTGATGCAAAAACATTAATTCTCAAACCTGACGCAGGCTTCCTGCCGGACACAAGAAAACCGTTACCGGGAGCACCAATAGACTTACCGGACGTCCACGGAGGACACACCATTCACAAGATCATTCAGGGCTACAGAGATGAAAGAAACCCAATGAAAGTCGGTGACAAATACAACCTCTCCGACCTGACCATAGAGATTATCGCGATTACTGACGATGGACTACCTACAGAAGCCAAATTCATCTTTAACAAAAACCTTGAAGATGATTCATTCCGCTGGCTCTACTGCGATTGGGATGTAGCATACAAGGTAATGGCTCAAGAAGATGTATCTGATATCCCAGGGGTAATTCCTCAAAGCGGCTTCAGAAAATTTAATGTTCCGGCAATAGGTGAATCCGTTACCATTAAAGGGCCGTTTTATTAATTCCTGGAAAACAGATGACAGACACTAGATACAAAAAGATGCAGCAGGTGCTGCAAAGCCGCCAGCTCGACCTGACCCTGCTGCTGGAGAGAATCCACAAGCCGCATAACATCTCGGCAATACTCAGAACCTGTGATGCTACCGGCGTACATGGGGTAAATGTAATCCTGCCGGATGAGGAAGAAAAATACAGGGTCAGCAAAGGCATATCCTCCGGTAATGGGCAGTGGATTGAATCACGCATCCACAAAGATACCAACAGCGCCATAACCACATTAAAAGAGGAAGGTTTTCAGATTTTAGCAGCGCACCTTTCCGACAAGGCAATAGATTTTCGCGAAGCCGATTATACTAAACCAACAGCAATCCTTATGGGGACAGAAAAATACGGGGTGTCGGATGAGGCCGCCGAGATGTGCGACAAACACGTTGTTATTCCTATGCTGGGCATGGGACACTCGCTTAATGTATCGGTAGCGGCGGCAATAATACTTTACGAAGCACAACGCCAAAGAGAAGCTGCCGGACTTTACGGAAAACAACAGATAGCAAAAGAGGAATATCAAAAACTCCTGTTTGAGTGGAAACAACCCAAAATGACCAGATACTGTAAACAGCATGGGCTGGATTATCCGCAACTGGACGAAGATGGCGACCTGATTCCTTCGGATGGCTTTACAACTCCAAAAGCAAAATAATAATACTTGGC
>QZLD01000061.1 GCA_004796385.1 Gammaproteobacteria bacterium | reverse complement strand
CTGTAGATATTCATCCGGCAGCTACAATCGGTAAAGGCATATTTGTCGACCATGCTCACGGGATTGTTATAGGTGAAACAGCCGTTGTCGAGGATGATGTCTCTATGCTCCATGCTGTTACCCTTGGCGGTACAGGTAATGAAAAAGATGACAGGCATCCGAAGATTCGTCGAGGGGTGCTTATAGGAGCTGGGGCCAAGGTTCTGGGGAATATAGAGGTTGCCGAAGGGGCGAAGATTGCCGCCAGTAGTGTAGTTCTCAGTAATGTACCTGCTCACGCAACAGTAGCAGGGGTTCCTGCCAAAATAGTTGGTTCAGCAGGGGAGGAAGATCCGGCATTTAATATGGATCATACTCTTTCAGAGAAGTAGATATAACGTTGAAGGACTACCGGCCTCATTTTCCTTAAATAATAAGCTGTAAAATCGGCTATTGTTGTTGTATTCTTCAATATCCCCCTCCTGTTTTTGCAGGTACATGATTAACCAAGATAAAAGTGTGAATTAAGTTATGACAGCAGAAAAGCAAAATATCCATCCTAAGTCTGGAACAGAAATGAATGGCGCAGAGACATTGGTTCAGGTTTTTGCAGATGAAGGAGTAGACTCAATTTTCGGTTATAGTGGCGGTGCGGTTTTACCGATATTTGATGCCCTTTATAGGCACAACGAAGTCATGATAGAAGAAGAGGCTGTTCCGATAAATCTTGTAGTTCCGGCTAATGAGCAAGGTGCAGGATTTATGGCAGCAGGCTACGCCAGAGCTACAGGAAAGGTGGGAGTTCTTGTTGTAACTTCAGGGCCGGGCGCAACAAATGCCATAACCCCAATTAAAGACTCAATGGCTGATTCTGTGCCGTTGGTTATGATATCCGGACAGGTTCCTACAGGTGCTATGGGAACAGATGCCTTTCAGGAGGCACCGGTTCTAAACGCCCTTGGGCCATGTGCCAAACATGTATTTTTGGTTAAAGATGCCAATAAACTTGAGGAGACGGTAAGAACAGCATTTGAGATTGCCAGAACCGGCAGGCCGGGGCCTGTGGTTATAGATATTCCTAAAGATGTTCAAAACTGGAAAGGGGCATACAAAGGAGATGGCAATCTGCCGATCAGGGGCTATCGTAACCGATTGGAAGATGCAAAAAAGGCAGTAATTTCGGACGGAAAGTGCGCTCAGTTTTTCAATCTTCTAAAAAACAGCAACAGACCTCTGATTTACGCAGGTGGTGGAGTTATTACCAGCGAGGCATCCGAAGAGTTAAGGCTATTTGCTGAAAAATACAATATTCCCGTTGTAAATACCTTGAATGGTATTGGAGCTATTCCATCTGATCACAAGCTGGCGTTAAGAATGATTGGAATGCACGGTACCGCCTTTGGCAACTACGCTGTGGAAGATTGTGATATGTTAATTGCAATTGGAGCAAGATTTGATGACAGGGTGGCCGGAAATGCAGCCTCTTTTGCACCAAAAGCAAAGGCAATTGCACATATAGATATTGACGCATCAGAAATCGGCAAAATAAAAACAGCTCACTGGGGGCATGTTGGCGAGGCAAAAGAGAGTTTGCAAAGGCTGCTTTCCTATGGAAAAGATTTTGAGAAAGATTATAGTCGCTGGATAGAGCATGTGATCGCCCTTAAAGAAAAATATCCGATGAACTACGATCGTAAAAGCAAACTTATTCAGCCTTACTATGTTCTTGAAGAACTGAATAAGATTGTAAACGGTGAGGCTATAATCTCAACCGGAGTTGGTCAGCATCAGATTTGGGCATCTCAATATCTCGATTTTATAAAGCCGCGCAGATGGATGACATCCGGAGCAATGGCAACAATGGGGTTTGGATTGCCTGCCGCGATTGGTGCTCAGGTAGCTTGTCCGGAGCAGATGGTTATAGATATTGATGGCGACGGCAGTATTCGTATGAATATGGGAGAGCTGGAGACCGTAATCAACTATGATCTTCCTGTAAAGGTTCTGTTGTTTAACAATAGTGCTGATGGAATGGTGCGTCAGTGGCAGAAGATGTTTTTCGGTAAGAGATACTCAGGCTCAGATAAGATCAGGCATGCCAAAGATTTTGTGAAGGCGGCCAAGGCTGACGGCTTTAAATACTCCAAGAGAGTAACCAAAAAGGAAGATGTTGCAGAAACCTTGCAGGAGTTTATCTCCTATAATGGGCCGGCATTTCTTGAGGTGGTTATTGACAGAGACGCAAATGTTTATCCGATGGTTGCTCCCGGTTCTACATATCAGCAGATGGATACCGGTGACTTTATTCCATCAAGGCCTACTCCTGTAGAGAAAGATGAGTTTGAAGAGATAATCGAGTCAGATAGTCTGCCGGACGCATTCTGATCTATTTATAACGGATATTACGAAGGCAGGGAAGCCGGATTAATGCGGAAGCTCAGAAGGATTTAGAGGGGTTAAGAGTTGGGAGAAGAAAACAGGCAGTATAACCGGATAAAGATCAATCGTAAGATCTTTATCCGCCAATCAAACGGCGAAGTAGTTACAGCAACTGCTTGCGATATATCGCTTGGCGGTGTTGGTCTTATCTGTGAGTACGGCTGTGATGTGGGGCAGCAGTTTGAGGTCTCTGTTAATTTAACCGGTAACCCGAAACTTGGGCCGATTCAGGCAAAAGCGCAGGTTCGGTTTGTAAATTTAATTGGTGGAATTGATTCTTATCGTATTGGTCTGGAGTTTTTACAGTTTAAAGGACAGAGCCAAAGCGTGCTTGAACACTATATTGAGATGAGAAAAGCTCAGCCTACATGGGTCTAATTGAAAGTTTATGAGTGATAACCCTTACAAATCCGGTAATAGTTCTAATGAAAATGATAGCCGTATCGTTTCTGAATTCGGGAGTAAATTTTCTATAAAAGAGCCGACAAGAAAACCATTTATTTATGGTTGGTTGTGGGTGCAGGACGCTATTAATATTTTGAAAAAAAATCCTGTGTTTTGGGTAAGATTTTCTTTGTATTATTTTGCGTTATCCCTGTTTCTTCCTAACTTGATTATTGTACTAAATACGCCTGTTTTGTCTTTTTTTATACAGACCTTTTTAGGTTTCGTTTTGTTGGCATTTTTTAGTATTTATGCCTTTAAAGTGGATATTAATAAACTGGACGGGATTGATAGTAAAGGGGCGATAGCTAAAAGCGCATCGTCATTTCTGACTTTAACGGCAGTATATTTATTATCTTTCATTGTTGTAATTGTTGTTATTGGGGGAATTCTCGGAATTTATCTTAAATCTATCGGTTTTTGGGAGGGGATTGATTTTTCTAATGCGGATAGTCAGGTTACTCAGGAACAAATTTTGAATAGATTTCAGGATTTGTTTTTTATGCAGGATGATAGTATTTCTAATGAAGGTTTCAAATTAATACTGATATTCGGGCCCGTTTTTGCCCTGTTTATTTTATTGATAACAATGCTTTTTTTCTATGCGCCAATTTTAATTGTTTTTAACAAGTGCCAAATATTTCAGGCTATGTCATTAAGCTTTAAAGCATTTATAGTTAATGTTATACCGTTTGCTCTTTATGGGGTTATTGTTATTGGTGTTTTTTCTCCTTTAGTAATTTTTTTATTTGAGGATAATCTGTTTGTTCTCAGGGCCATTTTTATAATATTAACTATCCCTCTGAATATTTCTATTTATACATCTTATAGGGATATTTTTAGCCTCTCATACTCTGCTGATCAGGATGAAAGAGGAGTTAATAGAGAAACGGCATTTTATGTTTAGAGTTTGTTTATGTTAAAAAGAGTAGATCATGTAAATGTTGTTGTTAATGACTTATGTGCAGCTGTAAGTTTTTTTAAATTGCTTGGCTTTAAAGAGGGGGATTCATCAAAACTTGAAGGTGAGTGGATATCAAAAATTGTAGGTTTAGAAAATGTATCTGCTGATTATGTTTCTCTGGGAATAGATGGAGCAGAAACTACAGTAGAATTAATAAAATACTATAGCCCCCAAATTGATAATCAACAAAACCAAAATTCAGCTAATCTTCAGGGGATCAGGCATATAGCTTTTGCTGTTGATGATATTGAGTCTGTAATGGAAAGGCTTTCAAATAATAATGTCGATTTTTTTTCCGAAATTATTAAATATCCGAAAACAGGGAAAAAACTGGTCTATTTTTATGGGCCGGAGGGCATTATTCTGGAATTGGCTCAGTATTCTTAGCTCTTAAATATTGTGCTACCAGTTATATATAGCCTCAACTTCATTACCATTGCCCTTGTAGATAACGCTTTGGCAAAGTTTGTTTATTAGCGGTATTCCTCTTCCGCTGGGGTTAAGATTGTTTTCAAGTTTTTTTGGTAGTCCGCTATGGTCAAAGCCATTGCCGCTATCCTGAATATTTATAGTTAATTTTCCGTTATTATTATTATTGCTTTCATTTTTTATGTGAACTTTAACCAAGCCGCTGCTGAGTGATTCAAGTATCTCTTTTCTTCTTTCGTAGTATCGTAAAAAGCCGTCTTCTTCTGATTTTAATGCTGAATCCAGTTGTAAAATACCATGATCAATTGAATTGGTTATTAGTTCAGAGAGAATAAGAAAAATGTCGTGTTTGCATGATGATTTGCAGCTTAAGTCGATAATAAACTGATTTATAAGCGGAATGGGATCAACCTCTTTTATTGTGGAAATATCCATTTCCAGGCACATATCCCAGTCGGATTTATTGTTTCTGATATCTGTTTTTGTTTTTGTGTTGTTATTCGTAATGTTTTTTTGCTCAAATTCACTATCTGTCTGTACCTCTATTAGTGTTATGTCGTCTGTTTGTTCTGATTCTCCTGTAAATGTATTCAGATCAGAAATAATCTTGTCAAAGCTATCACTGAAATTATCAGTTAATGTTTTTTTGAGTCTCTCTGTACCGAACATTTCTCCATTATGGTTATTAGCCTCGGTTACGCCATCTGTACAGAGGATTATTTTGTCATTTTCTCCAAGCTCAAATAGTACTTCCGCAGATTTAAAATTTTCAGGAGGAAGGATTCCAAGAGGAGGGTTATTAGATGTAATTGTCTGTGATATACCATTTTTATTAATTAAAAATGCTGCCGGTATTCCTCCATTCCATGCTTTTAATGTTCTTCCGGAGTAGTCAAGTTCAATAATGCAGGCAGCGCAGAAAATCCCCAAAGGCAGCAGATTTTTTAGTTTTACATTTATTTCTGAAATTATATCTGAAATGGCGAATCCCTTTGCTGTCATAGTGTAAAATATTGATGACAGAGGAACGGCTCCTATAGCTGCAGAAAGTCCATGACCGGTAAAATCTCCCAGCATTACATGGAGTTTTCCCATTGGTGTCTGTGCTGCTAAAAGAACATCTCCATTGAATAGCGCCATTGATGACATTGAATATTTTATATTTGGACGCTTCAGTTCTACCTGATGAATAATGTTCTGATAGACATTTCTGGCAAATAGTTGTTCCTGATGTTCTTTGTCATTGTGAGCCCTAAGCTCGTCTCTTTGTCTTTTTGTGGTGTCGTGAAGAATGCGTAGTCTTATATGAGCCTTTAATTTTGCGGCCAAAAGATCTTTTTTATATGGCTTTGTTAAAAAGTCATCGCCGCCGGATTCAACGCATTTGGCCATGGCTTGTTCATCACTGAGCGCAGTTAAAAATATTACAGGTACATATTCTTCATCACCTATAAGGCCTTTAATTTGCTTGGTTGCTTCCAAGCCATCCATGCCGGGCATCATTACATCCATAAGAACAATGTCCGGTTTTTCCAATTTATATTGTTCTATGGCTTCGTAGCCATCTGACGCAGAGCAGGATGTATGCCCAAATTTTTTCAGCATTGTACCAAGTACAAATCTATTGGTAGCATCATCATCTACGATCAGAATATGCATTTTATAATTCATTATTCTAATCAGTTTTGGATATTTATTCTTCTATTTCAAACATGTCATCAAAGTTGGCAACAGAGAGAATACCTTTTATATCCGGTTTGCAGTTTGCCAGAATAACTTCGGCACCTACAGATGAAGCGTGGTCTTTAAGAATTAAAAGCATTCCCAATGCTGAGCTATCCATATAATCTGTTTCATTCATATCAATAACGCATTTTGTTACAGGCTCTTGCAGAGCAGCATATGCGTCTCTGAATTCTTTATGTAGGTTAAAATCAAAATTTCCGAGAACCTTTATGGTTAGTGTCTCTTTATTGTCTGAAAAAGTTGATTCAACAGGCATTTTACACCTCCGTAATTATTTTGTTTTTAAAAGGGTGAACAGTTTAAACCGATCACTACTATAAAGTAATTATGGTAGATGGTTCTGTTTTTGCCACATTAATGTAAAAATAGTTAGCTTGTGCATTGATGCTAATAATTGATAAATATTCATATTGGGAAAAAGTTTATGGAAGTATATCTTGTCGGAGGAGCAGTAAGAGATGAATTGCTGGGGTATCCGGTGAATGAGTGGGATTGGGTTGTTGTTGGCGCAACTCCTGAAGATCTGCTTAGTAATGGCTATAAGCAGGTTGGCAGGGATTTTCCTGTATTTCTTCATCCGGAAACCAAGGATGAGTACGCATTAGCCAGAACCGAGAGAAAAACAGCTTCAGGATATAAAGGTTTTGAAGTTCATGCTGGGAAAGATGTTACTCTGGAGCAGGATTTAGAGCGAAGAGATCTTACCATTAATGCAATAGCTAAAGATGCCGATGGCAGGATAATTGATTATTATGGTGGTGTTAAGGACTTGGAAAACAGGCTTCTTCGCCATGTTTCTCCTGCTTTTGCAGAAGACCCTGTCAGAATACTCAGAATATGTCGTTTTATGGCCAGGTATGGTTCTATGGGATTTTCTATCGCCTCAGAAACAATAGAGCTAATGAAGCAGATGGTTGAAAATGGTGAAGTTGACGCATTGGTTTCAGAGCGTGTCTGGGCGGAGTTTTATAAAGCACTGAATGAAGAATCGCCTTGGCTATTTATTGAATGTATGCGTGAGTGTGGAGCTCTTGCCAGGGTTATGCCTGAAATTGATAAAATGTTTGGAGTGCCTCAGCGGGAGGATTATCATCCGGAGGTTGATAGCGGTATTCATGCTTTACTTGTTTTAAAAGAGGCTGTCAGGATTAGTGATGATCCTGAGGTCAGGTTTGCTGCATTATGTCATGATCTGGGAAAGGCCGTTACCCCGGAAGATATTTTACCGCAGCATATAGGTCATGAAGAGAGGGGGGTAGATCAGATTAAGGCATTATGTTCCAGAATCCATTGCCCAAATAGTTACAGAAACTTGGCTGTTCTGGCATCTCAGTTTCATACAAAGGCGCATAATGCCTATGAGCTGAAGGCATCTACCGTGCTGAAAATGTTTTATTCTATGGATGCTTTTAGAAAACCGGATAGGTTTTTACAGTTTCTTAATGTATGCGAGGCAGATGTAAAAGGAAGAAAGGGAAAAGAGGATTCCTTATATCCGCAGAAAGAGTATTTAAGAAAAATGCTGGATAGCGCGACGAATATAGATACGTCGCAGCTTGGAAAGATAGATGGAGGAGGTGAGAAAATAGCCGAAAGGAGAAGGGAGTTGCAGCTTAATGCAATAAAGATGGTTATTGCTTCTTATAAAAAGTGATACATTAAAACTACAAAAAAATTAATAACAATATACAGCGAAAAATCAAGGAAGATCTCAATTATAAGGGTTTCCTTAAAATATTTTGGAGGAGAGTATGAAAAAATATGTTTTTGTAATTTATGCAGGGATTATTCTGTTTTTATCGTCATGTAATGGGAGCGATGCAGTCAGGGAAGATACTACAAGCAGATCAGAAGGTGAATGTCTAATAAAAGATCAGGCTTTTTTTGAATCGGTTGCGCCTAATCCTGTTTATTATGATGAACTTGGTTTTTACTATCCTCACCCATCACAATATAAAAATAATCAAATAATTTTGGCCGGTTTTGATGCTTCACTGAAAAAGGTTCAGAATGCAATTCCTTCTGATAAGTTAATTGTAAAAGAGACCACTACAGGAAAAACAGAACTGCTGTTTTTAGGAATGCAGGGTGGAACAATAAACGATTATGAAACCCATGAAATATGGGTTGCTGCGAATGTGACTTATGCAGAAAGTGGAGAAAAGGGGTTGTATATTCTCTCTTTGCCGATATCTCACTATGTTGGTTATATGGCAGGAAAGGTAATTTTCGGATTTAATAAATTTGCTGCAGATTTTAATATTTACGATGAGGAAGGCACAAAGCACTTTTCTGCAGCTATTGAGAATGAAATAGTTATTGAATTTCATGCCCAAATGGATAGTAGTGAATGCTGGATAAGTGAAGAACAGAATTTGTATACTGTTAAAGATGACAATATTAATCGCAGTTCCATGAAAATAAACTGGCCCAGAGGGAAAGCTACTAATGAGAATGGGGCAGGTTTTTCGATTAATCCACATGATTTGACAACTGATTTGCTGGATTTGGAAATTAGCTCTCTACCTAATTGGCATACATATATGTCGGATTCGCAGATGATATTATCTGCGCCGGAGATTATGGATTAGCAGTAAAATACTTCGACAATTAATCAAATAAGAGTTTTACAGGTTGTTTTTTTCAGAACTATTTCAGTATTGTTAAGAAGTATATTTTGTGACAAATAAGGGATTCGCTATGAAAAAAACAGCAATAATAGTTTTTATACCATTTCTGCTATTTTCGGCATGTGGCGGAAGTGGGGGTGGTTCAGAAAAAAATCCCGATAACGGCTCGGGTACAGGCGATTCTCCTCAAGCGATCTGTGAATCGCTGAAATTGTCAGATATTTCTTTTCCGACTTCAGTGGTGGGTGATGGAACTGCGGATAGTTGTACTGCCGAAGCTCTTCAGGCTGCTGCTGATGGAGGAGGAGTTATACTGTTTTCATGTGGAGCTGTTCCTGCAACAATAGAGGTTTCATCTCCAATCGTTTTTACAAAAGAAACCGTACTTGATGGAGAGGGAGTGATAACTCTTAG
>QZLD01000320.1 GCA_004796385.1 Gammaproteobacteria bacterium | reverse complement strand
CCTACGACCTTCGGGTTATGAGCCCGACGAGCTGCCAGACTGCTCCACCCCGCAACAACGACGCGTATATTAATACTTTACCTGATATGTTGCAACAGATTATTTATTTTTTGTTTTACTGTTATAATCGCTCTCTTTTTTTATAACGATGCAATGAAGATGAAAAACAATAAGATAACTTTTAATTTGGCGGATGAAAAAGCCACCATAAAACTTGCTGAAAGGTTTGCAGACGTATCAAATGACAACTTTTGCTGCCACCTTATAGGAGACCTTGGCGCAGGCAAAACCTGCTTCGTGAGAGCATACCTTAGACAAAAAGGCTGTAAAGAGACCATAAAAAGCCCAACCTACACTTTAATGGAATCCTATTCCATTAATAAAAAAGAGTATTACCATATGGACCTGTATCGCCTTGAAGATCCCGAAGAACTAGATTTTCTGGGGATACGAGATATGGACAACAATAACTGTTTTTTTATTGAGTGGCCTGATCACGGAATAAACTACATAATCCCTGCAGATATTGTAATCAATATACGACATGATAAAAAAGGTAGAACTCTCAGCTTTACAACGCTCTCACCAAAGGGAATTAATACTATAAAAAAACTTACTAATCATAACGATAAGAATATTTCCTGATAAAAAATAAAAAAAATCTCCTTTACCTATTGAATACATTTGATTTATTAGATTTAATATCTATCCTTTATTAAAAGACTCGCGGAAATAGCAAAGTGAAGCGCACATATAAATATCTACTTATAATAATTTCAATTGTATTTTCAATGCAGACTCTTGCTACTCAAATCAATCGAGTCTCTGCTATTCGCGTCTGGGCCGATCCGGATAAAACAAGAATTGTAATGGATGTAAATAGCAACATTAAGCACAAAATATTTAAATTAAAATCTCCTAATCGCTTAGTTATTGACCTGAAAGATACAAAAATCAAAAGATCGGTAATCAGCCAATCCAATAACAATAAAGGACTTTTAAAAGGCATAAGAGGCGCTGCAAAAAAAGATGGCTACAGAGTTGTTCTTGACCTGAAAAAAAACCTGAAGGTAAGCAGTTTTTTTCTAAAACCGAATAAAAAATATGGAAACAGACTGGTAATTGACCTTTTTGCCAATTCAAAATCAACCACTGAAAAAATGGTTGTTAAAAGCACAAAATCAATTAAAACAAAAAAAGACTTTGTTATTATTATTGATCCGGGACATGGCGGTGAAGACCCTGGGGCTATAGGGCCTAAAAAGACCCGCGAAAAAGACGTAGTTCTTGCTACTGCAAAAAAACTGGCAAAAAAAATAAATGCTGCAAAAGGATTTAAAGCATATCTCACCAGAGACGGAGACTATTACATTTCACTACGCAAAAGAATAAATCTCGCCAGAAAAAAGCAAGCCGATCTATTTATTTCTCTTCATGCCGACGCCTTTCGTAACAGCAAGGTAAAAGGAGCTTCCGTATACACACTCTCTCAGCGAGGCGCATCATCAGAAGCGGCAAAATGGCTGGCAAGCAAGGAAAACTCTTCCGACCTTGTTGGAGGAGTAAGCTTAAATGATAAAGATGATGTTCTTGCCTCTGTACTATTAAGCCTCTCTCAAACCGGAACAAATAATGCCAGTAAAAAGCTGGGAAACATTATTTTTAAAGAACTTGGTAAAAAGGTGATTCTACACAATAATAAGGTCGAAAATGCCGGCTTTGTTGTTCTTAAAGCACCAGACATCCCGTCCATACTTATCGAATTGGGTTATATATCAAATCCTAAAGAAGAAAAAAATCTTAAAAACTCCAAACACCAAAACAAATTGGCAGTAGCAATTAATAATGGCATCAAAAAATACTATGACGAATACAGCAAAACAGCCCTTTTAAGAAAAACACCGGCATATCCAAACAAGAACAACAAAAATAAGAAGCATACTGTATCAAAAGGCGAAACCCTCTCTTTGATCGCAAAAAAATACAATACATCTATTGATAAGATAATTAAGGTAAATGATCTTCAAGATAGCCAGATAAGGGCTGGCGAAAAGTTAGTTATTCCGATGTAACCCCCTTCTTCAAACAGAAACTGTCTAAGGAAGAGGGAAACCGGCAAATCATTTATAATATTTCTTCTTTTTAGTTGCTTTTAAATATAAAGCCCTTTCCGTCTCTTCATAGTCCGCATAATAAGTACTAACTGTCTGCTCAACATCTATTGAGGGCTTTAAATCACCACCTACGTTAAATGAAAATACGCACCACATATCATCCTCACCTAAAAAATCACCTACAGCGCTATCCGGGGAAAAAATGATCTGCTCATCCCCTAAATTAAGCGTTACTCTAGCTGGCGAATCAATTATTGTCTGCCCTCCTCCATAATGATGAACACAATAGCGATATTTTCCCGGCAGCGGAAATCCCGGAATAGTTATTATCTCAGGACCAAAACTATCAACATCGTCAATATCCAAAGACATAATTACGTTATCAACAAGAACCGACTGACTTTCAAAATTAAGATGAAACTCCTCCTCTCCGTCAACT